>CANFZM010000001.1 GCA_947451525.1 Flavobacteriaceae bacterium
GAATCTGCTTCAATTTTGAAACATATCCATCTGAATAATGTTTCTTTAAAACCAAATCTACACATTCTAATTTAAATGCATAGTCATATTTAACTTTTCTTTCCATAAAAATGCCCCAAATAGTGTCTAACTTTTTGGGGCATGTTCAACTATCAAACTTGGCTTTTTTATTAGTTATAAACCCGAATTATATCGCCGTTAACTTCTACTCGGTATTGTTTTAAAGGATATTGTTTTCCGGCACTTTGGCCTGTAAACAAATTATAATTTTCACTTCCGCAAGGGCAATTAGCATTAGAGCCGCTTATAGATAAGGTGGAACAAGTAGTTAAATCTTGGTTAGGGCAAGCACCATCCCAAGCATTATAAGTACCTCCAGTGTTAAAAATAATCACTCCCCTAGATGGACCATTCGCAGGATAGGCCTTAACGGCATTTCCGGCAAAATTTAATCCGCTGTAACTAGGCAAATTTTTATTTACATCCATAGAAAAACTATAGTTGGGCAAAAAAGGGTTGTTGTTGCTAAACTTGTCTTTGCTACATCCAAAAATAAACCCCGAAAGAAGAATAAGGAAAAGTATTTTTTTCATTTTAAAAAATTTATCAAAAGATTCGTTTAAAAAATTAATTTAATTAACTTTGTATGGTATTATAATACAAAAGTAGGAATTTAATATACAAAATATTTATCTTTGAAAAAAGAAATCCCGTCTTGATGGGATTTTTTCTATTTTAGGATAACGTTTGAAAATTAGTTTAGTATACGAATTACAAAATAATAACTTCGTTTTAACATAGTTGCTAAAACTTGAAGTAAATAAAGAAATAAATTATGAGCACTGTATCTTATTACACCGCAGAAGGCCTGAAAAAATTAAAAGAAGAATTAGATCACTTAAAAAGCGTGATGCGCCCTAAAGCATCCGCAGACATTGCAGAGGCTAGAGATAAAGGTGATTTATCTGAAAATGCCGAATACGATGCTGCCAAAGAAGCACAAGGAATGTTGGAAATGCGTATTGCTAAGTTGGAAGAAGTGCACTCTAATGCAAGACTAATTGACGAAAGTCATTTGGATACCTCTAAAGTTTTGGTTTTATCTAATGTAAAAATTAAAAACCAAACCAACGGAATGGAAATGACCTATACCTTGGTTGCCGAAAGTGAAGCCGATTTAAAAACAGGAAAAATATCGGTAACTTCTCCTATCGGGAAAGGTTTATTAGGAAAATCAGTTGGTGAATTTGCCGAAATCACGGTTCCTAATGGCGTATTGAAATTTGAAGTTTTAGAAATTTCTAGAGACTAATCATGTCTAGTATTTTTACCAAAATAGTAAACGGAGAAATTCCGTGTTATAAAATAGCCGAAGACGAACACTTTTTGGCCTTTTTAGATGTAAACCCCAATGCAAAAGGACATACTCTGTGTATTCCGAAGCAAGAAATCAATAAGATTTTTGATATGGAAGAGGATCTATATCTTGGTTTAATGCAGTTTTCTAGAAAAATTGCAGTTGCACTTGAAAAAGCAATACCGTGCAAACGAATTGGCATGGCGGTTATTGGCCTTGAAGTGCCTCACGCACACGTGCATCTAATTCCGTTAAACGAAATGGACGAAATGCGTTTTCAAAATAAAGTAACACTTACCAAAGAAGAATTTGAAAGCATTGTAAAAGCGGTTCAAGCCAATTTATAATACGTTAAATAACGAATCAATTCCATTAATTTTCTTTAAATTAGTGGAATTTATTTTTATATCTAAAGGCAATTATTCATGAAAAATTATTGTTTTCTTTTTCTGTTCCTTTCCTGCTTCAGTTATGGGCAATACGAAGCTGTGGACAAAAAAATGACACAAATTCCAGATAGTCTTACCACTTCTACCACTAAAATTGCCGATTATATTTCTAGTAATTTTAAAGCTCCTAATGATAAAATTCGGGCAGTTTTCTTTTGGACGGCATCCACTATTAGTTATGATGTGGTGAACATGTTAAACCAAGATCCGAACCAAACGGAGGAGTTTAAAATCAAGTCGGCACTAGATTCTAGAAAAGGAGTTTGCATGCACTATGCAGCGGTTTTTAATGATTTAGCCAATAAAGTTGGAGTTCGCACTTATGTTATTGAAGGTTATACCAAACAATTCGGGAAAATTGCAACTCTTGGACATGCGTGGTGTGCTTCGCAATTGGATGGCAAATGGTTATTGTTTGATCCTACTTGGGGTTCGGGCTATGTTTTAAACCAAAAGTATATAAAGAAGCTAAACAACTCTTTTTTCAAAGCCGAACCTAGTCAATTTATTCTTTCTCACATGCCTTTTGATTTTTTGTGGCAATTTCTGGCGACTCCTATTACCAATGCCGAGTTTTATGGTGGTAAAAAAGACCCTAAAAACGCAAAAATTATTTTTGATTATCAAACCCAAATAAATCGATTTGATAGTTTATCCGATTCGGATAAAGCCTTTGAAGCAGCAGAACGAATTGAGAAAAACGGCTTGCAAAATAAGTTGATTATAGACCAATATAATTTTAAAAAGAAAGATTTTACAATTTTAAAAGCAAATAATAACATCGAAAAATTAAATGCGGTTGTAAATAATTACAATGAAGCAATAGGTTTGTTGAATGATTTTTCACGATTTCGATTTAACAAATTCAAACCCGAACAAACCGATGAAGTGCTGCGAAAAAACATGCAAGAGTTATCGGATAAAATGAATAAATGCAAAGAAGATGTTTACAACATTGGTTTTGTGGGTAACGAAAACACTTCGAATTTAAAGAATTTAAAGAAAATGATTTTGGATGCTGTGGAACAAACCGATAAGCAAAAAACATTTCTAGATACTTATTTAAGCAAAGGTTTCGTGGGAAGAAAATTAATGATGAGTAAGTTTCGTTGAGTTATTGCAGAAAACTTCTTTTTACCCCAACTTGTACGAAATCTGCATCGTAGTTCCCACTCCAATTTCAGAATGCGCTACTTTTATTTTTCCTTTGTGGTATTCTTCTACAATACGTTTGGTTAGGGATAAGCCCAATCCCCAACCACGTTTTTTGGTGGTAAATCCTGGTTCAAAAACCCTTTTAAATTGATTCTTCGGAATCCCTTTTCCAGAGTCGGTAATGTTTATCCTAACGTGTTGCCCTTCTTTTTCAATTGCAAGAGTTAATGCGCCCCTCCCTTTCATGGCGTCAATGGCATTTTTCATTAAATTTTCTATCGTCCAACTGTGCAATTCGGGATTCAAGGAAATAAAAATGGGTTCTTTGGGAGCAACAAAATCAAAGGTAACTTGATGTGAAAATCGGGACTTTAAATAATCAAAAGAATTATGCGTTTCTTCAATAACATCCTTTTTTTCTACTATAGGTTCTGAGCCAATTTTAGAAAATCGATCAGTAATTGTTTGCAATCGGTTAATGTCTTTTTCAATTTCTACAATTATAGTTTCCGAAACATTATCGGCTTTCATAATTTCGAGCCAACCAATTAATGACGATAAAGGAGTGCCAATTTGGTGCGCAGTTTCTTTTGCCATACCAGCCCAAAGTTTGTTTTGGGTTGCCATTTTGGTACTTTTATAAAAGTTATACACTAAGGCTCCAAAAAGAAAAATAATAAGCAACAAAGCAATTGGGTAGTATTTTAATTTATTCAATAAAGAAGAATTTCCGTAGTATAAATATTGAAATTTACCAGGAGAATATTCCATCTTTATGGCATCGTTTTCTGATTTTAATTTCTCTAAAAAGCCCGCAAGTTTATTTTTATCATTGGAAATATCTTCTTCAATATTTATATGGTTAATTATTTTGTTGTCTTGGGTAACAATAATCGGGATACTTGCATTTTGAATGATTTTCAACGGCAATTCGGTATCGGCATTAACATCGGCGTTGTTTAATGTTTTCAATGCCAAGGCCCATTGTTCCATTTTTACCCGCTCTTCATTTTTAAATATTTGAAAGAAAGAATAAGTATTCCACAAAATAAGGGTAACGATTAAAAAGGATGCGAGAATAATAACCCAACGTGTACTATTTCTTTTATCGGAAAACTGCATGGACAAATTTTTGTTTAAAAGTAAGAAAAAAATAATTGCTGTGGGAAAATGGCATAAGGAAACCTATTTTTTCGCCACAGATTGCACGGATTATATAGATTTCATTTTTTTATTACATTATATAATCCGTAAGAATCTGTACAATCTGTGGCAAAAAAACTAGAGTATCTGAAAGCATCTATTTATTGAATTTGATTTTTGAAATTGCCATTGAATTTTGCCATTGCATTTCTTATATTTGTAAAAATTGAAACCATGCTAACTATTGATCCTAAAGAAATTTCTACAGCCAAATTGCAAGGCTATTTGCAAAGTGCCATTGCACCTAGGCCTATTGCTTTTGCAAGTACGATAGATAAAAATGGGAAACCGAATTTATCTCCGTTTAGTTTTTTCAATGTTTTTAGTGCCAATCCGCCAATTTTAGTTTTTTCACCTGCTCGACGCGTCCGCGATAATTCTATCAAGCATACTCTGATCAATTGCCAAGACACCAAGCAAGTGGTTATTAATGTGGTGAATTTTGATATGGTGCAACAAATGTCGTTGTCCAGTACTGAATATGCCGATGGCGTAAATGAATTTGAAAAAGCCGGACTAACTGCAATCCCTTCCGAGTTAGTGAAGCCCTATCGTGTAGCCGAAAGCCCAGTCCAATTTGAATGTGTTGTGAACCAAATAATCCCCCTTGGAACAGAAGGTGGTGCCGGAAATATGATTATTTGCGAAGTAGTAAAAATTCATATTAACGAAGCAGTTTTGGATGCCAATGGAATAATTGATCCTGTGAAAATTGATTTGGTTTCTCGTTTGGGAGGCAATTGGTATTCTAGAGCCAACCAAGGCCTTTTTGAAGTCGAAAAACCACTAGCAACTTTAGGAATTGGAGTAGATGCCATTCCGGATTTTGTCAAGGAAAGCCCTATATTTAAAGGAAATGATTTAGGAAAATTAGGAAATGTGGAAGCATTGCCTACAGAAGAAGAAATTACTATATTTGTAAAACAAAATTTTGAAGTAAAAGGAGTTTTGAGTGCCGATGATGAAATGAAAAAACACCAATTGGCCAAAGAATATTTAGATAAAAATGAAGCGCTAACTGCTTGGAAAGTGCTTTTAGCAAAACAATAAATTTAGAATAATTATGGAAGTATCAGGAAAAGTAAAAGTGGTTGGAGGAGAACAACAAGTAAGTCCAACATTTAAAAAAAGAGAATTAGTAGTTACTACCGACGAGCAGTATCCACAAAGCATCATGATTGAATTTGTTCAAGACAAATGCGATTTATTAAATAATGTTACTGTTGGTGAAGACGTAAAAGTTTCCATCAATTTAGGAGGAAGAGAATGGGTTAATCCACAAGGAGAAACTAAATATTTCAATTCTATCAAAGGTTGGAGAATCGAAAAAAATCAAGCAGCAGCACCAGCATCTCAAGCGATGCCTCCAATGCCAGCAGCCGAAGCATTTGCTCCAGCAACGGATTTCAAAGAAGAAGAACACGACGATTTACCTTTCTAATAAGTTAGAAGTCAGAAGATGGAAGTCAGAAGTTTAAGTAGTACTTGAATTTCTGGCTTTTTTATTGAAATTTTTATTTTTTTGAATTTGAAGTTGATTTTTGTAATTGTTATTGAAGTTGATTTTTGCCATTGATATTGAATATGTATTTCCTAACCAAAGAACTATTTTTCCCGCCAGTAGAAGAAGCCAATTACGAAGGTGTTTTGGCTGTGGGTGGTGATTTGTCGGTAGAGCGATTGTTGTTGGCTTATACCAAAGGCATTTTTCCGTGGTTTGATGCCGACGATCCTATACTTTGGTGGGCTCCGCCAGAACGAATGGTGGTGAATCCTTTGGATTATAAAGTTTCGAAAAGTATGCGTAACATCCTCAACAGAAATAGTTTTGAAGTAACCATCAACCAAGATTTTGCTGCCGTAATTTCTAATTGCCAAACGATAGAACGTAAAGAGCAACAAGGCACTTGGATTTCTGCAGAAATAATAAAATCCTATACCCAATTGCACCAATTAGGGAAAGTTATTTCCTTTGAAGTTTGGCAAAATAACGAATTAGTAGGCGGATTGTATGGAGTAGATTTAGGACACGTTTTCTGTGGCGAAAGCATGTTTTCTAAAGTGCCGAACGCCAGTAAAGTTGCCTTTGTAAAGTTGATAGAATATTTGAAAGTTCATAATTACAAACTTTTAGATTGCCAAGTACACAACGACCATTTAGAAAAATTAGGTGCTTTTGAAATCTCCAGAGATCTATTCATGAAGATTTTAAAAAACTGCAAACTGACCACTGATCACTAATCCCTCGTCCAGCAACCCTCCACATGATCGTTCACCATTCCGGTCGCTTGCATGTGTGCATAAACTACTGTAGTGCCTACAAATTTGAATCCGCGTTTTTTTAAATCTTTACTAATAGCATCCGAAAGTGGCGTAGAAGCAGGAATCTCCTTAAGTGTTTTCGGATTGTTATCTATAGGTTTTCCTTCGGTAAATTTCCAAATATAATTAGAGAAACTTCCAAATTCCTTTTGCACTTCTATAAATGCAATAGCATTAGCAACGGCGGCTCTTACTTTAAGTTTGTTTCTAATAATTCCGGCATCCAATAGCAATTCCTGAATTTTCTCTTCATCATATTGTGCTACTTTTCGGTAATCAAAATCGGCAAAAGCCTTACGAAAGTTATCTCGTTTTTTCAAAACCATATACCAACTCAATCCAGCCTGAAAAGTTTCCAAGATTAAAAATTCAAAAAGTTGTTGGTCATCATAAATAGGTTTACCCCATTCCTCATCGTGGTACTTCCGATATAAATCATCTTTTTCGCACCAAGCACAACGGTTTTTTGTTTGCATTTTTCAATTTGTTTATGGAAAGAGTTAACCCCATTTTGCTAAAGTCCAAAGATATTATTTTAAATAGTTACTAAATAAAAAAATCAAACCATTAAGATATTAAGTTCCATTAAGGCTTAATGAAACTTAATATCTTAATGGTTTGAAATGATTTTATCCCGCAGATTTCACAGATTTCGCAAATTCTAAAAGTTTTTTAAACCCTTGAATTTAAAAATTCGGTTAATCTGTGTAAATAAACCACTACTGCCCAAAACCTACAACCTACAACCCACAACCTACAACCCCAAACCAAAATCTTTTCCTTATATTTGTTTTTCAAATGAACAACCTTATGAAAAAAATAATAACTTCCATTTTGATTACTACTACAGTACTAACTATGAATGCACAAAACAGTAAAGACAATGTCCTTTTAAAAGATTGGGCAGGCAATTATGGTGGCGTTCCCGCTTTTAACCAATACAAAGTTTCCGATTTAAAACCCGCTTTAGAGTTTGCAATGCAAGAAAAATTGGATGAGGTAAACGCTATTGCCAATAACACCAAGCCTGCAACGTTTCTAAACACTATTGCTGCTTTGGAAAAAACCGGAAAAAAACTCAATAGAGTCTATGCCGTCTACGGAATTTACAGTTCTAATAGGAACAGCCCAGAATTCGAGCCTATAGAAGCCGAAATGGAACCAAAATTGGCGGAGATTTCCGATAAAATAAACCAAAACACTAAGTTGTTTAAGCGCATTCAAGCCGTTTATAATTCGAAAGACAAAGCCAAATTAACTAAAGAACAACAACGATTGGTTAAAGTTATTTATGATAATTTTGTTTATGCGGGAGCCAAATTAGATACTGCAACCAAGGCCAAAGTAAGTTTGTTAAACCAACAACTAGCAGGATTGTACACTAAGTTCAGTCAGAATTTACTTTCCGAAGAAAACAACCAATACGTCGAATTAACTTCCGATGCCGACCTTGCAGGTTTAACACCCGAATTAAAAAGTGCTGCCACTGCAAGTGCTACCGAACACAAACTTTCTAGTTTGGGAGCAGTTGCCAACACCCGTTCTTCTGTAGAGCCATTCCTTACGTATTCTAGCAACAGAGAATTGCGCGAAAAAGTATGGCGCATGTTTGTCAATCGTGGCGATAATGGCAATGCACAAGACAATAACGCACTAATCACCCAAATTCTTACTCTTCGTGCACAACGCGCCAAACTAATGGGCTTTGCTTCTCATGCCCATTGGAAATTGTCCAATACTATGGCGAAAGATCCTGCCAATGCCATGAAATTAATGATGGACATCTGGAAGCCTGCAGTAGCACAAGTAAAAGTTGAGGTTGCCGACATGCAAAAAATAGTAGATGCCGAAGGAGGAAACTTCAAAATCCAACCTTGGGATTACCGCTTTTATGCCGAAAAAGTTAGAAAAGACAAATACGATCTAGACCAAAACCAAGTAAAACAATACCTGCAATTAGACAAATTGCGTGAAGGAATGTTTTGGGTAGCAGGCGAATTATTCGATTTAAAATTTGTAAAAGTTACCGATGTTCCTGTATACCAAGAAGACGTTACCGTGTACCAAGTGCTCAATAAAACCACCGGAAAAAATGTAGGTCTTTGGTATTTTGATCCTTATGCACGCAAAGGAAAACGCTCAGGTGCTTGGATGAACGAATACCGTACCCAAGAAAAATTCAATGGCGAGGTACCAACAATTGTTTCTAATAACGCCAATTTCATCAAGGCAGCCCCAGGCGAACCCGTACTTATTTCTTGGGACGATGCCAGCACTTTATTCCACGAATTTGGTCATGCCCTTCACGGTTTGTGTTCTAACGTAAATTACCCAACCCTAGCTGGAACAAACGTTGCTAGAGATTACGTAGAATTCCCTTCTCAAATACTAGAAAACTGGCTTTCTACTCCCGAAGTCTTAAAAAACTATGCACTGCACTACAAAACCAACCAACCAATGCCGCAAGCCTTGTTGGATAAAATTGAAAAAGCATCCCATTTCAATGCAGGATTCAACACCGTTGAGTTAATTTCAAGTGCCTTAATCGATATGAAATTGCACATGGAAGGCACCAAAGCCATCAATCCTGATGCTTTTGAAACCAACACTTTAGCCGAGTTAAACATGCCCTCCGAAATCGTTATGCGCCATCGTATCCCACAATTCGGGCACATTTTTTCTAGCGATGAATATTCTGCAGGGTATTACAGTTACCTGTGGGCCGACGTAATCTGTACCGATGCCTACGAAGCCTTCACCGAAGCTAAAGGTCCTTACGACAAAGAAGTAGCCAAACGCCTTTTAAAATTCGTTTTTAGCTCCGGAAACACTACCGATCAAGGTGATGCCTTCCGTTCCTTCCGTGGTAGAGATGCCAAGGTAGATGCTCTTATGCGTTCTAAAGGATTTCCAATGGTTAAGTAATGGTCAAATCTCATCTTAGCAAAGCAATTTAGCACCTATCCTAACAGGTTTTTTTCAACCTGTTAGGTATTATAAAAATCGCGATTTTTTTCATTAGCAGCGAATGTCTTGCGCATTTTAGTAAACGTCATTCCCGCTATACATTACAATAAAAAATGCTTCCCAACACGGGAAGCATTTTTTATTTTCATTTCTATCGGGGCTAGTTAGCAGTGGTATTGAATAGATGCAAAATTCATAAGAAATACTCTACAAAATTTGTGTAGAAGTTCTGAGCTGGAGGATAAGTACTATGCTATAAAGCAAACTTATATTTAATGAAAGTCTTGGCACTACTATGTTTTAGATTCTTCTTTGGTCAGAAGGTTAATTTTGCGCAGAGGTTTCTTTTGAAATTTTATTTTCATAAAAGACATAACCTGTCTAGCCCCGATTGAAGCAATCCGCCGTGCGGTGCGAAAAGCGGGAATGACGTTTACTAAAATGCGCAAGCCATTCGCTTCATAAAAAAACCGCCTCCAAAAGGAAGCGGTTTCTAGTAGGTTATATGGTAGTAGATTGATTATTTTTTCAATAAATCTCTAATTTGAGTAAGCAATTCTTCCTGAGAAGGTCCAGATGGGGCTGCAGCCACCACAGGTTTTTTTAATTTGTTGTACGATTTCACGATGATAAACATCACAAATCCAACCACTAGTAAACTAATAATAGTGTTAATCCATTTACCAATAGCGATAACATTAGCAGGAACTGCAGTGCCATCGGCTTTTTTGGTGGCTTCGTCTAGCGTGATTGCAATGGAAGAAAAATCCATTCCGCCAGAGAAATGCCCAACGATAGGCATAATGATGTCGCCAACAAAACCTGTTACGACAGCACCTATAGCGCCAGCCATAATTACAGCAACTGCAAATTCGACAACGTTACCCGTCATGATAAAATTCTTGAATTCTTTTAACATAAAACTTTGTTTTTTAAGGTTAATACTATTTGAAAATCAAAGTTATAAAAATATTTGTCAAAAAGATAAAAATAGGAAAAATATTACTCTCTGTAGAAAACTCGTTTCACTCTTTGGGAGATGCTCGTCATGATTTCATAAGGGATAGTGTCTAATTTTTTAGCCATGTAGGAAACGCTTGGGGACTCTCCAAAAATAATAACTTCGGTGCCTTCTTTGCATTCTATATCGGTGGTATCTACCATTAACATGTCCATACAAATGCTTCCAACTATTGGTGCTTTTTTGTTTTTTATGACCACATAACCGTTGCCATTACCCCAATGGCGTGAAATTCCGTCGGCATAACCTATAGGAATGGTGGCAATTTTAGTGGTTGTAACGGCTTGGAACTTTCTTCCGTAGCCTACACTTTCACCAGCATCAATAGTTCGTATTTGCGAAATGATGGATTTTAGGGTTCCTACATTTTCTAATAACTTTTGTTCTTCCTCGTCGTTGGAAACTCCGTAAAGCCCTATCCCCAAACGCACCATGTCGTATTGTGCTTGTTGAAAATTTGAAATTCCAGAGGTGTTTAGTAGGTGTCGAATTGGGTTTATTTGTAATTCTCCCATTAGGGTAGAAGACATTTTTTCAAATAATTTTATTTGTGAAAGGGTGAAATCTATAAATTTCATATCATCACTCGTTGCCAAGTGGGATAGAATACTTTTTACAACTACTCTTTTATTATCTTTTAATTTTGCAATTAATTCGGGTAGGTTTTCTTCTTCAAATCCTAATCGGTGCATGCCAGTATCCAGTTTTATATGGATTGGGAAGTTTTTTAATTTCTTTTGCTCGGCAAGTTTTAAGAATGCGTTTAAGCCTTTTATTGAATAAATTTCGGGTTCCAATTGGTGCTGAATAATGGCGGTAAAACTTGTGCTTTCGGGATTCAAGACCATAATTGGCAAATCGATTCCTGCCAATCGAAGGGAGATTCCTTCATCGGCGAAAGCCACACCTAGATAATCTACTTTGTGGTGCGAAAGTAATTTGGCTACCTCAAAACCGCCGTTGCCATAACTAAATGCTTTTACCATTACCATTAATTTGGTGTCTGGGTTCAACTTGGATTTGAAGAAATTCAAGTTATGACTGATGGCATTCAGATTGATTTCTAAAACTGTTTCGTGTGTTTTTTCTTCTAAAAGAGAAACGATTTCTTCAAAATGAAAATGTCGTGCTCCTTTTACTAATATGGTTTCGTTTTCGAATGGAATTTTATCGAAACCTTCCAGAAATTTTTCGGTGGTTTCAAATGCTAAACAATTTGGAAACTTACTTTTGAATCCAGCAATAGTTTTTCCGATAGCAATCACTCGGTTGATTTTGTTGGAAACAATTAAATGGGAAACTTTAGAATACAACTCTTCGGTAACTAAACCCGATTGAACAATATCCGAAAGTATTAAGGTTTTCTTTTTGAATTGCTTTTGATTTTCTAAAAAATCTAATGCTATTTTTAAGGACTGAAAATCGGAACTATAACTGTCGTCAATGATGGTTGTGTTGTTGCTTCCGTTTTTAACTTTTAACCGCATTTCAACTGGATACAACAGTAACATGCGTTGGCGAATAATATCTTGATCGTATCTAAAATACAACATCACCATCAAGCATTGCAAGGCGTTTTCTATAGACGCTTGGTCGGAAAACGGAATGGTTACTGTAAAACAAAGTTTTTGATACGTGATTTTAAGTTCGGTTTTGTCGGGGCTTTCTTTTGCAATTACAAAAACATCGGCTTTCCCGTCTTCAGAACTCCAAGTGAAGGTTTTTATTTTAGGATTTAAAAAGGCTTCAATAGTTCGGTTTTTATTCATAATTAAAACTTCAGCCGAACTAAAAAGTTTTAATTTTTCTTTAATTTTTTCTCCAGCATCGTGAAACCCTTCGTCGTGAGCCGACCCTATATTGGATAAAATCCCGATGGTTGGTTGGATGATTCTTTGAAGATTGGCCATTTCATTGGCGGTTGAAATTCCGGCTTCAAAAATTCCGAGGTTGTGTTTTTCGTTGATTCCTAAAACAGAAAGCGGCACACCCACTTGGGAGTTATAACTTTTGGGAGAACGAATAATATTATAATCGGGGCTTAACAAGAAATTCAACCATTCTTTGATGATGGTTTTTCCGTTGCTGCCGGTAATTCCGATAACAGGAAAATCAAAATCATTTCGGTAGGCTGCTGCAAAGGTTTGTAGGGCTTGCAAAGTATTTTCGACCACTAAAAAATTGGCTTTGCCTTGTAAATTGGATGGAATATAACTGACTACAAAATTTAGTACGCCTTGTTCTAATAATTCGGCAACATAGTGGTGTCCGTCATGATTGGGGCCAAGAAGCGCAAAATACAACGTACTGCTGGTATTTTGCAACGAACGGCTATCAATAGAGATTGAATCAATAATGGCTATATCGTTTTTGCCAACAAATTTGGCTTTTAGAATTGGGATTATATTTCGGATGGAGAGTGTCAAGTTTGAATAATTATTTTTTATAAATTATTAGATCTTCTTTTCCATCTACTAAATCTCTTAAGTAAGACTCGACCATTTTGGATAAACTAATTTTTTTACTAGCAGCTAATTTTTTAGCATCAATAATGATTTTTTTATCAGTTTTAATAACAATTCTTACATCCATAACAATACTTATTTATTTTTTATTGTAAACCTCAATAACATAATTATCGCCATTTACGGTATACTAAAAATAGCTTTTTTATAAAAACTATTTTTTAACATCGCCTTTTAAATGCTCGGCATCTTTAACTTCCAAGTTTTCTCGCATTGCTCTATAATAAGCGGCACGACTTAATGGCTCGTATTCTTCGGTTTCTCCTAATAAAACCAAATTAGTACTATCGGCTTTTCTAAAACTATAATTGGCTAAATTTCCGGTGCGGGTGCAAACGGCATGAACTTTAGTCACGTATTCAGCAGTTGCCATTAGTGCCGGCATGGGTCCAAAGGGATTTCCTTTAAAGTCCATATCCAATCCTGCAACGATTACTCGAATTCCAGAATTGGCCAAATCGTTACAGATTTTCACTATTTCGTCATCAAAAAACTGAGCCTCATCAATACCAACCACGTCACATCCTTGCGCCAAAATTGCAATATTGGCAGCAGCAGGAACTGGCGTAGAACGGATTTCGTTTTTGTTGTGAGAAACTACCATTTCTTCGTCGTAACGGGTGTCTATGGCAGGCTTAAAAATCTCTACTTTTTGCTTGGCAAATTGTGCTCTGCGCAACCTACGAATAAGTTCTTCGGTCTTTCCCGAAAACATCGAGCCACAGATTACTTCAATCCAGCCAAATTGTTCTTTATGATTTACAGTATTTTCGAGAAACATTTTGTATTTTTAGACCTTAAAAAAGGATTTGTTTTTATTACTTTGTATCGAAACAAATTTATTATAAAATAAGATAAGTTAGTCACTATAATTTTAAAGTTATGAAAAAAAGATTGGAAGCCGAATTAATAAGCCTTGCGCACCGGGTTTTAAAACTAAAAAATAAATCGGAAATAGATCAATTGTATCTAGAATCTAGAAAATTATACGAAACTTTATCTGTATTAAAATTCTATGGTGATAATTACGAGCAAGTTAAATCGGAAATTACCCAAGAAGATTTAAACGAAAAATTATCTACAAACGAAGAAGTTACTGCTTCATTAGAAACGGAAATGAAACCTGTAGAAGTTGCTCCTGTTATAGAAGAAACTGTTGCAGAAGCAACTCCTGAAATAGAAGTTATTGACGAAACCGATTCGGAAACAGAAGATAATGAAATTGAAGATGATGAAAATGAAGAGAAATTTGTTTCAGAAATTGCAAATGAAGAAGAGGAAGGACTTCCTAAACCAGCATTAGAAGAAATGAATTTTGAACCAATATTTGAATTGGCTGCTGAGGCTCCAAAAGAAGATGTTGTTGAAGAAAAAGTAGAAAATAAAAAATCAGATGCCAAACAAATTTCATTTGAAGATTTACTTGGTGGAAATTATAGCGAGCCCATTTTTGTAAAACCAAATGATGTCGTGATTCCTCCATCTTTAAAAAGTGTTTTGGATGAAAAACCGTTGTCTCTTAACGACCAACATTCTAAAGCAATAAACATTGGAATGAATGACAGAATTGCTTTTGTAAAGCATTTGTTTGCTGATAGTGCCGAAGATTACAACCGCGTATTGTCACAATTAAATTCTTTTAGCACTTATGATGAAGCTAATGATTTTATTGAAGAAATCATCAAGCCTGATTATGATAATTGGAAAGGAAGCGAAGAATATGCGGATCGATTTATGGAAATTGTAGAGAATAAATTTAATTAAATGTCGAAACTTTATATTGTTCCTACGCCAATTGGAAACCTAGAAGACATGACTTTTAGAGCCATTCGAGTTCTAAAGGAAGCCGATTTAATCTTGGCAGAAGACACGCGCACTAGTGGGAAATTGTTGAAACATTACGAGATTTCTACCCACATGCACAGCCACCACATGCATAACGAACACAAAACGGTAGAAAATTTAATCACCCGATTGAAAGGTGGCGAAACCATTGCTTTAATAAGCGATGCAGGAACCCCAGCCATCTCTGACCCTGGATTTTTACTCACTCGAGCTTGTGTAGAAAATAATATTGAAGTGGATTGTTTGCCAGGAGCAACTGCCTTTGTACCCGCCCTTGTAAACAGCGGTTTACCCAACGACCGATTTATATTTGAAGGTTTCTTGCCCGAGAAAAAAGGAAGACAAACCCGTTATTTGTTTCTAGCCGAAGAAACACGCACGATGATTTTTTATGTATCCCCACATAAATTAGTAAAAACCTTAGCCGAATTTGTAAACTACTTTGGTGCCGATAGACCCGTTTCTATCTCCAGAGAATTATCCAAACTGCACGAAGAAACCATCCGTGGTACTGCAGAAGAAGTCCTTAAACACTACGAAGCAAAACCTCCCAAAGGAGAAATTGTTGCGGTTGTTGGCGGGAAAATCATTAGTAAAGAATTGAGAAAAGAGCAAGAATAACATTTAAATTATATTTTAAATGTTTGCTAAAATATAAGCCAAAAAACATAATTCGTAATTTTTAATTCCTAATTAAAATGCGTTGGACTATAAAATCAAAGCCCGAAAAAGAGAAAGTTCAAAAACTACAAAGTGAACTTCAAATTGACGAACTTATTGCTACCCTATTGCTACAACGTGGGGTGGAAAATTACGACCAAGCCAAAACATTTTTTCGTCCATCGTTAAATGATTTACACAATCCGTATCTGATGAAAGATATGGACAAAGCCGTTGCTCGTATTGAAACTGCAATTGCCAACGAAGAAAATATCTTGGTTTTTGGCGATTATGATGTGGATGGAACCACTGCTGTTTCGTTAGTTTCGAGTTATTTGAGAAGTTATTATCCCAATGTTGCTAACTACATTCCCGATAGATACGACGAAGGTTATGGTATTTCTTATAAAGGAATTGACTTTGCCGAAGACAATGAATTTACCTTAATTATTGCGTTAGATTGTGGTATAAAATCCATCGATCATGTCGCTTATGCTAAAGCAAAAAATATAGATTTTATCATTTGCGATCACCACCGTCCTGGGGATGCATTGCCGAATGCTATTGCGGTTTTAGACCCAAAACGAGAAGATTGTTCTTATCCTTATGATGAACTTTGCGGATGCGGTATAGGTTTTAAATTAGTGCAAGCCCTTGCCGAACATCGAGGGCAAACTATAGAAGATTTAGTGCTTTATTTGGATTTAGTTGCCACTGCCATTGCTGCCGATATTGTTCCTATAACTGGGGAAAATAGGGTTTTAGCCAAATTTGGTTTGGAAGTTATCAATGCTAATCCTCGACCAGGAATAAAGGCTTTAATTCAGAATGTAAAAAAACAAGTATTAACAATAACCGATGTGGTTTTTATTATTGCTCCGCGAATAAACGCTGCAGGAAGAATAAAACATGGTAATGAAGCGGTTGCTCTTTTAACCGAATACAATTTGGATCAAGCCGAACAATTTGCTTCTGAAATTGAACAACACAATACCGACCGAAAAGGTTTAGACAAACAAATTACAGTGGAAGCTCTGGCCCAAATAGAAGCCAACAACGAAAAAGAAAATTTCACTACGGTTTTATATAAAGAAAATTGGCACAAAGGCGTCATCGGAATTGTGGCTTCGCGATTAACCGAAACCTATTACCGCCCCACGATTGTATTTACTAAAAGTGGCGACAAACTTGCAGCTTCGGCACGGTCGGTAAAAGATTTTGATGTGTACAATGCTTTGGAGGCTTGTGCCGAACATTTAGAGCAATTTGGAGGACATAAGTATGCCGCAGGAATGACTTTGAAAGAAGAAAATTACTTGTCGTTCAAAGAGGCATTTGAAAAAGAAGTCCGAAATACCATTCCACCTGAATTATTAATTCCGGAAATAGTGGTAGATGCTGAGATTAACTTTAGTGATATTAACCCGAAGTTTATTCGATTATTGAGTCAGTTTGAGCCTTTCGGGCCAGGGAATATGACGCCAACTTTTGTAACAAAAAACATTAAAGATACTGGTTACGCAAAACCACTTGGGAAAGAAGACGAACATTTAAAGTTATTTGTAAAACAAAATAACTCCGCAGGTTTTGGAGCCATTGCCTTTAATCTTGGTTCTAAATTAGAAATGGTAACCAACCAAAAACCTTTTGAAGCCGTTTACTGCATTGATGAAAATGCATATAATGGAAATGTTACGGTGCAATTACGGGTTAAAGATTTGAAGAAGTAAAATTTAATTTTTATTTTTCTTCAAAAAATCTGTGATATTTAAGATTTCAATTTGTCCAAAAAAACCAATATCAAGTAAATCTTTATCTCCTGTTATTAAATGAGTTGCTTTACCATCTCTTGCTAAAGACAATAAGAAATCATCTTTGGAGTCTCGACAAAGTTTAATTTTACTTTTTACCGCAATAAAATCAATGTAGGGTTCAAAAGTAGTTAGCATATCCTGCAAACCGAATTCTGAAAAATATTTTTTTTAATTTAGGTTTAGAAATAGTTGCTTCTAATTCATCTATAAGTTCAATACTAAATAAAATTCTAGTGTTATTATTTAGCAAAATGGAATCTAGTAAATTTAATTTGTTGGAAATAATAAAACTAATCCAAAGATTTGTATCAATAACCAACCGTAATTGTTTATTTTTTGGCATATCGTTTCACTCTTACCTCTTTGACAATTGTCGCTATTTCATCTAAACTTGGAGCAGAACTAGCGTTCTTCCGCATTTTTTTTAAATAGGTTTGAAGTTTTGAGGCAGGATCTTCGGAAACTTTAATAAGATTTAAGTCTTGCATATCTTTAATTAATTGCAATGCTTTAGGATTGAGTATTTCTATTTTTAATGCTTCCATATATCAAAGTTAAATAAAAATAGTTTAGTGGCAAAATCTTTAACAAGTTTAAGGCTTATTCAAATTTTTTTATTTCAAACTTTTCTCCATCGAAAACGCCATAGGTGAAGTACCCAATCCAATCGCCTAGATTAACGTACTCAGAATTGTCGCCAACTTTGACAATCATAGGAAGGTGACGGTGACCAAAAACAAAGTAATTGTAGTGTTTGGTTTCTAGTTTTCGTTTGGTGTATTGAATCAACCATTCGTTGTCTTCTCCTAAAAAAACCACGTCTTCGGCGCCTGAAATTAATTTGTTTTTTACCGAAAGATGTTGGGCTAATTTCATGCCAATATCGGGATGCAACCAGCGGTAAAGCCATTTGGAAAAAGGATGTACAAAAACTTTCTTCATTCGTTTATAACCTTTGTCGCCAGGACCTTTGCCATCGCCATGCCCTATTAAAAAGGTTTTGTCGTTGATCGTAAATTCTTTATTGTCGTGGTATACTGGGATATTTAATTCTTTTTGGAAATAGTCGTTCATCCACAAATCGTGGTTGCCAACGAAGAAATAAATTGGGATGCCACTATCTCTAATTTCGGCTAATTTTCCTAGAACCCTTACAAAACCTTTAGGAACTACAGTTTTATATTCAAACCAAAAATCGAATAAATCGCCTAACAAAAATATGGCTTCGGCATCTTTTTTAACCGCATCCAGCCATGCCACAAACTTTTGTTCGCGCGGAAAACTTGCTTCTGGTGTAGGAGCACCAAAATGCTGGTCGGATGCGAAGTAGATCTTTTTGTTAGACATTGTGTAAATGTAAGAAATTACAAATTATCGGAAGCATACCATTCGGCAAAAGAACTTTCGGTTTCTTGTAATTTTAAAGAATGTAAAAGAATATCTTTTGGTAATCTATCGCTAATTTTCTTAGCAAAATCAATAACCATATTTTCACTTGTAGGTTGGTAATCCACTAAAATAACATGATGACCACGTTTTTTTAATTCTTCGGCCAATTCTACGTGAGGGGTATTTTTGTTAAAAACAGAAGCATGGTCAAATAGATCGACAATTTCTTCTCGCACGATTTTCTTTAAATCGGAGAAATCTATTACCATTCCAAACTTCACATTGGATTGGTCTAAAATTGGCGTACCAATAACGGTTACTGACAGTTTATAACTATGTCCGTGAACATTTTTGCATTTTCCATCATAGCCATAAAGCGCATGACCGGTTTCAAAAGAAAATTGCTTGGTAATTCGGATTTTACTCATGGAGAAATTATTTGATTGCAAATTTAGTGAAATTTACTCGTTATCGTTTCTGTTTTTAGCACGATAATACATCCAATAGGCAATTCCTACTAAAATCACGAAAGGCAAGAAGGTACCAATTACAATTCCTATTTGGTAGGATGCATCTGGCGCATGTTTCACTTTATCGGTAATGTTTATTTGTTGAATTAAGGAGAAAAGAGTCATTGTATTCGAATTTAAATTAAACTATTACAAATAGTAGTCTTTACAAATTTACAAAAAAATAAGGTCACTCTTAAGAGCAACCTTTTAGTTTTAATATAATTCTATTTTATGGATTTTGCTCAAATGCTTGATTTTCATTAGCAATAGAGGCTCTTGCATTAATTACAGCATTGTCACTTCCTACCAAAAATGCAGCAAAACTTATGTTAGCAGTATTAGAAATGTTGGCAGGTATTGGAAACGAAAAACTTTTAGTAACGGTACTTCCATTAGTCGTTCCAGAAACTGCATCTCCCAATATATTAGTTATAGAAGTTCGCAACACGTGGTTATGTTCAAAATTTATTATAGGATTTTCTCCATTAAAATAATTAGTGTAATTACGTTGGTCGTAAATTAATTTATCTTCTAATAAATATACTACCAATTTCAAATTGGAATAATCCTGAACGAATTTCATTTTTACATCTAAATTAATAGTGGCATTTCCTACCGTTGAATTCAATGCTAACCCTAAAAAGGTGTTATTACCTGTTAAATCTAATGCTTGTTGGATATTCGTTGGTTCGGGGAAAGTCCAAACATTAATTCTATTTAGCCTAGAAACAGGCAATGCCAAAGGGCTGTTAGGCAAGATAAGGTCTTTTAAAGGGGCAATCCCATCAAAATTATAAGGGTCGTTACCATTATGAATGGCTACAGTTACTGCTTTATCCGTTTGCAACTTAACTTGATCTACTGCATAGGCTACTCTGGCACAATTACCACACCAAGTACCTGTATAATCTTCAATCAACACTCTTTTTTTAAAGTATCCTGAAATAGCAGGAGCATTAGCACTTTCATCAGGTTTATTCTCTACAACTACGGTATCCGCACAAGAGGAAAACAAAAAAGAACCAAACAAAAAACTCAATAAGTAAACTTTCTTCATAATAAGGAAATATTATATTTTAACCTAATACAAATTAAACAAAATATATTTTAATCTTATGCTTTTTATTCATTTATTTGTATAACAAATAGATTTTTATGAAAAAATTACTCTTATTATTGCTTTTTATGGGAATGCATTCTTTTTCTCAAAAGAATTTACCCGATTTAAATCTTTCTACTTTAGATGGTAAGAAAGTGTCTTTGAAAAATGATTTCGCCGAAAAAGATAAATTATATGTGTTTTCCTTTTGGGCTAGTTGGTGTGGGCCTTGCATTAATGAATTGGACGAAATGAACGAAGTTCAAGCAGAATGGAAAAAAACAATAAACTTTGAAGTAATTGCTGTTGCAACCGATGATTCTAGAACACAAAAGAGAGTAAAACCATTAGTTAATGGCAAAGAATGGGATTACACTATTTTATTAGACACTAATCAAGATTTTAAAAGAGCACTTTCTATTGTTAATATTCCCTACACTATTGTGGTGAAAAACAACAAGATTGTACATATTCAAAATGGTTATGTGCCTGGTAGCGAAGTAGATTTATACGAAAAATTGAAGACTTTATAAATTATGAAACTATACCAATTACTTTTACTACTAGTTCCCTTTACTGTTTTATCCCAGGAAAAAGAAAAAGCCAATTTTTTTGGAGGATTTGAATCCAATTCCCAATGGTATCTTAATGACAAAGGATTGAAAGACGAATTCAACAACTCAACTACCCATCCAGAAAATCCGTTGCGTTCTAATAGCTTCCTTTTTTTAAATTATAAATACAAAAATTGGACAGCAGGAATTCAAGGTGAAGCTTATGAAAAAAATGCTTTATACAACATGAATCCAAAATATGATGGAATTAATGTTGCTACCTATTTTATTCAATATAAAACCGAAAAAATAGATCTTACAGCAGGTTATTTCTATGAGCAGTTTGGTAGTGGTTTGCTTTACCGCAGTTGGGAAGATAGAGCCCTAGGCATCAACAATGCTTTACGTGGCGGAAGGGTGATTTTTAAACCTACTAAATACCTAACTTTTAAATCTATTTATGGCCAACAACGAACTGGTTTTGATGTAGCAAATAGCAAGATTTATGGCATGGATGCCGAAGTAACGCTTTCGGATTTATTGAAATACAAAACCACCAATGTTTCTCTCGGTTTTACTTATGTAGGAAGAGATGAAAAAACGGATATTGTAAACCCAAAATTCAATAATTTGACTAATGGATTTGCAGGAAGATTAAGTCTTACGCACAATTCTTTTTATCTTTCTACCGAATACGATTACAAATCGAAAGATGCTGTGGTTCAAGTTACCGATCAAATTGACAACAACTTAATTAAACCCGGAAGTGCCGTATTGCTTAACCTTGGATATTCTAAAAAAGGATTTGGTGTCGATGGAACTTTTAGACGATTAGAAAACATGAGTTTCTTTTCAGAACGAGGTGCAAAAGGGAATTCCTATAACGACCGAATTATGAATTTCATTCCTAGTTTAACTAAACAAAACCACTACAATTTAGCCAATATTTATGTGTATCAAGCACAACCGAATGTTATTCTTGCCGATAAAGACTTGGTGAAAGCAGGGGAAATTGGCGGACAATTTGATGTTTTTTATGATGTAAAAAAGGGATCTTCTCTTGGAGGTAAAAACGGAATGAAATTGGCATTTAATTTTTCTAATTGGAATGCTTTGGGTGGTACTTTTTACATTTACAATCCACAAGATTATAAAACCGATTTTCTAGGTTTTGGAAAAAGATATTTTACCGATTATAATTTTGAAGTAACTAAAAAATGGAATTCCAAATGGCAATCTATCTTTAGTTATGTAAATCAATATTATAATAAGAAAATGATTCAAGAAACTTCTGGCGAAGTTAATACTAATATTTTAGCAGCAGAAGCAACCTATAAATTCACGGCATCCCGTTCTATTCGTATAGTTGGAGAGCATTTATGGGCAGACCATGACAAGAAAAATTGGGCTAGTGCAACTGCCGAATTGAACCTAAATTCTAAGTTATCTTTTTATATGTCTGATATGTATAACTATGGTAATGATGTTGATTATTTGCGCAATCACTATTATAATGTAGGTGGTTCTTACAGAAGAAAAGCCACTCGAGTAGCTTTAAATTATGGAAGACAAAGAGATGGTTTAGTCTGTGTAGGTGGTGTGTGTAGATATGTACCCACTAGTTCTGGATTGTCTTTATCCTTGAACACTTCGTTTTAAACGAATAATCAACAACTGAAAAATCCGTAGTTATCTAAATTTAGATAACTACGGATTTTTTTATTTTAGCAAAACGCTTGATTATTTTAATTAGAATCCTAATATTAATCGAGCAATAGCAAAATAGAGCAAAATTCCAAAAACGTCGTTAGTGGTAGTGATAAATGGACCCGTTGCTATTGCAGGGTCAATTTTGTTTTTATGTAAAAATAACGGCACTAATGTTCCTAATGTTGCAGCAAAAAGGATTACCACTATTATTGAAATAGAAATAGCCAATCCAACTTGGTATTGCTGGAACATTATGGAGTGAAAGATCAATAAGAATAAGGATATTATGGTTCCGGAAATCATGGCAACTATTAGTTCTTTTTTGAAATAATTTTTGCTAAATTCTTTTAAGGACCCATTTGCTAATCCTTGAACCACAATTGCTGAGGCTTGAACACCAATATTTCCAGCAGTTGCAGAAAGAAGTGGAACAAATATGAAAAGTGTTGGAAATGTCTCTATCGCTTTTTGGTTGTGTTTTAATACAAATGAAGCCACAATTTCTATTGCCATTCCAATTAAAAGCCATGGCAAACGTCCTTTTATCATTTCTAAAACGCTGTCACCTGCTTCAACATCTTGGGTGATACCCGCAGCCATTTGGTAATCTTTATCCGCTTCTTCTTTTATAACGTCAACGATGTCATCAATGGTTACACGACCCACTAATCGCCCCATTTCATCTACAACCGGAATTGCTTCTAGGTCGTATTTTTGCATGATTCGGGCAACTTCTACATTGGGTGTATTTACTTTAACAGAATCCACTTTTTTGATGTAAACATCGCTAATCATGGTTTTAGTAGAAGTAGTTAGTAAGTCTTTTAAGGACAATCTTCCTTTCAATCGATTTTCATCATCTACTACATATATTGAATGTACGCGAGTAACGTGTTCTGCCTGATGGCGCATTTCTTTAACACAAGTAAGTACGTTCCAGTTTTCATTCACTTTCACCAACTCCTTACCCATTAATCCACCCGCTTCATCTTCATCGTAACGCAACAAATCGACAATGTCTTTGGCGTGTTCTAAATCCTCCAATTCGGAGATAACTTCCTCTTTTTTACTTTGAGAAAGTTCCGAGATAATATCGGCAGCATCATCGGTATCTAATTCATCTATTTCTTCGGCTATTTCTTTTGCAGAAAGACCTTGAAGGATTTTCTCTCGAACGTCGTCTTCTAGTTCGATTAGAATTTCGGCAGTGATTTCGCTATCTAAAATTTTGAAAATATAAATAGCCTCTTCGATTTCTAACTCATCAAAAATCTCAGCAATATCAGCATGGTGCATATCATTCAATAAAACTTCCAATTCCTTGTCGTTTTTTTGATGAATGAGTTGCTCTATTTGAACTAAAAGTTCTTTGCTGATTTTAAACTGCATTGGCCTCTATTTTTAGGGTGAGTTCTATAAATTGTTCTACCGATAATTGTTCTGGTCGGAGGTCAAAGATAGTGTCTTCTCTTAAATTATCGGACAAATTTAAGGATTTTAAACTATTTCGCATGGTTTTTCTACGTTGTTGAAAAGCCATTTTCACAACCGTATAAAGCATTTTTTCATTGCAAGGCAAAGTGTAATTTTCTTTTCTTCGCATTCGCATCACACCTGATTTTACTCTTGGTGGCGGAATAAAAACAGTTTCGTCTACCGTGAATAAATATTCAACATCATAAAATGCTTGTGCTAAAACCGAAAGAATTCCGTAGACTTTACTTCCTTTTTTGGAGCAAATTCGTTCGGCAACCTCTTTTTGAAACATACCTGAAAATTCTGGAATTTGCGACCGAAATTCTAATGCTCTAAAAACAATTTGAGTAGAAATATTATACGGAAAGTTGCCTATTATGGCAAATTGTTTTCCTTCAAAAACTTCGTTGATATTGAATCGCAAGAAATCTTTAGAGATAATCTTGTCTTGTAATTGAGGATAATTTTCGTTCAAATACGTTACCGATTCGGTATCGATTTCAATAGCATACGTCGTAACTGGTTTTTCCAGAAGGTATTTGGTTAATACGCCCATTCCTGGTCCGATTTCTAAAACAGTGTCGTACCCCTCAAGATTTAAGGTGTCGGCAATTGCTTTAGCGATTGATTCATCTTTTAAGAAATGTTGTCCGAGGTGTTTTTTGGCTTTTACTTTTTCCATAGTCATTGCGAGGCACGAAGCAATCTCACTTATTTAATTATTTATTCTCGCGAAGGCGCAGAGGCGCAAAAGGAAAATTATTTATTTTTAATTCGATTGAAAAAACTCCGAAACAAATTCCAATTCGGTTCTAAATGCTAATGCTTTATCTCCAAAAAGAGATAATCCTTCGGCTCTAAACTTGGGTGCATCTTCCTCATAATAACGTTGCAGAGTTTCTTTGCTATCGGTAGTATATTGCACCGCATAGGTCATTCCACCCATTTCTTCTTCCACCAAAACTCGAACCAATCTAGCAGAAGTGAATTTTCCTGTTGCCAAAATTTCTGGAATGTGTTTTTCTTGCATCCATTGCAACCATTGGTGTTGGATGCTTGGATCTATATTGCTGGTAACGTTATATAAAATCATAAATTTGGGATTTGAATATTAATTGTAGCACTTCGGTTGTGCTTTATTGAATAGAAATCTAACTACTAAATTTCTTTATCGCCACGTAACTTCCTGTACTTTTTCTGTGCAGTAACGTAGTAAATGCTGTCCTCGTGCTTGGTTATGAGTTCTTCGTACAGCGGTTGGGCTTTTTCTATTTCGTTATTTTTGCTATAGATTTCTGCCGAATAAAATAAGGCTTCATCTATATAAATGCACTCTTTGAAATTATCTAAAATTTGTTTGTAATTGGCTAATGCCGAAGCAGTATCCCCTATACTTTCGTAAATTTTTCCAATTCTTAAAAGAGTTACTGGTTCAATAGTATCTCCTTTATTTTCTTTTAAAATTGCTTGAAAGGCAGCCAAAGCATCTTGCTTTTTATCTTGAAATAATAGGAAATCGGCATGCGAAAATTTCTTTAATGCCACTTGGGTAGAATCTTCAACGGTGTTATCGGAAATTAGCAAAAACAAATCCAATGCATCATTAGCAATTAATTGTGTAGAGGCCGATTTTAGAACTTCTAACTGGTGGTTTGCCCATTTGAAATCACCTTTGTAATAACTCGTTTTGGCTATTTTCAAATTGGCTTCTTGTCCAACAGGACTATTATTTCCGTCGGATTCAATTTGAGAATAATAAATTAAAGCCTGGTTAAATTTTTCTTCAAATAATAAAATGTCGGCCAATTCCATTTTGATTTCTGCAATTTGCTCTCGGTTGATGGGCATTTCTAAAACATTTTTTAAAATGGATTTTCCGGCTTCGGCATCTTTTAAATTAAAAGTCACAAAATGGGCTTTCAATTTTAATAAGGACAAAGTAAAAGGACTTTCGCCAAATTGTTTCAGCAAGGCATCCAATTCTTGACGGATTACGGGATAGTCCTGCGGCATTGCTTTTTTGATTTTCATTTCCATCAAATAAGCATTTGATTTAATCTTTAAATCTAAGTCTTGGGTGTTTTCTAATACAAACCCCAATATTTCTTTAGCAGATTCATCGTCGTTTTCTTCAATTGCCAATTGCCCAAGGTTTACAATATTAGAGAACGATTCGGGGTTGCGTTTGTAAATTGCTTTTTGTTGGATAAAGGCTTTTCCGTATTCTTTCATTTGCACATAAAACCAACTTAAATACTCATTCCAAAATAAATCTTGTGTTTTTTGGATGCGAATTAAAATTGCTTTTTTCAAAGCCTCATTAAAGTTTTCTTTACTGTCTTCGGTAAGAAAACGGGTAAATTGGTTTTGAATAGGGATTAAATTTTGAGGCGTTTTATACGATTCTGTCAAGAACATTTCAATCATGTTATCGGTATCGCCTTTTTGACCGTAGAGCAGCGCCATTTGAAAATTAAAATTGAATTTAGGTTCTAATGTAACCGCAATTTGATAGGCTTGAAGCGCATAATCTACTGATGCTTTTTTTTCAAAAGCATTTGCAATAGCATAAACTTCATTCGGATTTTTTCGAATTTTATCTAAGGCCTGATCGTAGTATTTTTTCGCCTTATCGTTGTTTTTTTGCAACTGAAAATTATATCCTAATTCTACCAATAAATTTCCTTGTTTGAATTTATCTAACCGATCTTCTAAAGCTTTATTGGCTTTTTCAAATTGTTGTAATTGCTGGTAACACGACACTATTTGTTGGAAATAATTGGAATTATTAGGTTGCGATTTTAATAATTCTTCATAGGCTATTTGCGCTTTTTCAAACTCCCCTCTATCCATATAATTTTGCGCCAATTGTTCGGTTTGCGCCGATACAAAAAGCGTAAATGCTAGAGAGAATAATAAGAGAAGCGTTTTTTTCATCTAGTAGGTTTTAAAAAGCAATGTACTAAAGTAAGCCATTTTATGCTCGTTTAGTACATTGTTTGTAAGATTAACTTTTAGTTAATAATATCAAATCCGGTATACTTGCGTAACACCTCTGGAATAACGATTCCTTCTGGGGTTTGGTAATTTTCTAAAATTCCGGCAAGAACCCTTGGCAATGCTAGAGAACTTCCGTTAAGGGTATGAGCCAATTGGTTTTTTCCGTCTTTATCTTTATAGCGCAATTTTAAACGATTGGCTTGGTAGGTTTCAAAATTAGATACTGATGAAATTTCCAACCAACGTTCTTGAGCAGTAGAATAAACTTCAAAATCATAAGTTAGAGCCGAAGCAAAACCCATATCGCCACCGCAAAGACGCAATACTCTATAAGGCAATTGCAATTCTCTTAGAATGTTTTTTACATGTTCTACCATTTCATCTAATGCTTCATAGGACTTGTCTGGATGCTCCACGCGCACGATTTCTACTTTATCAAATTGGTGTAAACGATTCAATCCACGAACGTGAGCACCATAAGAACCAGCCTCTCTACGGAAACACGGTGTGTATCCGGTACATTTTACTGGTAAATCATTTTCATTGAAAATTACATCACGAAAAATATTGGTTACTGGAACTTCCGCTGTCGGAATTAAATATAAATCATCCGTAGCATCGTGGTACATTTGACCTTCTTTATCTGGCAATTGCCCTGTTCCATAAGCCGAAGCCTCGTTTACCAAATGAGGAACTTGATATTCTAGGTATCCAGCATCGGTATTTTTATCTAAAAAATAAGTGATTAAAGCACGTTGTAATTTGGCACCTTTTCCTTTATAAACCGGAAATCCTGCACCTGTGATTTTAACTCCTAATTCAAAATCTATAATGTCGTATTTTTTTACTAATTCCCAATGAGGTAATGCGCCTTCGTGTAGTTTTGGGACATCTCCTTCTTCAAAAACGTTTAAGTTTTCTTCTGGAGTTTTTCCTACAGGAACAATATCTGCTGGTAAATTAGGCAGCAAATACATTTTTTGTAATAAATCGGCAGCAAGAATTTCTATTTTTTCTGAAATAGCTTTCCCTTGCTCTCGCAAAAGAAGGGTTTTTTGTTTTAAAATTTCCGCTTTTGCTTTTTCTCCATTCTTCATCATTTCCCCAATATCTTTGGATAGCTTGTTGGATTCGGATAAAGTAGTGTCAAGTTCTACTTGGGCAGCTCTACGATTTTCATCTAGTTGCACAATTTCTTCAACAATGGCTTTAGCATCCATATTTTTTTTGGCTAAAGCAGCAATCACTTTCTCTTGATTTTCCCTAATAACAGCTATTTGTAACATGACTTGATTTTTAATGAGAATGCAAATTTAATAAATTGCTTTCTATTTATAGAATAATATAAAAAAGATTGCCTAACACACATGTATTTGAAAAACAAGTATTTGAGTAAAATTTAACAAAAACCAAGTGTCTACAAAAAATATTTATTTGTACATTAGCAAAAATGTATTCTAATTATGAAAAAAACTTACTTAGTATTATTACTTTTTTCGATTGCTTTTTCTTTTGCACAACAACAAGATAAATTAAGCACAATCGCTACCGCCGAAATGATGTCGGCAAGCAATTTAATGGCGGTTGTATCGAATCCGGACACGCAAAATTATGATATAACCTACCACAAATTAGAGTTCACTGTAGATCCTGCAGTATATTTTATATCTGGAAAAATCACCACAACTTATACTGCTTTGGCCAATATGACTTCTGTAGTATTTGATTTGGCAAACCAATTAACGGTTTCTTCTGTAGTAAGTAACGGTCAAAATTTGACTTTTTTGCAAAATGGAAATAATGAATTGGTAATCACTTTGCCTGCCACACAAGTTACCGGAACGGCAGCAACGGTAGAGATCACCTACTCTGGAGCGCCTCCTGTAAATGGTTTTCGAGCTTTTACTACCGAAGTTAGAGGTACTGGAAGCAATACGTTATATACTTTATCGGAACCTTTTGGCGCAAGAGATTGGTGGCCATGTAAACAAGATTTGAATGATAAAATTAATTCTATTGATGTTTACATCACTGCTCCATCACAATATATTGCAGTTTCTAATGGGCTAGAACCCGAAGCGCCAATAGTTAATGGCGCAACTAAAACAACACATTTCCACCACGGATATGCAATTCCGGCTTACCTAATTTGCATGGCCGTTACCGATTATACGGTTTACAATCAAACTGCAGGCGTTACCCCTAATCAATATCCAATTATAAATTATATCTATCCTGAAAGTTTTAATTCTGGATTGCAAACCCAATTAGCGCAAACTCCTTTGTTGTTAAATTTATACAGCAACTTATTTGAATTGTATCCTTTTCATAATGAAAAATATGGGCATGCTCAATTTGGTTGGGGTGGAGGAATGGAACACACTACCGTTTCTTTCATGATAGGCTTTGACCGACAATTAATTGCTCATGAAATGGCGCACCAATGGTTTGGTGATAAAATTACTTGTGGCACCTGGAAAGATATTTGGCTCAACGAAAGTTTTGCTACTTATCTTGCATCAATAGTTTATGAGAATTTTGATGGGCCAGACGCTTTTATTTCTGATAAAACTAACATGGTAAATTATATTACTTCTGCTACTGGAGGAGCTGTTTATCTTACCGATACTGAAGCAACGAATGTAAATAGAATTTTCAATAGCAGATTAACCTACAATAAAGGTGCTATGGTTTTGGAAATGCTTCGATTTAAAATGGGAGATGCCGCCTTTTTTCAGGCTATTAAAAATTATCTTGCCGATATTTCTTTAGCGTATGGCTATGCAGTTACCACGAATTTAAAATCGCATTTAGAAACTGTTTACGGCAGCAGTTTAACCGAGTTTTTTAACGATTGGATTTACAACCAAGGCTATCCGAGTTATACTATAACTGCTCAAAACTGGGGTGCTGGCCAAGGTCGTTTTACGATTAATCAAACGCAATCAGACGCTTCAGTAACTTATTTTGAAATGCCTGTTCCTGTAAGAATTCATGGAAGTGGCGGGCAACAACAAGATATTGTATTAAACAATACTGTTAATGGTGAGATCTTTATTCAACCAATAAATTTCGAAATTGCTAGTATAGAATTTGACCCAGAAAAGCATTTAATTTCCAAAAACAATAACATCTCTTTGGGCAACGAAGATTTTGAATTAGAAAAAGCAATCACCCTCTACCCTAACCCGACAATTGATGCAGTACATATTCAATTACCTACTACAATAACTCTTGAAAAAGTAACAATTTACAACAATTTAGGGCAAGTAGTTTTAGAAAATAACACAGTTGATTTTTCATTATCTTCTATTTCTTCAGGGGTTTATGAGGTGCAACTACAAACTTCGGAAGGTGTTTATCATAAAAAAATTATAAAAAATTAGCCCGAAGCAATATTAATAGTAAAAAGTAAGGCGAAAACCTTACTTTTGCTTTTTAATAACAATACTGAATCACAAAAATGGAATTTGCAATTAAACTTTCTCAGTTCCTACTGAGCTTATCAATACTTATTGTTCTTCACGAATTAGGCCACTTCATACCAGCCAAATTATTCAAAACTAGAGTAGAAAAATTTTATCTTTTCTTTGATATAAAATATTCTTTGTTCAAAAAGAAAATTGGCGAAACCGAATATGGTATCGGATGGTTACCTCTTGGTGGTTACGTTAAAATTTCTGGAATGGTAGACGAAAGTATGGATACCGAGCAACTTCAAGGAGAACCTCAACCATGGGAATTCCGTTCTAAACCAACTTGGCAACGATTAATAATTATGTTGGGCGGAGTTACGGTAAACTTCATCCTAGCATTTATTATTTATATTGGGATGACATTTTTCTATGGAGATTTATACATTAAAAATGATGACTTAAAAGATGGAATTTGGGTAACCAATTCTGTTGTAGAAAAAGCCGGAATAAAAACAGGAGATAGAATAGTATCTCTTGACGGTAAAAAAATTGACAAATTTGTTCCTGAAGTTTGTGCTAATATTTTAACCTCCGATAAAGTAGTTATTAATAGAAATGGGGAAGAAATAAAAATAACTCTCCCTACTGATTTTTTAGGAAAAATTATTGATGAAAATAAAAAAAATGCCATAACACTTAGAATACCTCTTGTTGTTGGAGGATTTCAAGATGGTTCACTAAATAAAAACCTATTAAAAACTAAAGACGTTTTTGTTTCTTTAAATGGTAAAGCAATTAAATACTTTGATGAAGCAACATTAATTTTAAATGAAAATGCAGGAAAAAAAATTAATGCAATAGTAATTAGAGATGAAAAAGAAACTCCTGTTTCTATTGAAGTTAATTCTAAAGGAAAATTAGGTATTCAATTAGGTGCTTTAACAGAAGGCAATCTAGAAAAATTAGGATATTATAAATTCACTCGGCAAAATTATGGCTTTTTTGAATCAATTCCTGTTGGAATTGAAAAAGGAAAAAATAAATTAGTTGATTATGGCGGACAATTAAAAAAGATTTTCAATCCTAAAACAGGAGCCTACAAAGGTGTAGGTGGTTTTGCAGCCATTTTTAATGTTTTTCCATCAACTTGGAGTTGGGAAGTGTTTTGGAGCATAACAGCAATCCTGTCAATAATGCTTGGTGTAATGAATCTTTTGCCAATTCCTGCCTTAGATGGAGGTCATGTGCTATTTTTATTATACGAAATGGTGTCGGGTAAAAAACCATCCGACAAGTTCTTAGAAAGAGCTCAAATGGTTGGTTTTATACTACTTATAACTTTGCTTTTATTTGCAAACGGAAACGATATTTACAAAGCAATTGTAGGGAAATAAAAAAATAAAAAAAATTATCGATTTTTGTTTGCAAAAAATAAAAATCGCTTTATATTTGCAACCGCTTAGCCAGTTAACGACATCGTTGTTGAAAGAGCAAAAGCCACAAAAACGTTCTTAAATAAAGTTACAATATACAGTTTCCTTCTTAGCTCAGTTGGTTAGAGCATCTGACTGTTAATCAGAGGGTCCTTGGTTCGAGCCCAAGAGAGGGAGCTTAAAACCCGATACGAAAGTGTCGGGTTTTTTTATGCTTTAAATTTTTGTGAAAAAGAATTTGCAGCAAACAATTAATTTTATTTTTGAAGTAATAAATTCAAATTAAATGAAAAAAATATTTTTTACTCTGTGTATTAGTTTCTTTTTCGCAAACTTAAATGCTCAAAACATACCGATGACTTTCCATAATGGATCTTTTAAATCCATCCCTTTAATTATTCCCGGAGTTATGAATCCTAACTTAAACCCTAAATCAAATAGTGGTGTTAGTTTAGATGTTGGACAAAAGGTTTATTTTTTTCCAAATGGAAAAAAGAAGAATAAAGAATTACTTTTTATTGTAGATGCAACTTGGAAAAAAGATACCATACTTCAGATTGACGAAATAATTGAAAAACGTAAGATTGAATTACTTGAAAAGTAACATTCATAACTGCTTGTTAATTTCTTTTATAATTAGCCTAGGACACTATAATTATTTTATAACTCTGTTTTTTTTATTAATCGTTTTATAAAAAGGCATCAAATTTATAACTTTCTCCAAGAGGGGGAGTTTTTTAATACCCGATATGAAAATATTGGGTATTTTTGATTCTATAAATTATTAAAGACGATGTTTTTATTTAATATATTTGAACTTTATAGAAATTAAACCAAAACGAATATTAGAACTTTTATTATTCTACCCATGAGAAAAATTATTTTTCCTACTGCCCTAGTAATTACACTACTGTTTTCATTGATTTGCTGCCAAAAAGACAAATCACTATCCATAGACAACAATCTAATAAACGGCCATCCCGCTTGGATCATGCAGGGTAATATCTACGAAGTGAATGTTCGTCAATATACTCCTGAAGGCACCCTAAATGCTTTTGCCAAAAACCTTGATCGTTTAAAAGCAATGGGAGTAGAAACTATTTGGTTCATGCCAATAAATCCTATAAGTAAATTGGATAGAAAAGGCTCTTTAGGAAGTTACTATGCGGTATCCGATTATACTGCAATAAATCCGGAATTTGGGACTATGGACGACTTTAAAAATATCGTGAAAACTATTCATGAAAAAGGAATGAAAGTCATTATTGATTGGGTTCCAAATCACACCGGTGCCGACCACAGATGGCTGAAACAACATCCTGATTTTTTTGTAAAAGACAGCACTGGAAAAGCAGCGGTTGCATTTGATTGGGCAGATGTTAGACAATTAGATTTTAAAAATCCAGTTATGCAAGACAGCATGATTGCTGCCATGAAATTCTGGGTAAAAGACACTGATATTGATGGGTTTCGATGCGATGTTGCTTGGAACGTTCCTGCTTCATTTTGGCAAAAATCCATACCGCAATTAAAAAAAATGAAATCTATTTTTATGCTTGCCGAAGGCGATAGCACTTACCTACCGAAAAGCGGATTTGATGCAGTATACCCTTGGCACATGTTTAAAATGATGGAGAAAATTGCAAAAGGAGAACGCCCTGCTTTTGGATTGGATAGCATCAATAAAGAAAATGAAACCCGATATATTAAAAATACAATTCAACTGTATTTTACAAGTAATCACGACGAAAATAGTTGGAACCATGCCGATTTTGGAAGCTTTCCAAACGAAGTGCATGCGCCATTTGCTGTATTAACGCAAACTATGAAAAATAGTGTGCCGTTGATTTATAGCGGTCAAGAAGAACCAACCTTAAGAGCCTTGAAATTTTTTGATAAAGACCCAATGACTTTTAAAAATTTGCAAAGAGAAAAATTCTACACCACCTTACTCAATCTAAGAAAAAGAAACAGTGCACTTTCGGTAAATTCTTCCTTTAAAAAAGTAACGGTTGGAGATGAAAAAGCCTTGTATGTCTATGTTAGAGAAAATGGAAATAAAAAAATTCTGGTAATACTGAATCTTTCTAGCAAAGAACAATCAGTTACTATAAACGAAAAATCTTTGTTAGGAAAAACACACAATGTTTTTAAAAATAAAGATGAAGTTTTAAGTTCTAAAGAGTGGAAAATGAAACCATGGGGTTATGAAATTTATGAATACTAATTTTATTAAAATCACACCCATAAGTCTAAAATTTGACAAACTAATTAAAACATAATTTTAAAATAGTTCTTTTGGGCTTATCTTTATAAATTTGCAAATTAAATCTTACCCATGAAAAACTTACTTCACCAAATCTATGGAACCGTTTTAGAAGAAGCGCTTCTTAACGAAATTGAACAAGTAGCAATGCTAAAAGAATTCAAAGAAGGTGACGTGATTATTGACTTTGGAGATTATATTAAAAAGATGCCTCTTTTACTTTCAGGAGCGATAAAAATTTTACGCGAAGATTTTGACGAAGGAGAACTACTTCTTTATTTTATTGAAAAAGGAGATACTTGCTCTATGTCGATGGCATGCTGCCTTGGCGACACTAAAAGTGAAATAAGAGCCGTGGCAGAAACTGATGGTCAAGTAGTAATGATTCCGGTAATGTATATGGAATTATGGTTGGGAAAATACAAATCTTGGCGCAACTACGTCTTTGCTAGTTACAATAATCGTTTAAAGGAAATGCTGACTGCTATTGATAATTTAGCATTTATGAACATGGATAAACGTTTGCTGAATTACCTTTTAGAAAAGGCTAAAATCAACACCACTAAAGAAATTAACACCACCCATCAAGAGATTGCTTACGATTTAAATACGTCTCGGGTAGTTATTTCTAGATTATTGAAAGCCCTAGAAAAAGACGGAAAAATCAAACTACATCGCGCTTATATTGAACTTTTAGGTTAAATTTCATTTCTGTTTTATAGTCAATTTCTTCTCTGTAACACTTGTTACTGTGAGAGAAATTCTCCACTCCTACTTTTGCTTCATAATTTAGAAACTATCTTATGAAGAAGAAACAACTCGTTTATATCACCGGAACACTTTTAGTTTCCGTTTTTGGTTATAGTCAAGATACCTTGTCTATTTCTAAAAAAGAATTGCTGGAAAAGGTATCCGAGAAGAATTTGCAAATAAAAATTGCTGAGAAAACCTACCTCTCTGCCAAAGCAGATTACCAACAATCTAATGCACTTTTTTTACCCAACATCAATGTTTCCCATACGGGAATTTTAACTACCAATCCCTTAATGGCGTTTGGTTCTAAATTAAATCAGGAAGTTTTAACGGCCTCCGACTTTAATCCTGCATTATTAAACGACCCGGCTCGGACTCAAAATTTTGGAACCAAATTTGAAATCCAACAACCTTTAATTAATATGGATGGAATTTATGCGCGCCAGGCTGCCAAAACCAAAATGGAAGCCTACCAATTGCAAACAGAACGCACCAAAGAATACCTAGAATTAGAAGTTTCAAAAGCCTATATGCAATTGCAATTGGCTTACAAAGCAGTGAAAGTTTTAGAAAAAGCGAACACAACTGGGAAAGCCAATTTGAAATTAGTTCAAAATTATTTCCAACAAGGATTATTACAAAAAACCGATGTTTTGAATGTTCAAATTCGGGTGAATGAAATTGCGAATCAATTGCAGTATGCCAAAAGTTCTATTCAAAATGCTTCCGATTATTTAGCATTTCTATTGAATGAAGATGCCCAAGGCAAAACCTACAAGCCTTCGGAAGAATTAGAAACTACTATTTCTGTAGAAACTATAAACACCTCTTTATCCGATAGCAGAAAAGACATTCAAGCCATGAATAAATCGACTGTTGCCTACAAAAAAATGTTTCTGTCCAGCAAAATGAACTTCCTACCAAGAGTTAATGCTTTTGGAAGTTACGAAATGTACGACAAGAATTTCTTAGGAACTTCTGCCAAAGGGTATTTAGTAGGTGCTCAAATTTCTTGGAATGTTTTTGATGGATATAAATCGATTGGAAAAATGAATAAAGCCAAAGCCGATTTTCAAAAAGCCGAGGTAGAAACCGAGCAGTACAAAAAACAAAGCCAATTGGAATTAAACAAAACCAATCGCCAGTTGCAAGATGCCGAAAATAAAGTCACTCTTTCTCAATTAGCCTTAGAACAATCGCAAGAAGCCTACAGAATTCGACAAAATCGTTTCACACAAGGATTAGAAAAAACCACCGATTTATTACAAACGGAAACCCAAATGATTCAAAAAGAATTAGAGCATTTGCAATCGGTTTTTGAATATAATTTCACTAAACAGTATTTACAGTTTTTAACCAAATAAGTGACTAGTGATAAGTCATTAGTAATTAGAAAAAATCAGCATCAACTATTCACGCTTCGGCTCCCCTCTCCTTTGGAGAGGGGCTGGGGGTGAGGAAAAAAAACAAAACCATGAAAAAATCAATAATCCTCCTTTCAATTTCAACATTCTTATTTCTATCCTGCGGAAAAGAAAAAAAAGAAACAACCAACAATGAACCCGCAATTACTGTAAAAGTAAGCGGAATTTCTGCAGATACTAATGGCGAATTTGTAACCGCAAGCGGAAAAATTGAAGCCGAAAATAGTGCCAACGTTTCCACCAGAATGATGGGCTACGTAACCAAAGTCAATGTAAAAGTGGGACAAAAAGTAAGCGCTGGGCAACTTTTAGTAAGCATCAACAACACCGATTTGCAAGCCAAAAAAGCACAAGTAGATGCCTCTATTTTACAAGCAACCGCTGGATATAATAATGCCAAAAAAGACTACGAAAGATTTACCGCATTATTCAATCAGCAAAGTGCTTCCCAAAAAGAATTAGACGACATGACTTCGCGCTACGAAATGGCAAAAGCCGGTTTGGAAGGCGCTAAACAAATGCGAAATGAAGTAATGGCGCAGTTTTCTTATTCTAATATTACGGCACCATTTTCGGGAGAAGTGACCAATACTTTTGTAAAAGAAGGCGATATGGCCAATCCAGGAATGCCTTTGGTAAGTATAGAAGGTGCTTCGCATTTGCAGGTAACTGCAATGGTTTCAGAAAGTGATATCACTTCCATAAAAAATGGAATGAATGTAAAAGTTTTGGTGAAATCTACCAACCAAGAAATATCTGGAAAAGTATCTGAAGTAAGTGGTTCGGCTAAAAATACTGGCGGACAATTTTTAGTGAAAATCAATTTGATAAACGCTGGAAGCAAAGTCCTATCTGGAATGTTTGTTAATGTTCAATTTCCTATTGCAAATAAACCGCAAGCCGCAACAGTTGTTTCTGATAAGGTTTTAGTTCCCGAAAGTGCTTTGGTACACCAAGGACAACTTACCGGAATTTACACCATCGGAAACGGAAACACCGCCATATTAAGATGGTTGCGCATCGGGAAATCCTTCGGAAATCAAGTAGAAGTTTTATCCGGTTTATCTGCCAATGAGCAATACATCGTTTCAGCAGATGGAAAATTATATAATGGCGCAAAAATTAGTGTTCAATAAGCCCCACCCGGCCTCCCCAAAGGGGAGGAGACTAGACGTTATGAAAATCATATAATATCTCGAATAAAAAAATAAAAATTGTTTAACCATTAAATCCACCCCAACAATTCCCCCTTCGGGGGTAAGGGGACTAATATCATGCAAGAAGGTATATCCGGTAAAATAGCACACTTTTTCATCAACTCTAAATTGACCATTCTGTTAATGGTTGGTTTGATGATTATTGGTGTATACAGTTCGTTTTTAATCCCAAGGGAAGAAGAACCACAAATTAATGTTCCAATGGCCGACGTAATGGTGGGTTATCCTGGCGCAAGTCCAAGTGAAGTAGAAAGTCGCGTGGTAAAACCATTAGAAAAAATCCTTTCCAACATCAAAGGAGTAGAACACGTGCACAGCATGGCCATGAACGGTCAAGCAATGTTGATTGTACAATTTTATGTGGGTCAAGATGTTGAGCGTTCGTATGTGAAATTGTACGACGAGTTGGCGAAACACGAAAATATGTTTCCGCAAGGCGTTTACAAACCCATGGTGAAAACCCGTTCTATTGATAATGTTCCTATGTTGGGATTGACCATTTGGAGTGAGAAATTGAATGATTATGAAATTCGTCAAATTGCCGAAGAAGTAACATCGGAAGTTGAAAAAGTAAAAGACGTTGCTATTACCCGTGAAATTGGTGGAAGAAATCGCCAAGTAAAAGTGGTTTTAGACAAAGATAAAATGGCCGAAAACGGAGTGGATGCTCTTGGAATTATGCAAATGATTCAAGCCAATAACGGCAGTTCACAATCGGGAAGTTTTGTAAATAACGATCAAGAATATTTGGTTACAACCGGACAATTTTTAAAATCTTCGGAAGATATTGAGAATTTAGTGGTAGGTGTCAATGCTAATTTGCCAGTGTATTTAAAACAAGTGGCTAAAGTAGAAGACGGACCTTCCACACCAAGCAGTTATGTTTCTTTTGGATATGGTAAAGCCAACGAAAAATTCAAAACTGCCAAATCAGAATATCCTGCCGTAACTATTTCTATCGGGAAAGTAAAAGGTGCCGATGCCATGAAAATATCCGAGAAGATATTGGAGCGTGTAGAGCAATTGAAGAAAACAATAATTACCAACGATGTTCATGTAGAAGTTACTCGTAATTATGGAGAAACGGCTTCCGATAAAGTTGGCGAATTGTTACTTCACTTAGGAATAGCAATTATTGCCGTTACCTTTTTAGTGATCTTAGCCATGGGATGGCGAGGTGGATTAGTAGTATTTTTCTCCGTTCCTTTAACCTTTGCTTTGACCTTGTTTGCCTATTATTTATTAGGATATACCTTAAATAGAATCACCCTTTTTGCCTTGGTTTTCGTGGTCGGAATTGTGGTAGACGATAGTATCATCATTGCCGAAAACATGCACCGCCATTTCAAAATGAAGCGGTTGCCGTTCAAACAAGCAGCAATTTATGCCATAAACGAAGTAGGAAATCCAACTATTTTGGCAACCTTCACGGTTATTGCAGCAATACTTCCTATGGCATTTGTATCTGGAATGATGGGGCCTTACATGAGTCCGATGCCAATTGGTGCCTCCATTGCCATGTTACTTTCGTTATTCGTAGCATTGACCGTTACGCCTTATTTAGGATACCATTTGTTACAAGAAAAAGAAGAACAAAAACACAAAGTAGAACAAGGTTTAGAAACCAATTGGGTATATAAAATCTATAACAAACTGGAACGTCCATTATTGGAAAGCAGTAAAAAACGTCGTCTTTTAGTTGGACTAACTGTAGTGCTATTAATAGGTTCTGTAATGATGTTTTTTACCAAATCGGTAATTGTAAAAATGTTGCCTTTTGATAACAAAAACGAATTCCAAGTGGTGGTTGACATGCCCGAAGGAACTACTTTAGAACGCACTGCAGCAGTAACTCAAGAAATTGCGCAATACCTTTCTACCGTTCCAGAAGTGGTGAATTATCAAAATTATATTGGAACTTCTGCACCAATTACCTTTAACGGATTGGTTCGTCATTACGACATGCGTGGTGGTAGTAATATGGCCGATATTCAAGTCAATTTATTACATAAAGAAGAACGCGATATTCAAAGTCACGGAATTGCAAAAGAAGTACGACCTGAAATTCAGAAGATTGCTAAAAAATATGGTGCCAATGTAAAAATCATTGAAGTGCCACCTGGACCTCCTGTTCTATCCACTTTGGTTGCCGAAATTTATGGGCCCAATTATAAAGACCAAATCAAAGTAGCCAATCAGGTGAAAACAATTTTGGAAACTACTTCGGATATTGTGGATGTCGATTGGATGACCGAAGACAATCAAACGGAATACAAACTGGAAGTGGACAAAGAAAAAGCAATGCTCAACGGAATTGCTCCACAACAAGTGGTTGGAAATTTGACTTATTTGTTAAAAGAATATCCAATTTCTAATTTGTACGATGAAAATTCTAATGACAACGTTGGAATTGTTCTTTCGCTTGACGATAAAGATAAAACGAGTTTGCAAGATATTGAAAACCTGAAAATCAAGGGAAGTCGTGGCAACGTAGTTCCTGTTAGTGATTTGGTTAAAGTGGTTAAAGACACTTTGCAAAAAACCATTTACAGAAAAGATCAAAAACGTGTGGTTTATGTAACAGCAGACATGGCTGGAGCATTAGAAAGTCCGGTATATGCAATTCTGGGGATGAATGAAAAACTTCAAAAAATGCACTTGCCAAAAGGCTATAAAGTGAACGAATTGTATATGGACCAACCCACCGATGAAAGTGATTTTACCGTAAAATGGGATGGCGAATGGCAAATAACGCTGGAAGTTTTTCGTGATTTGGGAGTAGCATTTATGGTTGTAATTGTAATCATTTACATGCTGATTGTTGGTTGGTTTCAAAACTTCAAAACGCCAATGGTGATGATGATGGCAATCCCACTTTCGTTAATCGGAATTGTTTTCGGACACTGGTTATTAGGAGCATTTTTTACTGCAACTTCTTTCATCGGAATGATTGCTTTAGCCGGTGTAATGGTCCGGAACTCGGTATTGCTTATCGACTTTATCGAAATCCGATTGAACGATGGCATTCCGTTAAAACAAGCCATTATTGAAGCAGGAGCAGTTCGAACAACGCCAATTTTATTAACCACAGGAGCCGTAGTTATTGGAGCATCCATCATATTATTTGATCCAATATTTCAAGGATTGGCCATCTCTTTAGTATTTGGAGCCATTGTTTCCACCGTACTTACTTTATTGGTAGTGCCGATAATTTATTATGTTACCGAAAGAAAAAAATGGGAAACTCCCCAAGATTCAGAGGAAACACAAAACCAAGAACCTAATATTTAATATCATGAAATTACTAATATTAACCGCGATTGAATCCTTTGAAAAGGAAATCAAAATAATGCTTAAAAAAGCTAACGTAACAACCTTTAGTTATAAAAAAGTATCTGGTTTTAGAGATATTTCGGGAGAAGCAATTGAAAATAATTGGTTTGCTACAGAAATTAATGAAACCGAATCTATTTTATTTTATGCCTTCGTGCCTAAAGAAAATATGGATTTATGTTTTGATTTGGTAACCGATTTCAACGCCAAACAAGAAACGTTATCACACATTCATGTGGCAGTTTTAAACATTGAAAAATCTAATTAATATAAAATGAAAAACAGAATCGTAAGAGCAATAGCAGGAACTTTTATCCTAATAAGTGTAATTTTATCTATTTACGTAAATCAAAATTGGCTATGGTTCACCGCATTTGTAGGTGCTAATTTATTACAATCCTCTATAACCAAATGGTGTTTGATGGACGATATTTTGACTAAACTTGGGGTGAAAGACTAAGAAGAATTTAGAATACTATTTTCAAAACAGCAGTAAGCAAAAGTTTACTGCTGTTTTTTTATGCTTTAATAGTTTTCTTTGTTTTGAGATTTTCAACAACTGGCTCTTGAAATACATTCAAAAATTCAATATATTTTTCACGTCTAGAATTTATAAATGCTTCTCGATCTTGAAATATTTCAGCCTTTATGGCCATTTGAGATTCATTTAAAATATCTTCTGATAGCGATTCTATAGAAAACAAATACAATTCTACAAGAAGTGGCAGCACACAAATTCCTTTGCGAGTAGCAATAAATGTGGCGCTTTTTTTAGTGCCTTTTGGATTGAATTTAGTAATAAACCCCGATCCCTCTAAATAAACCAATCGGTTGGTAAGAATATTACTTGCAATTTTTTCTTTAGAATTCGAAAATTCTTTAAAAGTAGATTTTCGATGCAACAACATATCACGCAAAATCAACAACGACCATTTGTCGCCAAATAAATCAACAGAAACGGCAATTGCGCAGGTAGATCTAAAGTTATTGTTTGTCATGAGTTAGTTAAAGAAATCGAATGTTTTTTAAGAAGAAAATTATAGTACAAAATTACTTATTAAAAAGTTTTAAAAAAGCAAAATTAACAATTTATTAGTTTGTTAGTTGCGATTTGAAAGTAATTTTATATGTTTGCAATCCTATTAATCCTATTAACCAAATCTATTATGAAAAAAATTATCCTAACTGCACTAATTGCAACTACTTTATTTGCTTGCAAAGAAACTGCAACGCCAAAACCAGAATTTGATTTAGCAAATGCTAAAAAAGAAATTGAAGCAGCCAATGAAACCTTAACTAATGCTTTAGCAAAAGGAGATTCTGCTACTGTTGGAAATTCCTATACAATGGATGCAAAATTTTTAGAGTCTAACATTCCAGCCGTTGTAGGACGCGCTAAAATCCAAAACCTTTGGGCAGGATATATCAATATGGGAGCCACCAAATTAAAATTAACCACTTTAGATGTTTGGGGAAATGAAAATTTAATCACCGAAGAAGGTACTTATGATTTCAAATCTAAAGAAGACAAGCCTGTAGGCATTGGAAAATATATGGCAGTTTGGAAAAAAGAAGATGGAAAATGGAAACTTTATAGAGATATGGCAAATTCTGACTTACCAATATCAAAAGAATAATTCAATTATTAATTCAAATTCAATTAACCTAAATCAAACTAAAATGAAAAAAACAATTGCCCTTATCGCCTTAACAGGCCTATTATTTATCTCTTGCAAGAAAGAGGAAACCGCTGCGCCAGTAACAGCAACGAGTGAAATTCCTGCAACTGCAGATGGTTACACAACTCATAAATCTGAAAACATTGATTTAATAAAAAAATGTAATTCTTGTTGGGAAAATGGTAATGTTGTAGAATATAAAGCATATTATGCTGACGATGCAATTTTTCATGATAATGGAAAGCAAACAACCCTTGCAGAAAATATTTCAAATAACGGGAATTTTCAAAAAATGGGAATTAAACCAACCATGAAATATGATGAAATTTGGGAAAGCATAGACAATAAAGCAAATAAAAAAGGTGTAAAAAATTACGTACTTGCTTATTGCACGAATACTTGGACCAAAGGAACTAAAACTTTAGAAGCCGTTGTATTTCAAATAGACGCCATTAAAGATGGTAAAATTGTAGAAGAATGGAACGTTTATGACTCTGCAAAACTAATGGAATTAGTTAACTCTAAATAAAAAACCATGAAAAAAACAATTGCCCTTATCGCATTAACCTGCTCTCTGTTTGTAGGATGCAAAAATGAAAGTGCCGATAAAGAAAAAATTGCTCAAGACAACATTAAATCCTATTCCAAAACTTGGGATTTAGTTATTAATGAAGGAAAAGTGGATGTTTTAGACACTGCTTATGCTGCCGATATCGTATTACATACTGTTCCTGAAATTAAAGGTATAGCAAAATCTAAAGCCTATTATGCAAATTTTGTAACTGGATTTTCTAACAGACAATTTATCGTAAAAGATATATTTGCTCAAGGCGATAAACTTACCAAATATTGGGAGTTTAAAGGAACACATACTGGAGATTTCATGGGAATTCCTGCTACAGGAAAAACTATTGATGTAGAAGGATGTACCATTGCCCGAATGGTAAACGGCAAAATTGTGGAAGAAAGAGATTTCATGGACAACATGGATTTCTTAAAACAATTAGGTATCCTAAAATAATAAAATAAACCAATCAAAATACCATTAAAAGACTGTCCCACAAAGACAGTCTTTTTTTATAGAGAATTTCTAATAATCAATTCCGAAGGATTTTCTATTTGTTCTTTTTGAGAATTCAAAACCATCTCCGCAAGGGTTTCTCCCATTATTTTAAAATTGGTAGAGATGGTAGTAATGCCATTTTCTACGACCTTTTTTAATGGAATATCATTATACGAAATGATTCCGAAATCTTTTCCAAGAACTAATTGTTGCCGCTTGGCTTGTTCAATAACCTCAACCAAATCGCGATCATCTGGAATAAGATAAACTTCCCCTTTTTGAATTTGTCTTTCTGTAAATTCTTGAATTATTTCATAGTTTAATGAACAGTCGAAACAAAATTTTTCAAAACCTGTTTTCATTCCCAAAGGCTCTCTAAAACCAGGGAAAATTAAAATTAGTTTTTCGTACTTGTCCAATAAATATTTTCCTTTATGTAAGGCATCATAAACATCTTTCACAAAATTTTGATGCACCGATGGATAGTCTTTCAATGCTAAATTAGTTTGATCTAAAACATAAACATCTTGCTTAGGCAAAGCCTTAATAGATGCTGCTGCTCCTTCTAAATTGGTGGGCATAATGATGTATTTCGAATAGTTTCCGTTACTTTCATTGATCAGTTTTTGAAACATCTCCATATTAAAATGATGGAAAAAAATATCCACCTGCGCCTTATTTTCCATAGTTTCTAAAAACGAGTTATAAATGTCCTCTTTAAAACTATTCAACTCATCAAACAATAAAAAAATGCGTTGCTCAAAACTAAATTCTACACTTTTAACATAATACCCTTTTCCTAAAATAGAAAAAATAATACCACGTTTTTTCAACTCATCATACGCCAAAAGCACTGTATCTCTTGAAATAGAAAATTCCAAACTCACTTTGTTAATGGAAGGGAGTTTGTCGTTTCGTTTCAATCGATTCTCGGCAATTGCCATTTCTATAGCCAAAACAATCTGGCGGTATTTTGGAAGAGTCGAATTGGGATCTAAATAAATAAGTTTCATAAGGCACTACAAATTAAACTGGTGGCAAGATATAAAAAAACTGGTAGGTACTAGTAGGCTAATGTATACTATTTAGTTACTTTTGATTTCATATTGATACTAAAACAATGCAAAAAAATTCTATTTCACAAAATAAACCCGCTATTATTAAGAAGTCATTCGGATTTCTTGCTAACGGCAAAGAAGTTTTTTGCTATACTTTAAGCACTAAAAGCGGAATGGAATTGGACGTCATCAATTATGGCGCGAGCCTTGTTTCTCTTAAAATACCTTTAGAAAACGGGAACAAAGTAGATGTCGTTTTAGGATTTGAATCGCTTTCCGATTATATAAATTCATTTGGTTTACCCAATGCCCCTTATTTTGGAGCAATTGTAGGAAGGTATGCTGGCAGAATAAACCAAGCGCAATTTCCCTTAAATGACAAAGTGATTTCCTTAACCAAAAACTACAACCTACATCAAATACACGGAGGTTTGGAAGGATTTAGCAAAGCCTTTTGGGAAGTTATTACTGCCGATTCTAATTCAATTACCTTAGAATATTGCAGTAAAAATGGAGAAGAAAATTTCCCTGGCGAAGTCGTAACGCAAATCACTTATTCCCTTACAGAGGATGGGGAACTAAAGGTTTCGATGATTGCCAAATCCAATCAAGATACTATCCTAAACCTAACGCAACACAGTTATTTTAATTTAGATGGACATTCGGATTCCATAGTAAACCAAGAACTTTTGGTGAATGCTTCTGAAACTTTAGAAACCACTTCCGAGAACATTCCGATAGGAAAATTCATCAACTTGAAGGAACATGAATTTGATTTTTCGACTCCTAAAAAATGCCCAACTTATATAGACAACACTTTTGTTTTATCCAAAGAGAATGCAATTGCAGCAACTCTTTTCAGCAAAAAAAACAATTTAAAAATGTCAGTTTTAACCAATCAACCCGCAGTTCATATTTATGTTGGCGGCAATTGTTTTAATCAAATTAAAGGGAAAGAAAATGCAAACTACCATCCACTAAGTGGCATTTGTTTTGAAGCCCAAAATTTCCCAGACGCTCCAAATCACGAACATTTTCCAAGTGCAGTTTTGAAAAAAGGAGAAACCTATATCCACAACACAATATTTAAATTTGAAAATTTATGAAAATGATAAAAACCACTTTAAAACTGGCATTAGCACTAGTATTAACCTTGAATATATATTCGTGTAGTAACGCACAATCATCAACGGAACAGCCTTCTCCAACACCAACACCTACTGCTTTCGCAAAAGGTGCCGATGTTGGTTGGTTGCCACAAATGGAAGCCACGGGGTATCATTTTTATGATGCAGATGGAACTGAAAAAGATTGCTTGCAATTATTGAAAGACCGAGGAATGAACACCATTCGACTTCGAGTTTGGGTAAACCCATCCAATGATAAAACCAATGGGCATTGCAGCAAGGCCGAAACAGTTGCCATGGCAGTTAGAGCAAAAAACATGGGAATGCGAATTATGATTGACTTTCATTATTCCGATTCTTGGGCAGATCCAGCCAAACAAAACAAACCTGCAGCATGGGCAAATCATACTTTTGCAGAATTATTAAACGATGTTTACGATCATACTTTGGATGTTTTAACAGCACTAAAAACTGCTGGAGTAACTCCAGAATGGGTTCAAATTGGTAATGAAATCCCTGGAGGAATGTTATGGCCGGAGGGTAGCACAAATAATTATAGTCAATTGGCACAATTACTTAACAAAGGATACGATGCCACTAAAGCCGTAAATACCGCGATAAAAGTTATTGTTCATGTAGATGAAGGCAACAATAATGCAAAATTTAGATGGTTTTTTGACAATGCAACTACCTACCAGGTGAAATACGATGTAATTGGATTGTCTTATTATCCGTTTTGGATAAATAGTGATTACACAGCAACCATCAATAATTTAAGTGCTAACTTGAACGATATGGTTTCAAGATACAATAAAGAAGTTATGGTGGTAGAAGTTGGCGGGGATTTCACCTTAGTACAAAACACCCACGACATGCTTGTTGCCGTAATTAATGCAGTAAAAAATGTTCCCAACAATAAAGGTTTAGGCGTAATTTATTGGGAACCCGAAGGAGAAAAAACTTGGAGCGGATACCAATTAAATTGTTGGCAATCTAACGGAAAACCATCGCCAGCACTAGATGCTTTTAAAGAAAATTAAAACTATGAGTAAAGTTTCAATTCCTAATTGCATTAAATTATCATTTCTTGTTTTTATTCTGAATGGATTTTATGTAAATGCGCAAGAAAAAACTAATCTTGACGAAGATTGGAAGTTCCATTTTGGAAACTCCTCCAATCCCGACAAAGATTTTGATTACAGTAAAATTGCATTATTTCACAAATCGAATGTGTTTGCAACCACAATTGTAAGTCCAAAATTTAAAGATTCTGCTTGGTCAAAAGTAAATCTTCCGCACGATTGGGTTGCCGATTTGCCTTTTGAAAATTCCACCAGTTTTGAAGTAGAATCGCATGGTTACAAACCCGTTGGCGGATTGTATCCTGAAACTAGCATTGGTTGGTACCGAAAACATTTCAGCGTAAATAAATCCAATAGCGACAAACGTTTCGAAATTCAATTTGATGGAATTTATAGAAATGCCGCTATTTGGATTAACGGATTTTATCTAGGAACCAATTTTAGTGGATATGTTGGAAAATCGTATGACATTACCGATTTCATCAATTTCGATACTGAAAATGTAATCGTAGTTCGGGTAGATGCCTCGCAATATGAAGGTTGGTTTTATGAAGGTGCAGGAATTTACAGACACGTTTGGTTAAACACTACCGATAAAATTTTCATTCCGCAAGATGGTGTTTATGCACATTCGGAAGTGAAAGGGAAAAATGCCGCTGTAACTGTCGAAACGACCATTCAGAATACTAATTACACAACTTCAAATGCTTTCGTTTATTCCTATATCACCGATAGAAACGGAAAAATTCTAGCCAAAACTTCCGAACAAAAAATTACTTTAGGAAGTACTAAATGTGAAATTATTCAACAAAAATTAAACTTGAATAATGCGCGCCTTTGGACGTTAGAAGATCCGTATTTATACAAAATGGTTTCAGTCGTAAAATCAGGAAACCAAATTGTACACCAAACCAAAACACGTTTCGGAATTAAAACTGTACAATTTGATGCTCAAGAAGGGTTCTTCCTTAATGGAAAACACCTCAAAATTCAAGGCACCAATAACCACCAAGACCATGCCGGAATTGGAAGTGCCTTACCCGATTATATGCAATATTATCGCATTAAATTATTAAAACAAATGGGGTCGAATGCGTATAGAACCAGTCATCATGCGCCAACTCCAGAACTTCTAGAGGCTTGCGATAGTTTGGGAATGTTGGTTTTAGACGAACAACGTTTGCTCAACAGCAGCCCAGAATATACCGACCAATTCCAACGTTTAATTAAACGCGACAGAAACCATCCTTCGGTGTTTTTATGGTCGATAGGAAATGAAGAGCAAAACGTTCAAGGGAATGATCACGGAACAAAAATTGCGAAATCACTTTTGGCTATCCAAAAAGATTTAGACCCTACTAGAACAAGTACCTATGCTGCCGATATGGGAAATGATTTTAAAGGCGTTAACGAAGTAATTCCAATTCGTGGATTCAATTATCGCGAATATGCTGTGGCCGATTACCATCGCGATCATCCCAACCAACCGGTGCTTGGAACCGAAATGGGAAGTACTGTAACCACTCGAGGAATTTACGAAAAAGACAGCATTCGCGCCTATGTTCCCGATCAAGATATTACGGCACCTTGGTGGGCGAGTAAAGCCGAAACTTGGTGGAAATTGGCTGCCGAAAGCAACTATTGGCAAGGGGGATTTGTATGGACAGGTTTCGATTATCGAGGAGAACCAACGCCTTACAAATGGCCCAATATCAATTCGCATTTTGGAATTATGGACGTGTGTGGTTTCCCAAAAAACATTTATTATTACTATCAAAGTTGGTGGACCAATGAAGATGTTTTGCACATTTCTCCGCATTGGAATTGGCCCGAAAAAATCGGGAAACCAATTGATGTTTGGGTAAATTCGAATGCCGATGAAGTGGAACTTTTCTTAAACGGAAAAAGTTTGGGCAAAAAAACTATGCCAAGAAACAGCCATTTGCAATGGGAAGTAACTTACGAACCAGGAACTTTGGAAGCCATCGGCTATAAAAAAGACAAAAAATTAATTTCAAAAGTGGAAACCACTGGAGCAGTAGTCAATGTAGTGCTTTCGCCAGATAAAACTATTTTGACTGCCGATGGAAAAGACGCTACAGTTGTAAATATTTCATTAACCGATGCACAAGGACGCGAAGTGCCTATAGCAGATTATTTAGTGAAGTTTTACCTTTCTGGCGATGCTAAAATTATTGGCGTTGGCAATGGCGATCCAAGTTCGCACGAAGCCGATAAATGTAGTGTTGGTGCTTGGCAACGAAGCGCGTTCAACGGGAAATGCCAAGTAATAATTCAAGCGGGAAAGACAGTTGGTGAAGTAAAATTGGAAGCGAAGTCTTCTGGATTGCAATCGGCTTCTGTTGTAATCAATCAAAAGAAATAAGTATATTTTCATATCCTGCAAGGTTTCAAAAAACCTTGTAGGTATTATTAAATCCATAATAATATAAAAACCCACAAGGTTTTGAAAACCTTGCAGGATCAATAGCAATGAAGAAAAAATTAATCCAACATACCACGGAACATTTTGTAAGTAACTTTCAAAATAAACCAGAATACATTTTCCTTTCCCCAGGAAGAATTAACATCATTGGGGAACACGTAGATTATAACGATGGCTTTGTTTTACCTGCCGCCATTAACAAATACATCTGTTTTGCCATTTCAAAAAATGAAAATTCGGAGTGCATTTTAATTGCTAAAGATTTAAATGAAACCTATAAATTTGATTTAAACGACGAACTAAAACCCATTGGTACAATGTGGGTGAATTATATCCTTGGCGTTTTACATCAGTTGAAAGAAAAAGGTGCTAAAATGCAAGGATTCAACATTGTTTTCAGTAGCACCATCCCCATGGGAGCAGGGCTTTCGTCTTCGGCAGCCTTAGAATGTGGCATTGGTTATGCCATGAACAAACTATTTGATTTGAATTTGACCAAAGAAGAAATTGCGCTTATCGGTCAAAAATCGGAACATACTTTTGTAGGAGTTAATTGTGGTATTATGGACCAATTTGCCTCGGTTTTTGGGAAGAAAAACAAAGTGATTAAACTCGATTGCAATACTTTAGCCTACGAATATCATAAAGCCGATTTTAAAAAATATTCGTTACTTTTATTGGATAGTAATGTTAAACACACCCATTTAACTTCGGGTTATAACGACCGAAGAAATGAAGTAGAGCAAGGATTGGCCCTCTTAAAACAACATTTTCCAGAAGTAAAAACCTTTAGAAATTGTACTTCAACTATGCTTTTGGAATTACACGAGCAGTTAGGCGAAATCCTTTTCAAACGTTGCCATTTTGTAGTAAAAGAAATCCAAAGGGTTCAAGATGCTGTTGATGCACTTGAAGATTCTGATTTTACCAAATTAGGACAATTAATGACCGAAACGCACCACGGTTTATCCAAAGAATATGAAGTGAGTTGTGACGAAATCGACTTTTTAGTGGATGCAGTTCAGCATGAAAAATCGGTTTTAGGTTCCCGAATGATGGGGGGAGGATTTGGAGGTTGCTCTATCAATTTAGTTGAAAAGGGTTCTGAAAATGAACTCATCCAAAAAATAACTAAAGAATACCGAACTGCTTTTGGCATCGAATTAAAATCCTATAAAGTGAAAATTTCGAAAGGAACTATGGAATATAAAATTAAACCATTAAGACTTAATGAATCTTAATTTCTTAATGGTTCAAAAATCTTTGAGGTTTAAGAATAAGGATTCCACATCCTAACAGGTTTTTTTAACCTGTTAGGTTTAAAAAAATAAATAATAATACCTAACAGGTTAAAAAAACCTGTTAGGAAAAGAAATATAATATGCAACAATTCAATCCTAACGAGCATCCACATAGAAGATACAATCCTTTGTTAGACGAATGGATTTTAGTTTCACCACATCGTGCCAAACGTCCGTGGCAAGGGCAAAACGAAAAAGTTGCCGAAGATAATCGTCCAGAACACGATGAAAATTGCTATTTATGTGCCGAAAATTTACGTTCCAATGGAGTAAAAAATGAAAATTATACGGATTGCTATGTTTTTGAAAATGATTTTTCGGCATTATTGAAAGAGGAAGTCGCCTTTGAAAATAATTCCAATTCGTTGTTCCAATTAAAACCCGAAAGAGGCATCAATAAAGTAGTTTGTTTTTCACCAAAACACAATTTGACTTTGCCCGAAATGGATGTTACTGCCATAGAAAAAGTGGTGCAGACGTGGCAAGAACAATACATTGTTTTGGGAAGTCAAGATTTTATCAATTACGTTCAAATATTTGAAAATAAAGGAAGCGTTATGGGATGCAGTAATCCGCATCCGCATGGGCAAATTTGGGCGCAATCGTCAATTCCTACTCAAGTTGAAAAAACCCAAAGAAACTTGCGCTCGTATTACGAAAAAAACAAAACCAGTTTGCTAAAAGACTATCTTGAAGAGGAATTAAAATTGCAGGAACGCATCGTAATGGAAAACGAGCATTTTGTGGTTTTGGTTCCGTTTTGGGCAACGTGGCCTTATGAAACGATGATTATTAGCAAAAGACATTTTGGAAACATCATTGCTATGAGTAAGGAAGAAACTACTGCTTTTGCAGAAATCATAAAAGGAATTACTGTTAAATACGACAATCTTTTTGAAACTTCTTTTCCGTATTCATCTGGAATTCATCAAGCCCCAACGGATAGAATTTCGCATCCCGAATGGCATTTTCACATGCACTTTTATCCGCCATTATTGCGAAGTGCTACTGTGAAAAAATTCATGGTGGGTTATGAAATGCTTGGAGAAGCACAACGCGATATTTCACCCGAACAAAGCGCTAAAATTTTAAGAGAATTACCCGATATTCATTACAAAAAGAGATAATTAAAAAATAGCAATCCTTTCTTATAAATTTTAACCATTAAGAAATTAAGATTCATTAAGACTTAATTACCTTAGTTTCTTAATGGGTAAAAAAATAAAAAAAATAACCAATAAACCAACTAACCAATGCAAACCTTAGCAACCAAAGACTATATTGTTTTCTTCCTCTACTTTGTGATTATTGTAGGATACGGATTTTGGATTTACAACAAAAAGAAAAAAGAACACACCAGCAGTAAAGATTATTTTCTTGCCGAAGGTTCGCTTACTTGGTGGGCAATTGGTGCTTCCTTGATTGCCAGTAACATTAGTGCCGAACAGTTTATTGGAATGAGTGGAAGCGGATTCAAAATGGGATTGGCCATTGCAACTTATGAATGGATGGGAGCCGCTACTTTAGTAATTGTGGCAATTTTCTTTATGCCTGTCTATCTTAAAAATAAGATTTTCACTATGCCACAATACCTCAACAAAAGGTACAATAGCAATGTAGCCATGATTATGGCAGTGTTTTGGCTGTTATTATATGTTTTGGTTAACCTAACTTCTATTTTATATTTAGGAGCCTTAGCCATAAGCAGTATATCGGGTTTAAACCTTACTTTTTGTATGATTTTCTTAGCCTTTTTTGCTGTGATGATTACCCTTGGCGGCATGAAAGTTATTGGATATACCGATGTTATTCAGGTGTTTTTCTTAATTTTAGGAGGATTGATTACAACCTATTTGGCTTTGAATTTGGTATCTAAAGAATTTGGCACAACGGGTGTACTTAATGGGTTTAATCTAATGACAACGCATGCCAACGATCATTTTCATATGATTTTTAACAAATCCAATCCTAATTATATGGACCTTCCAGGGCTTTCGGTTTTAATTGGAGGTATGTTAATCATCAATTTGAATTATTGGGGTTGTAACCAATACATCACCCAACGTGCTTTGGGTGCCGACTTGAAAACGGCTCGTGGTGGTATATTATTCGCGGCTTTTTTAAAATTATTAATGCCAATTATCGTCGTTTTACCAGGAATTGCAGCCTACGTTTTATATCAAAATGGTCATTTTCATACGGAAATGCTGCAAGACGGAAGCGTAAATCCAGATAGGGCTTATCCTATTTTATTGAACTTATTACCTGTAGGATTAAAAGGACTTTCTTTTGCTGCTTTAACCGCTGCTATTGTGGCATCGTTAGCCGGAAAAGCCAACAGTATTGCTACTATTTTCACTTTGGATGTTTATAAAACAAAATTGAATGTTGCTGCAGACGAAAAGAAATTAGTTAAAATCGGAAAACTTACAATAGTAGTTGCTATGCTAATTGCCGTTGTTGTTGCGCCACTTTTAGGAATTGACAAAAAAGGAGGATTTCAATACATTCAGGAATACACAGGCTTTGTGAGTCCGGGAGTATTTGCCATGTTTGTTTTAGGTTTCTTCTGGAAAAAAACTACTTCCAATGCGGCTTTGTTTGCCACTATTGGCGGATTTTTATTTTCTATAATTTTCAAATTTATGCCTGCTTTTATCGATTTATCGTTCTTAAACCCAACTGGATTTGCAGTACAAAACGCGAATGGAGTTTTTGAAATTCCGTTTATAGATAGAATGGGATTTGTGTTTTTACTTTGCGTAATCGGAATGTACATCATCAGTATGTTTGAAACTAGAAATGGAGTGCAAACCAATGGATTGGAAATTGACAAAACTATGTTTAAAATGTCACCAAGTTTTACCGTTGGAATGCTTGTTATTCTTTCGGTTATCGCGGCTTTATATACTATTTTCTGGTAGAAAACAGACAAAAGATTTTATATAAAAAGGGCAATTAACTTGCCCTTTTTATAAAACCTATTTTTTATTGAATCAACTTACTAATATCCAAATTATCGGGCAATCTCCCTACACTTTGGAGTTTTATTGCCGCTAATTTTTGTGCAATAGTGATACTAGTATTTAAGTCATAATCGTTTAATTGCGCATAAAGAAAACCGGTCCAAAAAGCATCTCCTGCTCCGGTAGTATCTTTTATTTCTTCTAGTGGAATTGCCTTTTGAAATAATAAACCTTCTTTAACATCCGATAAAACTACGCCGTTTTTACCTTTTGTAAGGCAGATAGTATTCGCACCAAGTGCATGAAAATAATCAAAAATAAATTCTTCCGATTTTACTTCTGCAAATAAACGGTAGCAATCGTCTTCGCTAAGTTTCACCAACGGATCATAAGACAAATATTCTTTAATAACTTGTTTGGCTTCTTCTCTATTTGGCCAAATTCGTTCGGAAAAATTAATGTCAATACTCAATTGTAAACCCAATTCTTTGGCTCTTTTGGCTCTCTTTAAAATGGTGGTTCTTGCTGGATTTTTGCTTAAAGCAAAACAAGTAGTATGAAATATTTTAGCCTCTGCAAGAACTGCATCCGGTAATTGTTCTTCATATATTTCACAATCCGCTTGACGATAGGGAATAAAATCGGGGGTTTCTGTAGATTTTGAAACAAAAATAACCGAAGTTGGTAAGGTATCCGATTTACCTATTTGTGCCGTATTTACCTTATTGGCTTTTAATTTTCGGATAATATAATCACCCAATCCGTCTTGACCGCAAGAAGCAACCAAAACTGATTTTAATCCCAATCGGGAAGCATTTACCGCAACATTAGTTGGGGAACCTCCAAGAAAACGATGGTAATCTTTGGTTCTATTTATGGAGGTGTTTACTTCATGACCGATAAAATCAATTAGTACTTCTCCGATACTTATGATGTCTATAGATTTATTCAAAATTATAATAATAGGTTAAAATTGGTATTTAGGCTTTGTTGGAGCATCACTTCTGCGGCTGCACTCCAAGCACAGAACGAAACGCCATTAGGGGCTTCGGTATTGGTATTGAAATTTTCATAAAAGGAATAATTACCTAGGGCATTGGCTTCTTGAATTTTATTCAAAATAGTGGTTGCTTTTTCTCTTTCCGATTTGGAAAGTAAAGCCAATCCTAAAAAACCATTGACCATAGACCAACTTCCTCCATTATGAAACTCATAAGGGAAATTTCTAAATTCGTATTTGCAATTGTTCTTCAACAAATTCCAATGTTCGTCACTTTCAAAAATAGGAGGCCAAAATGCAGGCACTAATCCTAATTTGGTTTCTGAAGCTAATTTGGTGGCGTGATGCAGAATGTTATTTTGCATTGCATCGGTACCAATATTTAAAATAACCGCTAACGAATTTGCGAAAGCATCAAAATTAGTTTTGTATCCCGAAGGTGAAAAAGAACAAGGCATATATCCTTTAAAATCCAATTCGTTATAAGCGCGTTCGTGGAATTTTTCTCCAATAACATTAGGTTGAAAATTTACCTCAACTTGATTTTTTATGCTGTCTATCTTTTCCGATAATTGCGTTTCATTTGCAAAATGATTATAACTTCTTAGTGCCCAAATTCGCAATAATTGGTCGTATAAAACATAGCCGTCGGTAATGTATTCATCGGCCCAATTTCCGGAAAGAGGAACATATAAAAGATGTTTGTTGTTGAATTCCCAAGCATCTAAAAGGGCAAAACATTTTTCTATGGCAACTTTGTTTTTTTCTAGAAAAGCAACATCTTTAGTATAATAAACATATTGACAAACGCCAATTACAAACCAAGTAACGGCATCAACCCTTCCGGCTAAACCGCCATAACTGACTTCTATTTTATCTTCCGAAAAGAAAACATTAGAAGGAATAGTTCCAGTTTTGTGCTGGTGTTGTGCTAAAGTTTCTAAAGTGCTTTTAAAAGTGGCAATCAACTTTTCATCGCCAGATGCTAATGCTGCCAAACCACATATTACGCCATCTCGAGCCCAAACTCGTTTGTAGTTGGAAGTGTTTTCAGCACTGGCTAAAAATCCGTTTTCTGTAGAAACTTCGTGCAATAACGCAATTGCTTTTTGGTAGGCTGAATTATTCACTTACGGCAATTTTTTTTGTTTTAATAAATAAGGTAAAAATAGCGCTGATGAGCAATAATACACCTGCAAAAGTGATTGCCAATCGCGGATCATTATTTAGAAAATGTTTCAAAATGTATCCAAAAGAAATCGTTTGGATGAACATCGGAATCACAATCATCATATTGATTATTCCCATGTAAACGCCATAACGTTCTTTAGGAATGGCACTTACTATCATTAGATAAGGAATCCCCATCATGCTTGCCCATCCTATTCCGAAACCGGTAATGGCGGGGAATAATAAATATTTATTGTGGATGTGTGGAAATACTAAAAACCCAATTGCCGCTAGAATTAAACATCCAAAATGAACTTTTTTGGCAGAAAATTTTCTAGCAAAATAAACCAAACTAAACGCACATAAAAAGGTAACGATATTGTACCAGCCGTTAACTAAACCGGTCCAACTTACTGCTTCTCCATACAATTTCATGTCTTTTTCGGGAGTGGTATTCCAAACCGAAAGCGCAATACTTTTGGAGGAATTTTGCCAATAACAAAACAAGGCATACCATTGAAACAAATACACTAAGGCCAGTTGCCACATCACTTTGGGCATCTCGGTTATTGCTTTAAAAATATCTATAAAAGGCGTAACTATATTTAAAGGTTCGCTCTTCATTTTTTGCAGTTCTTCTTGCGTAGGCTCGATTTCTTTGGTAGTGTGTGAACTCCACCAAACCGAAGCGATAGAACAAATAGATCCTAGAAAAAAGGAAGCGAAAACCCAAGTGGGTAATTTACCCATAGTGCCAATAAATAAAAGCGGAAAAACAAATAACGATACATTGGCTAGGGTTTGCCCGAAACCAGTAAAAAAACTTTGTGCTTGAAAGCCAGTTGGTTGTTGGGTTGCATCTAATTTATCTGCAATAAAAGCACGATAAGGCTCCATTGCGGTATTATTACCAACATCTAAAATCCAAAGTAATCCTGCTGCCATCCAAAGGGAACTACTAAAAGGAAAAAGAAATAATGCTAGACTACAAATTAAGGCTCCGATTAAGAAAAAAGGTTTTCTTCGTCCACCAAATTTTGGAGACCAAGTTTTATCACTCAAAGCACCAATAATGGGTTGAATGATTAATCCTGTTAATGGTCCTGCTAAATTTAGAATTGGAATTTGATCGGGGTGTGCTCCTAAAAAATCGTAGATAGGATTGACGGCACTTTGTTGCAAACCAAAACTATATTGGATACCAAGGAACCCAACGTTCATGTTGATTATTTGCCAAAAAGTTAATGTCGGTTTTTTTAAATTCATTTTTTTAATGATTTAATAGTTTAAAAAACAATTCCTGAGCTAAATTAAGCACAGGAATTGTTAACTAACAAAATTTAAACATGAATTTTTTAGAATCTGTAAGTAATTGCCATAGATACAGATCTTCCTGGCATTGGTCTTGCTCTAATATAATTTACTTTATTTTCTGTAATACTTCCTTCTTCTGCTTCGGTAATAGCCAAAGTGTTCAATAAATTGTTTCCAGATAAATTTAAAGATAATCCTTTAGTTAAAGTGAAATCTACAAAAGAATTAACAATCATAAATCCTTTCATAACTAACTTGTTTTCGTCTTGTGTGTATGCTTTAGATTGTCCGATAAAACTGAAACCAATTGCATTATTGTTTTTTCCAAATTTGTAAGATGGAATAAAGTTATACATTAATTTTGGTTGTCTTCTTGGCTCATTTCCTTTGTTGTCTCCAGAAGTAACTTCTGCTTTAGTATAGGTTAAAGCACCTCTAAGATTCAAATCTTTGCTCACATTGTAAGCTGTTTCAATCTCTAAACCAAGTGATTTGTAATTGTTTTGGATGATAGATTGCGTAGTTGCTTCAAATCCACCTTGCTCATCTGTTTTTGCTTGAAAAGCAGTAGCATATAAATATCCTTTAGAGAATTTTTGTTTGAAACCAACTTCTGATTGTGTTAAGAAATCTAATGCGTTGATTTTACTTCCATCCATGTAGTTTAATCCAGAGAATAAGATTCTATCTGCTTTAGCAGAAGCACCTTTACTCATTCTAGCAAAAATAGATTGGCTTGAAGACAATAAATAGTTAGCACCAACTGAGTAAGAAGTATAGTGGTAATCGTAATGAACAGCAGTTGCATTAGAAGTATTTACAGCATATACATTAGCTTCTGCTGGAGAAATAACACCATTGTGATTTACATCAAATGCTGAAGAAGTTCCTCCTGCAAAAGATCCACTTACTTTACCCATGTCGTAACGTAAACCTGCTTCAATAGAAAGTTTGTCGGTAGCATTTACACTAATGTTTGCATAAGGTGCAGAAACATTGTATTGTGTATCGTAGTTTCTAGCCAAGTTACCCCAAGCTGGAGTACCATAAGCATACAATCCGTTTTCAGAAAGTAAAGTACCACTTCCGTTAGTAACGTTTATCAATCTTGGGTTGTTATCAGATACTTCTTGTAAGTAAGAATTCCATAACCAAGACATAGAAATGTTTTGGAAAGATTTGAAGAATCCAGCAGTTACATCTACTTTATCAAACTTTTTAGACACTTTTAAATCGTTCATAAAGTTATTGAAGTTGTTCAATTGCGTATCAAACATGTGAATTCTTGATACTAAGCCGTTTGCTGTATTAAATGGCGTACCACTATTAGCATAAGTTAAAGTAGAACCTGTACCAAAAGAAGATGCAATTGATGCGGCAGATCCAACTTCTGCTGGAAACGGAGCAATAAATCCTCCATTGTTGGAAGAATATCTTCCGTTTTCAGAAATTTTCCAACCATTGTCTAAATTAAAATTAGCACTAGCTCCAATAGATTTAGAAACTGGATGCATACCATCAGAAACGGTTGCTCTTCTTAATTGTCCATCAGGACCTAAACCAACATTATGGTCTAAATAAACCGATTGTAATGCTCCATGAGTAGCATCAAAACCATCAATACTTCCCCAAGATGGGTTAGCATTTGTACCAGAAACTTGAACTGGCACTGGCATGTAAGCTGCTGCTCTGTCATCTAAAAATTTAGTGTAAACAGTTACAGAACCATTAGAAAACTCTTTAGTAAGGTTGAATTTAAATTGACCTCCGTTGTTAGAAGTAAATCCTGTTTTTCTTACCCCTTCACCAACTCTGTAAAAACCACCTGTGTGAAAGTATAATCCGTCTCCAATTTTAGTTCCGTAGTCAAAATCAGTTCTAAAGTTATTATAATCCAATCCGAAACCTGTAGAAACTTTACCACCTTCTGTTTTACCAGTTTTGCTAATAAAGTTGATGATTCCTCCTGGAGAGTTAGTTGCTAATATAGAAGCTGAACCTCCACGGATTGCTTCCACTTTGGCTACATTTCCGTCAAATCTTGTGAAAATATCGGCAGTTGCAAAAGAAATATCTCCAAATAATAATACCGGAAGACCATCTTCTTGAATTTGTAAATATTTAGATCCACCAGAAGAAATTGGCACACCACGTACTGCAATGTTAGAGTTTCCTTCACCACCAGAAGATTCCGAACGAATACCTGGAATAGTTCTGAAAATCTCTGCTGTAGAGCGAGGAGCCGATTGCTCAATTTGTTTCACATCTAAAGTAGTGATAGAAACACTGGATTGTAATTTAGTTTTAGGATTAACAACTCCTGTAACCACTACTTCTTCTAAATTAGAAGCGTCTTCTTTAAGTACAACATCCAAGGTTGTGTTTCCGTTTACAGAAACATTTTGTTTGTTGGTTTTAAACCCAACATAAGATACAGATACTGAAACAGTACCATTTGGTATTCCAGAAATAGAATAAGTTCCTTCTGCACTTGTTGAAGTAGATTTGGAACCTGCAGTAACATTAGCGCCGCTAACTGCAACTCCATTACTGTCAGAAACTTTTCCTGATAAAACACCACTTTGAGCGAACGATTGATTGAACAACACTAAGGCTGCTACGACCATCATTTTTTTCAAAAAATTAGTAATTTTTTTCATTTTAGATTTTTGTTTGATTAATAAAAAAGGTTGATTTATTTTTCGAAATTATATTTTTAGTTAACATTAAATTAGCAAATCGGTATCGAAAACGTTTTCGAAAGCACCGAAAACGTTTTCGTTTTTGAAATTAAAATTATTATTAGCATATTTGTTAAATGAAAGAGACAACTTTAAAACATATTGCGGAAACTTTAGGGATTTCTATTACTACGGTTTCCAAAGCCCTAAAAAATTATCCAGACGTAAGCGAAAAGACTAAAAAATCGGTTTTAGATCTTGCTAATAGTTTGCAATATACTCCCAATTCCTTTGCAGTTAACCTTAGAACGAAAGAATCTAGAACCATTGGTTTGATAATTCCTGAGGTGGTGCATCATTTTTTCTCTAGTGTAGTTAACGGAATTATTGCCGAAGCAGAAAAAAATGGCTATTTGGTTATCATTCTGCAATCCAACGAATCGTTAGAGTTGGAAAAAAAACAAGTGGAATTGCTTATAAATAAAAGAGTAGATGGAATTATTCTTTCGCTTTCTAACGAATCTAACGATGACCTTCATTTAAAGGAGATTATTAGAAGAGAAATTCCGTTAGTACAATTTGATAAAATCGCAAAATTAATTCCGAGTTCTAAGGTAATCATCAACGACCAAAAGGCGGCTTTTGAAGCAACCGAACATTTAATACAAAAAGGCTGCAAGAAAATTGCGCACATTCGTGGGCCTATAAATCCTCAAAATGCTATTGATAGATTTTTAGGGTACAAAAAAGCATTAGAAAAAAACAATATTCCTTTCGATTCTAAATTAGTTTATACCTGCAAAAACGTAACATTTGAAGAAGGAAAAGAATTTGCAGAACAAATAATTAATGACCACCCAGATGTAGATGGAATTTTTGTCATAACCGACTTAGTTGCTGTTGGAGTTTTGGCTTATTTTAATGAAAACAATATTAAAGTTCCGCAACAGGTTAAGATAATTGGGTTTAGTAATTGGTTCATGTCGCAAGTAATTACTCCAAAATTAAGCACGGTAGATCAGCCAAGTTATGAAATGGGGGTGCAATCGTTCTCCTTATTATTAGAAGAAATGAATGCTCGCAAAGAATCATTACCATTTGAACCAAAAACTAAAGAACTTACCACTACTATAATAGAAAGAGATTCTACTAAATAGATTTTAATTAGCCTCTTTTTAACCATCCGGTAATGCTCAACCGTTGTTCGTTGGTAACCAATACCTCGTGTTTTAATTCGTCACTTTTAAAGAAAACCGTTTTACTTTCTGTGGGAGAAATCATTTGGTTATTATTAGTTTGATAAATATGTAATTCACCACCGTCTTGAGGTTGCCAATTGGGATTTAAATAACTTACCATCGAGAATTGACGCTGGTTATTGTTTTCAAATTGATCCAAATGAGGTTTGTAAAAACTGCCTTTTTCATACAAAGAATAATGAAATTCATAACTACTTATGTTTGTGTAACAACTCTTATTTAAGTAGGCAATAAAAGCGTCTATTTTCACAAAAAACGCATTTTCAAATTTATTGTTATGGGATTTATCCAACCAATGAATTTTGTCACTTCGAATTAAACTATTGTGTACCGTTTTTAAATCATTACCAATAGAGGCATCTTTTAATACATCTGCGGCATTTAGTTCCAATAGATGAAGTGCTAGGTTTTGGCAAAGCTCTTTTCCAAGAAAATCTTCTGATATTCCAACTTTATTGGCAATATAACTGTTAATTAACGATTCAAAACTTGTTTCCATTGTGATTTACTACTTGAAAAGACAAGTTGTTGGCAAGGTAGTCTTTATTAAATGGATTACTAAATCTTTTACTTTCAAATGAAATAATTAAATATTTGAAAAACAATTAGATACTCAACCAAGGTTTGAAAATAATAAATTAAACTTTGCTTAAATATGTTTTTAGTCAAGTATTTAACAATTTCTTAAATGAAGAATGCTTATTTTTGTAAATCAATAATTTTACCTATTAAATAAAATGAATTCTGTATTTTCTAAAAAATTGCCAATCCCCTATGCTCTAGGTTTTATTCTCTTTACTGCGATACTAACTTATGCAGTTACTAGTTTTGTAAATAAAAAAGAGGAAAACAAAATTTTAGAATTATCTGAAACTAATAATAGTTGTAGTTACAAAGTGGAGCGATTAGATGGATATCCTCTTGTAAAGCCATTATTATTTGTTGATGATTTATGCGAAGGAGATGCTTTAGCGACAGTAAAACAGGAACTTAGTACAATAATTCAAAAATATAAAAACTACCAAGGAGTAACATCGGCATCAGTATATTTAAAAGATTTCAGTCACAACGAATGGACAGCGTTTAATGAAGAAGAAAAATACGAGCCTGGATCACTTTTTAAAGTGCCAATATTAATTGCTTATCTTAAAATGAATGAAGAACATCCTGGCGTTTTAGATAGAGAATTACTTTTTAATCAATCTTTTAATATAGACAAGGTTGTGGCATTTAAATCTAAATCAATACAATTAGGAAAATCTTATAAAGTAAGAGATTTATTGCAATACATGATTGGATATTCAGACAATAATGCAACGGCTTTGCTAAATAACAATTTGAAACCAGAAGTACTGCAAAAATTATTTAAAGATTTAGAATTAGAAGTGCCAAATGTTAGTGCTAAACAATATTTCTTTACCGTAAAGCAATATTCGTTATTTATGAGAGCAATTTATAACGCTTCTTATTTAACGATTGATGATTCGGAATTTGCTGCAGAGTTATTAAGCAAATGTGAATTTAATGAAGGAATTCGAAAAGGAATTCCAACTTCTGTGAAAATTGCACATAAATTTGGAGAGTCAGGAACTCCTATAGAAAAACAATTACATGAATCTGCTATAGTTTATCTTGACGATAAGCCTTATTTGCTAACCATTATGACTAAAGGGAAAGATAATACTTCACTTTCTAAACTTATTGGAGAAATTTCATCGGTTGTATTTAGAAATCAAAGTAATAAATCTTAAAAAAGCCTTGATTCTATTTTTTCATTTCTAAATTTCACCAATAAAAGCAAAATTTATTTTCCATTTTTTTAGAATTAAACACAAATTGACAAAAATCGCGTTATAATTTATTTATTATGGAAAAAAATATTCTGTTTTTAAATTATTTTATAATAATCGCCATCTACCCCTCTATTTTTAAATAATATTCTCCTTTATTTTTATTTTTTTATAATTTTGCCCTATAATTTTAGGGGTTAATTAAAAAATTATAGAATGAAACTAGAAAAACGTTGGGTATCTGCATTTGTAATAATTACTATTGTTGCTATAACTGGCTTATTTTGGCCGCATAAAAATGCTGAAGAAGAATTTAATACTGGTGATAGTATTAATTTTGCTGATGTGGCTTGGCTTCTTACTGCATCTTGCCTAGTTTTATTAATGACTCCTGGATTGTCTTTTTTTTATGGCGGTATGGTGGGCAAGAAAAATGTGATTTCTACCATGCTCAAAAGTTTTATTTGCCTTGGAGTAGTGAGTTTATTATGGGTAACCATTGGATTTAGTTTGTCATTTGGCTCTCCAATTGGTTTTACAATTAATAACACCTATTATGGTATTATCGGAAATCCATTAAATTTTGCTTTCTTCGATCAGGTTGAAATGTTGCCACATAAAACAATGGCTCCAAGTATTCCTTTCATACTTTTTGCACTTTTTCAAATGAAATTTGCAGTGATAACCCCTGCTATAATCACTGGTGCTTTAGCAGAACGCATTCGTTTTATATCTTTTTTATTATTTATTTGTTTGTTTACATTGTTTATTTATGCACCACTATGCCACATGATATGGCATCCTCACGGCCTGTTGGGTGGCTATTTTGGTGTTAAGGATTTTGCTGGTGGAACTGTGGTACACATGAGTGCAGGATTTGCCGCACTTGCTGGAGTATTAGTTCTTGGTAAACGCAAAAAAAGCGAACACATTCCTACTAATATTCCTTTTGTTCTTTTAGGAACCGGTTTACTTTGGTTTGGATGGTTTGGCTTTAATGCAGGTTCGGCTTTAGCCGCTAATGCAACAGCAGCAATGGCGTTTGCAACTACCACTATTGCATCGGCAGCAGCCATGATGACTTGGGTATTTTTTGACAGATTAAATGGCAGAAAAGTCTCTGCCCTTGGCGCTTGTATTGGTGCTGTAGTTGGGTTAGTGGTAATAACGCCAGCAGCAGGATATATTACTATACCGCAAAGTATCTTTTTTGGTTTCGTTGGCGCCATAGTTTCAAACCTTATGGTAAATTGGAAAAAACTAAAACAAATTGATGACACTTTAGATGTGTTTGCTTGTCATGGTATCGGTGGAATTATGGGAATGCTATTAACTGCAATTTTCGCTCAAGGAGAAAATGCTAGTTTATTGCATGGTGGTTGGGTAATATTTGGACATCATATGACAGCCTTAATATTGGTGTCTGTGTTTACATTTGGTGGTGCTTATCTATTATTTAAAGTTACTAATTTCATTATTCCATTGCGAGTAACCGAAGAATCCGAAGAATTAGGATTGGATCAATCGCAACATGGAGAAAAATTTTAGTTCTCATTCTTTTGTCAACATCTCCATTAGACGATCGTCATTTTTATAAATATCTTTATAAAAATTAATTTTGCCTTGACTGTCAACCCACGACGTAAAATACCCAATATAAACGGGGATTTTTGTTCTTAAAGCGTACCAAGATTCTTTATTTGTATGCATTGCTTCCTCTATTTTTTCTGACGTCCAATTGGGCTCTTCTTTCAAAATCAAGTTTGCTAATTCTACTGGTTTTTCTAAACGGATGCAACCATGACTAAAGGCCCTAGTTTCTTCTTTAAATAAATTTTTAGACGGGGTATCGTGCAAATAAATATTATTATTATTTGGGAATAAGAACTTTATTAGTCCTAACGAATTGTTGGGCCCAGGTTTTTGTCTAACTCCACCGTCATGCCACTCCATATGATGACTTGCAAGATAGTTTTTATTTCTTCGTAAAGCAGGAAGAATCTCTTTCCTTAAAATACTATTAGGAACATTCCAATAAGGACAAAAAACAATATTACTCATCATTCCGCTAAAAATTACCGTTTTATTCATTTCCTTACCAACAACTACCTTCGAGATTAAAGCAGGCTTTTTGTCTTTAAAAAAAGTAAGTTGAAAAGAGGGAATATTAATTACGATAAACTCTTTAGAATTAGTTAATCCGCTTGAAACCCATCGGCAACGTTCCATATTTACCATAATTGTTTTAATGCGATTACCTATTGGAACATTCATTTCTGCAATATGTTTAGCAAGTATAACATCGTCGCCCTTGAAACCTGTTCGGGATTTAAAACTTAAAACTCCGGCTTTCAATTCTTCGTCATAAGAATTACTTTTAGTGTCTTTTGCGAGGTCTCCTTCTAAAAACAGTCTAGTTCGAATTTGCAGAACAATATCCGAAGTGTCTCTAGGTTTTAAAGATGTAAATTTTGGCGCCATCGTTATTGTATTCCACCCTCCTTTTTTTTCTATCTCGCGATACTGTTTTAATACATCTCTTAATTTGTAATATTGAGGCAATAAATATTTCGTCTCTTCCGATTTAGTATCTACCAAAAGTGAATCTAAATAATTTAAATAGGTTGGCTTATTTCTTGGCAAATACCATCCTAATTCTCTAGATTTTGCTACATCTATTCCATGAAAAACCTTATCTACATAAAATAAATAATAGGAAGTTAAACCAATTTCCAAATCTAAATCTGGTGTTGACGCTATATTAGAATATTTAGATTCAAACGCCTCCTTGTAGGGAACTACTGCGGTAACGCCTTCCTCTTGTAAATTATTTATTTTATTCCATATAACTGCTGCAGTTTCTTTGATACCATTGCCATCCTGCCAAATGTAATTAAAATGTTGTTGCTGGTAGATTGCAACGGCTTGTTTTTTATAGGGTAAAAACTCAGGATATTTTTTATAAAAAACTGTAACTAAGGTACTGTCAAAAGGAGTTAGATTTACAATTTTTTCTTTATTTACCGTTGCATAATGCAATGCAATAGTATTGTTTTTATTATTTTGACAAGAAACATTGGATATGCCTAACAAAAGGAGAGAAATGAAAAATATTAAATAAGGGACGCGTGCTTTTTTCATCTTTAGTGTAGTTTATCTAAAGTTACTATATTTACCTCAAACAAATGACTTTTTTAACTAAAAATTTTACTCGAATGAATACACAAAAACTCTTTTTTATACTGTTACTAATAGTAAGTAATAACTTACAAGCACAAGAAAAAGCCAAACAAGAGATTAATACTACTTTAAACCATTGGCATCAGGCAGCCGCAGCGGCCAATTTTGAAGATTATTTTTCAGATTTAACCGACGACGCTATCTTTATTGGGACTGATGCTACCGAAAATTGGGACAAAATTGCCTTTAAAGTATTTGCCAAACCCTACTTCGATAGTGGAAAAGCATGGAATTTTACTCCAATTGAAAGACATATCTATTTATCGGAAGATGGAAAAACTGCTTGGTTTGACGAATTATTAGACACCCACATGAAAATTTGCAGAGGATCGGGAGTATTGATAAAAATTAAAAATAAGTGGAAAATAAAACATTATGTTCTTTCTATGACCATTCCAAATGAGAATACTAATGAGGTGGTAAAAATAAAATCCTCTTTGGAAGATGTGCTATTATCTAAAGGGAAGCGATTGTATTAAAAAATAAAAAGGGTGAAATTTCTTTCACCCTTTTTGCCCCAAATCTACCATAAACTTAACCTACTAATCTCATGGTGGTACAAATATAATGGCACAAGAATCTTACTTCAAAATAAAATTGTTCAACTACAGTAAAAATCGATGAAATACACATTTTTGTTAATTTTAATGCCTAATGTCGTTTAAATTGAATTATATATAATTACATATCGACAAAAAACGCTATTTAGTCTGAATAGTAATTATTCATCTACAAACACCAAATATTTGAATTATTTTGAAATAAAATTAATGGATTTAACTTGAAATAAAATTAAATTATCTGATACTTTCTTTTCGATGAAAGATAACATTCTTATATGTGTTTTTATGAAAGATGGCAAAAAACTAATGCAATGAAGAAAAAGCAATAACAATGTTTTACTTTAAGAGAGATGGTTGCTTTAAAAATAAAAAAAAGGTGAAATTTCTTTCACCTTTTTTGCCCCAAATCTACCATAAACTTAACCTACTAATCTCATGGTGGTACAAATATAAGTCCATAAGAATCTCATGTCAAAATAAAATTGTTCAACGACAGTAAAAATCGATGAAATGCACTTTTTTGTGAATTTTAATACGCTCTAGCGTTTTTGCCTTCGTAAAAATTCATAAATGCTCGATTAACTACACGATTCCCGCCAGGAGTGGGATAATCACCTGTAAAGTACCAATCTCCTAAATTATTTGGACATGCTTGGTGTAAATTGTCTATAGTTTGAAAGATAATTTTAACTTCTGCTTGAATAGTTTCCGAAGTTAATAATTGTGCGATTTTATTTGATATTTCAGTATCGGTAAACGGTGCATATATTTCGGTTACATAGTTTACTACTTCGGCATCAGCCATGTTTTCTTGCGATTTGCATTTAACATAAACCTCATCCACTATGTGGTAAAGATTTCGTTCTTTTAATAAGGCCATTGTAGCCTGAAAAGCAATAAGCCCTTCTAGTTTTGCCATGTCAATTCCATAACAATCTGGATACCTTATTTGTGGTGCCGATGAAACTACAACAATTCGTTTTGGGTGTAATCGATCCATCATTTTAAGGATACTCATTTTTAATGTAGTCCCTCTCACAATACTATCATCAATAATCACTAAATTATCTGTTGGTTGTATCACGCCATAAGTTACGTCATAAACATGAGCAACCAAATCATCACGACTGCTGTCTTCGGTTATGAATGTTCTAAGTTTGGCATCTTTAATAGCAACTTTTTCAGTTCGAATTTTAACCGATAGAATTTCTTCCAACTTTTCTTTGGTAAGGGTTTTTCTATTGTTTAAAATAAATTGATTTTTTCTTTGGTTTAAAAAATCGTTTGCCGCTTCAATCATTCCATAAAAAGAAGTTTCGGCCGTGTTAGGAATATACGAAAAAACAGCGTTATCGGTATCGTTTTCTATTGCTTCTAATACTGCTGGAAGTATTAATTTCCCCAGATGTTTACGCTCTTGATAAATTTCAGCATCACTTCCTCTTGAGAAATAAATTCGTTCAAAAGAACACGCTTTTTTAATGGTGGGAGTTGTAATTTCTTGAACTGAAACGGTATTGTTTTTTTTGATAATCAAAGCATTTCCAGGAAGTAATTCCTCCACTTTTTCAAATGGAACATTAAATACGGTTTGGATAACTGGTCTTTCAGAAGCAACTACTACAATTTCATCGTCTTCATAAAAATATACCGGACGAATTCCTGCTGGATCTCTTAAAACGAAAGCATCTCCATGACCTAACAAACCTGCCATAGCATAGCCTCCATCCCAACCTTTGGAAGCACGTTTTAATATTTTGGCAATATCTAGTTTCTCTGCAATTACTGGTGAGGCTTCTCTTTTAGATAAGCCATTATTTTTACATTCTAAATACAAGTCGGTAACCTCATCGTCAAGAAAATGTCCTATTTTCTCCATTACGGTAACCGTATCGGCCATTTCTTTAGGATGCTGTCCTAATTCTACCAAACTATTAAAAAGTTCTTTAACATTGGTCATATTGAAATTTCCGGCAACGATAAGATTTCGATGCATCCAATTGTTTTGACGCAAAAAAGGATGTACGCTTTCAATGTTATTTTTACCAAAAGTTCCATAACGCACATGCCCAAGAAACAATTCACCTATATAAGGAATGTTCGCTTTTTGGAGCGCCACATTATCGGCATATTCAGGATGATCTGCCATTTCTTGATTAATTCGCTCATTAATTTGAGCATATACATCTTGAATGGGTTGTGCATCGTTAGATCGAACCCTACTAATGTATCTTTGGCCAGGTTGCACATCAAGTTTAATAGAAGCAAACCCTGCGCCATCTTGACCGCGGTTGTGTTGTTTTTCCATTAGGAGATACATTTTCTGTACCCCATAGAAAGCCGAGCCGTATTTTTCTTTGTAAAATTCTAACGGTTTTTTTAATCGTAAAAGGGCAATTCCACATTCGTGTTTGATTGCGTCACTCATTGTAGTTGTAGTTTGTAGTTATTTATTTTCAAACGAATTTCAATTATTTTCTCGTGTTGTATTTATACTAATTGTAAATTAATTTACATTCGTTGAACCCAAAAAAAATGCCCCGAAATTTCGAGGCATAAATTTATAGTAATTCTATATCAAATTGCGTTAATAACTTGAATTGTTTTAATCTTTCTTGAACTTCTTCTTTTTTCAAGTCTTCCATTCGTTCAGTCCCAAACTTCTCTACACAGAAAGAAGCCAAATTAGAACCTTGAATAATAGCGTTTTTCATATTGTTAAAGGAAATGTTTTCGCTTTGAGCAATATACCCTGAGAAACCACCTGCAAAAGTATCGCCAGCGCCAGTTGGATCAAAGACTTCTTCTAACGGAAGTGCTGGAGCAAAGAAAACCTCTTTGTTGTGAAACAATAAAGCACCATGTTCTCCTTTTTTTATTACTACATATTTAGGTCCCATAGTATGAATTTTGGCAGCAGCTTTTACTAAAGAGTATTCGCCAGACAATTGTCGGGCTTCCTCATCATTGATAGTTATGACGTCTACAAGCCTTACAACGTCTAATAATTCTGGCAAAGCACAATCCATCCAAAAATTCATAGTATCTAGCACTACTAATTTAGGCTTAGAAGTCATTTGTTTTAAGACTCCGGTTTGAACTAAAGGGTGTAAGTTGCCTAACATCACAACATCAGCATCTTTAAAATCTTGAGGAACTACAGGATTAAAGTCTGCTAAAACATTTAGTTCTGTAATTAAGGTATCGCGTGAATTCAAATCGTTATGGTATTTTCCACTCCAAAAGAAAGTTTTACCGCCTTTTACAATTTCAATTCCAGAAATATCAATATTTCTAGCAGTTAGCAAATCTAAATATTCTTGCGGAAAATCCTCGCCAACTATGGAAACTATTGCAGATTTTACATTAAAATGAGAAGCAGAAAGTCCTATATAAGTGGCAGCACCACCAAGAATTTTATCTGTTTTCCCGAAGGGAGTTTCGATAGCGTCAAAAGCGACCGTTCCTACTATTAAAAGTTTGTTCATTATGTATTTATGAAATTAAAAAGGCAAAGATATGTTTTAGTTTAGAAGTTTAAAAGTTTAAGGGTTTAAAAATTTAGAACTTATAAGTCTTAAGATTACCAAAAGAATCTAAAAATAAATTCAAAATTGCTATTTGTTAAACAATTAATTCATTACATTTGAGATATTACACAATTTTTCCTATAAACATAAATTAATTTACGCATTAGTGCGTATTTATCATAAAAAATGTTTTACAATAAATCTTTAAAATTTGCAATATGCAACATAGAGGAGAAATAATAAAATTAGCGGTTTATAAAAGTGGGTTTTCTATAACAGAACTAGCTAAGCGAATTGGCAAAAGCAGAAGATGGGTATATTTGATGTTTGAGAACAATAGTGTATCCCTTGATGTCATTTTGCAAATAGGAAATATTATACATCATAACTTCACAAAGGAAATAGAAGAACTGTACCCAATAAAGAGGACATTGATTAATTCTATTTCAGATTTTCAAAGCACCGAAGTTTCAAATGATTATTGGAAGAATAAATATTTGAAATTACTTGAAGAATATAATACATTACTAAAAGAAAGAAGAAATTCAACAGAAAATTAGGACTAAACCTAAAAATTGAGTTACAGTAATTTCTCTTCTTCTTTTTCATAAAAAGCATCTACTGAAAGATTCTTTAATCCCGAAGCATATACCGCAAGTTCATCACAACGTTCATTTTGCGGATGGTTATTGTGCCCTTTTATCCATTTAAAATCAACTTTATGTTGTCGGTATATTTTTAGAAAGCGTTTCCAAAGATCGGAGTTTTTACGATCAACAAATCCTTTTTTTTCCCATCCTAACACCCATTTTTTCTCTACAGAATCTACGACATATTTAGAATCAGAAATAACCAACACGGTCATCTTTGGATTTTTTAATTTTTCCAAACCAACAATAACAGCCAAAAGTTCCATTCTATTGTTAGTCGTTAACCTAAACCCTTCGTAAAATTCTTTTTTATGTGGTGTACCAACTAATTCCATGACAACGCCATAACCTCCGTTTCCGGGGTTTCCTTTGGCAGCACCATCGGTATATATGTGGACTTGATGAGACATTATTATTTACGAGGTTAAATATTAAGTTAAAAGTTTTTCAATTACTTCTGGAAAATATTGGTGCTCTAATATATGAATTTTATCTGCTATTTCATCTGCAGTAGAACAATCTTCAATAGTTACCGATTTTTGAAAAATTATAGCCCCTTCATCATAATTTTCATTTACATAATGAATGGTAATTCCGGTTTCCATTTCTTTATTGTCTAAAACAGCTTGGTGAACATTCATTCCGTACATACCTTTTCCTCCGTATTTTGGTAGAAGTGCAGGATGAATATTAATAATCTTATTTGGGAAATTTTTAATTATTGTCTCGGGAAATTTCCATAAAAAGCCAGCAAGAACAATTAAATCGGGAGCATCCTGTAGTATTTTATCGGCTAATTTTCCATCATTAAAATCTTGTCTATTAAAAATTTCTGCAGGAATATGAAGGTTTTTTGCACGATCAATAACTTTTGCAGTTGGATTATTAGTGTAAACCCTAACAACTTCGATATTTTTGTTTTCTTGGCAGTGTCTAATTATTTTTTCGGCATTTGATCCAGATCCAGATGCAAACAATATTATTTTTTTCATTTTAGGAATTCATTCGTTGGTGCAAAAATACATAAGTTTTACCACAAAATAATAGTGTTATTTACAATCCATAAACACCCTATTTTTGCAGTGAAAACTTTTGCTAAGGCAAAAAAAAGAATAATAAATTATATAAATGAGGTCTTTGTAAAATAATTTTTTTAATTTCGTAGTCATATTTATTAACTAAAAGGTGGTATTAAGATAAAGTTTTTTATTTTTGCCAACAATTTAAATTTTAAAATTAAAGATTATGTCAGACATTGCATCAAGAGTTAAAGCGATTATCGTAGACAAATTAGGCGTTGACGAGAATGAAGTTGTAACAGAAGCAAGCTTCACTAACGATTTAGGAGCTGATTCATTAGACACTGTTGAGCTTATTATGGAGTTCGAAAAAGAATTTGATATCCAAATTCCAGACGACCAAGCAGAAAACATTGCTACTGTAGGTCAAGCTATTTCGTATATTGAAGAAGCAAAAAAATAATAAACAAAAAACCCGTATACATTAATTGTATACGGGTTTTTATTATTATTGAAAAAATTAAACTATTTTTGATTGAATTTCAATCACCAGATATTGGAATACCCTTGTCTCTTTAAGCATGTAAACATAAAGAAAACAGGGTATTATTTATTTAAATACTATTTAAAAAAAAAAATATGCAATTAAAGCGTGTTGTTGTAACTGGTCTTGGAGCATTAACTCCTATAGGTAACTCCATCCAAGAATATTGGGATGGATTAATTAATGGAAGAAGTGGTGCGGCCCCAATAACCTATTATGATACAGAAAAGCATAAAACAAAATTTGCTTGTGAAGTGAAAAACTTCAACATTGAAGATTATATGGATCGGAAGGAATCTCGCCGATTGGATAAATTTTCACAGTATGCAATTGCTTCTAGTGATGAAGCGATTAAGGATGCCGGAATTACACACGATAATGTAAACAAACACCGTGTTGGAGTGATTTGGGGTGCCGGAATTGGTGGCCTAGAAACTTTCCAAGATGAGGTAATGTATTATGCTAAAGGTGATGGAACTCCAAAATTCAATCCTTTCTTTATCCCTAAAATGATTGCCGATATTGCTCCTGCTCACATTTCGATGCGTAACGGATATATGGGTCCTAATTATACTACAGTTTCAGCTTGCGCTTCTTCGGCTAATGCCATGATTGACGCGTTTAACTATATACGATTAGGAATGTGTGACGTTATTGTTACAGGTGGATCGGAAGCTGCTGTAACTATTGCAGGAATGGGTGGATTTAATTCTATGCACGCCTTATCTACAAGAAATGATAGTCCAGAAACGGCTTCAAGACCATTCGATGCAACTCGCGACGGATTTGTTCTTGGTGAAGGATCTGGTGCAATTGTTTTAGAAGAATATGAGCACGCTAAAGCGCGTGGTGCTAAAATTTATTGTGAAGTTGGCGGTGGCGGAATGTCATCTGATGCTTACCATTTAACAGCTCCACACCCAGAAGGAATTGGTGTAATTGCCGTTATGGAAAACACTTTGCGGGATGCTGGAATGACACCTGAAATGGTAGATCATATTAACACCCACGGGACTTCTACTCCTCTAGGAGACGTAGCAGAATTAAAAGCAATAAGTCATGTTTTTGGTTCTCACGCTAAAAACATCAATATCAACTCTACCAAATCTATGACCGGTCACCTATTAGGTGCGGCTGGCGCAATAGAATCAATAGCGGTAATTTTGGCAATGCAACACGGTATCGTGCCGCCAACTATTAACCACAAGGTTGTGGATGAAAACATTGACCCGTCATTAAATTTAACTTTAAATGTTCCCCAGAAAAGAGAAATAAATGTTGCTATGAGTAACACTTTTGGATTTGGAGGTCATAACGCATGTGTTTTATTTAAAAAATTAGTAGATTAAGTTTTGAAACGAATTCTTACTAAAATATTTTCTAGAAATTCCCGTCCTAAAGAGGGCGGGAATTTTTTTGATATAATACATGATATTGTTGGCTTTAAGCCGATAAACTTAAAATATTATAAAAAAGCCTTTACCCATAGATCTTCCAATATCTTAGATGAAGACGGACTTCCGTTAAACTACGAACGATTAGAGTTTCTTGGCGACGCAATGTTAAGCGCTGTTATTGCTGCCCATTTATACAAAGTGGTTCCAACAGGCGATGAAGGTTACTTAACTAAAATGCGTTCTAAAATAGTAAGCAGAGAACATCTAAACGAATTGGGTAGAGACATGAATCTTATTGAATTTGTAGAAAGTAAAGTCCCACCACAACATTTTGGAGAAAATATTCATGGCAATCTTTTTGAAGCATTAGTTGGCGCTATTTTTCTAGACAAAGGCTATGTTGGCTGCGAAAAATTTATCCAAAAACGAGTAATACTTCCCTATGTAGATATTGCCCGATTAGAAGGCAAAGTAATTAGTTATAAAAGTTTGGTTATTGAATGGTGTCAAAAAGAGAAAAAACAATTTTTCTATGATGTTTATGACGATAATGGTATTGATGGGCAACGTTATTTTGGAGTTAAACTAAGTATTGACGAAAAAGTAATTGCCAAATCAAGAGCGACCTCTAAAAAGAAGGCCGAAGAAATTGCTTCTAAAAGAGCCTACTTTGCATTTCAAGAAAAAATTAACAGTATTTAATTTAATTTGTTAAAAAACTATAACGTTTTCGTTCATAAAATAACGTTAATCTAATCTAGTAGAGGTATTTTAAGTTTCTATTAACACTATATTTACAACTTATTTTGGTAATATATGGCTATTCATAAAGTATATATTGAAGATTTTGAAGAGGAAGATTATCATTTAATTGCACTTCATACTTCTTTAGAAGATTATCGATTGGCCTATTTTTTAAATAAAGAACTTGGCATTGGTTTATGTAAAAGTAAATTAGATATTCCGTTGCGGGTTAAAAAAGTGAATACTTCTTTTGTTAGATTCACTTTTGAAGATGAAAAAAAAGTGATGCTTTGGGATTTAGTGCAAAATAGAAATGAAGTAGAAAATATTGAAAACACATCTTCTACCGATTTATTTTCGAATACCAAAAATTCATTTTCCTCGTCTGCTTATCTTTTACCTGAATATAAAAAAGTTGATTTCTTTGTAAAAATTGAAAATGCCGCTAACGGAATTGATCTTGACAGAGTAATTGCAAAAATTAGTAAAATAGACGCTATTAAACTAGCATATAGTATAGCGAAAGATAAAATAAAATCGAAAAATAATTTAATTTTTTAATAAAAATGTCAACAAGAAAAAAGACTAAAATTGTAGCCACGCTAGGTCCAGCTTGTAGTTCAAAAGAAGTAATTAAAGACATGATTGATGCTGGAGTAAATGTATTCCGTATCAATTTCTCTCACGCAGATTATGCAGATGTAAAGGAGCGAATAGATATCATCCGTGAATTGAACAAAGAATACGGTTATACTACTGCTATATTAGGAGATTTACAAGGACCAAAACTTCGTGTAGGAGTAATGAAAGAAGATGTAGTGGTAAATCCTGGTGATATTATTACTTTTCAAACTGCCGAAGACGTTCCTGGTACTAAAGAACGCGTTTACATGAACTATAAAGAATTTCCTAGAGATGTAAAACCGGGAGAAAAAATACTTTTAGACGATGGAAAACTAATGTTTGAAGCTATAGAAACCAACGGAACTACCGAAGTTGTTTGTAAAGTTATTCAAGGTGGACCGTTGAAATCTAAAAAAGGAGTAAACTTACCAAATACTAAAGTTTCGCTTCCTGCTTTAACCCAAAAAGATATTAAAGATGCCATTTTTGCAATAGAGCAAGATGTAGATTGGATTGCGCTTTCTTTTGTAAGAACACCTGCTGATTTAGAAGAATTACAAGATTTAATTGCTAAACATTCCGATCATAAAATTCCAATTATAGCCAAAATTGAAAAACCAGAAGCAGTAGAAAACATTGATAAAATTGTTGCTTTTTGCGATGGTTTGATGGTTGCTCGTGGGGATCTTGGAGTAGAAATTCCGGCACACGAAGTACCGTTAATTCAAAAGAAATTAATACACCGAGCAAAAACGGCTCGTATTCCTGTAATTGTGGCAACACAAATGATGGAAACAATGATTACAAGTTTAACACCAACACGTGCAGAAGTTAACGACGTTGCCAACTCAGTAATGGATGGTGCTGATGCCGTAATGCTTTCAGGAGAAACTTCAGTAGGAAATTATCCAGTTCAAGTTATTGAAAAAATGACTCAAATTATTGAAGCTGTTGAAGATTCACCGCTAATTACAGTTCCTCAAAACCCACCTCACGTGAGAACCAAACGATTTATTACTAAATCAATTTGTTACCACGCGGCTACTATGGCTAACGATATTAAAGCAAAAGCAATTTCTACCTTAACCAATAGTGGCTATACTGCTTTCCAAATTTCGGCATGGAGACCATCAGCACATATTTTGGTGTATACTTCTAATAGAAGAATCTTAACCCAACTGAATTTACTTTGGGGAGTGAATGCTTTTTTCTATGATAAATTTGTAAGCACCGATGACACTGTAGAAGACATCAACCATATTGCTAAAGAGAATGGTTATGTAAAAAAAGGCGATATTCTTATCAACCTTGCCGCAATGCCTGTTGTAGATAAAGGAATGGTAAATACCTTAAGAATTACAGAAATAGAATAGTTTACTACTTCATTTTATATACAAAACCTCGTTTCTTAATTGGAACGAGGTTTTTTGTTTTTTCCTTATTTTATTGGGGTTCGGTAGAACACTATTGAGTTTCCGCAGGTCACTAATGAGCTTCCGCATATTACTATTTAGTTTCGGTAGCTTACTATTTGATTTCCGTAGAACATTATTTATCTTCGGTAGGACATTATTTATCTTCGGGAAGTAACTATTTAGTTTCGGTAGCTTACTATAGACCTTCGGCAGGTTATTATTTAACTTCGGCAAGGCACTATTGAGTTTCGGTAGGTCTTAATAAGTTTGGATAACTAAAACGCTTCGCTTTGACTGGAACGCGGATGAAACGGATGCTTTGCAACGCGGATTAGGGCGTATTTTTAAATACAAAAGGCATAAAAGATTTTGAAGAAAACTGAAAAAAGTTTAGTATTTGAAGTAGTATTGTGATTTTTTTACTAAAAAACCGTTTCAAATTATTGAAACGGTTTTACTTTTTTGATTCGGGCATGATATTGGGTCTTGAGTTTTAGGTTTGGGGTTAGGATTGGGTTTGTGGGGTTGTTGCGGTTTTTCTATTCCTGTTTAGTGTGTTAGAAATTTTATTGAAACTGAATTGGTCTTTTAGTGCTGCGTTGTCTTTGTAAAACTTGGTAGATATTTTTGCAACACTTATTACTTTATTGTAAATTTTGTTGAACTCTGTTACTGCTTCTGCTGTGATTACTTTTCGAATGCCTTTGTTTCCTTCTTGGGAGATATCGGCATCTTTTAGCAGATTGGAATGGTTGCAAATGTTATCCAAAATTGCATCGGGTGTGCCTTTAGCAACAATTTCGGCTCTTACTGGATTAATGTTGGTTTTGAATTGGAATAATAAATTGATTAATGCTTCTTGGTCTCCTTTTTGCGCTGCTTTGTGGTAAGTTGTAAAACCGAGTTGGTTTAGCAGTTCGGATTGGCGGGAAGGATTGTCTTTGAAATCTTCCATTAATTGGATTTTAACTTCGGCTAAGTCTTTTATTGCATTGCTTTGAATGCTGTAAACTACTTGAGATGCCTCTCGAAGTGCTTTGGCACTGTCGACTCCTAAATGGGTTTGGATGGCTTTGTCTATTTCAATTTGTAAATCTCCAAAAAATGGGTCTGCCCAAGTGGTACGTTTGGAAATTAAAAAATCTTTGTTAGCAATTGCTGCTTGGGTGATGGTTGCTGCTGTAATTAGCATGTCTACATCTTTGGCTTTGTAAGCGCGAAGCAATGTTGTTGTCATGGTTTTAAAAATTTAAATTATTAATAGAACCAAAAACGGAAATTAATTTGGAATATTCTATTTCTTAAGAAAGTTTAACACTCATTTGTAGGAAATTAAGAGTTTTTTGTGGGAATTAGAGATTTAAAAACAAAATCTCAAACTGTTTTTTAATAACTATGAATAAACTATATTTGTTAACCAATAAAAAATTTATAGATATAAACTAAAGACATATTAAAAATTAGCGTTTAGCGAAAGAACCTGTATTCTGAAAAGTCGAAATTCACAATGCCTACAGGGAAGTTTAAGCTAACGTTCACGCGTAGGCGTGGGCGTTACTTTGCTTTGTAGGCACGGGCTTCGACTCCCGCAGAATACGAGTAAGGTAATTAGCCTGCGCCTATTTTTTGTTACCTAACAAAAGCATGAAACTATACGCTACTCTTGAAAAACTTTTAAAGACCGAAGCCAATTTTGTTACTGATGAAGGCGAACTCAAAAAATGGGTAGTTATCAGTAAAGCCCAAAACTATGATGCCGAACTTATAGGTTTATTGCTTGATGAGCCTGAACTTAAAGCCCATTTTTTTATTCCTGTTAAAGATGTATTGGTATTTAACCAAGACTTGTTTGTGGAATTTATGGAACAAAAAAACTATTTGAATGATAGTTATACTTCGTATAAAAACAAAATTGGACTTACTATAAATGGTAAGTTCTTGAATCAAAGAAATGAAGTGGCTTTAGTTTGGCCTTACAAAGATTGTGTGCTAGAAGGTGGACAAAGCCGAGAAGAAGACAAACGAGAAGAAATTTTCTTTAATGAGGTTTTGGCACAAGATGAGATTAACCAATTGCTAGAGCCTAAAGCTTTGACTAATGCTAAAACTTATACTGTTGATGGAGAAAAAGCATTTGAATGTTTTACTAGGAATGAAGAAGGGACAATAACTGATAATTTGATTATTAAAGGGAATAATCTTTTGGCTTTGCATAGTTTGAAAGAGGAATTTACCGGAAAAGTGAAGTTGATTTATATAGACCCACCTTATAATACGGGAAAAGATGGTTTTGGTTACAATGATAATTTCAATCATTCTACTTGGTTGACTTTTATGAAGAATAGATTGGAAGTAGCTAAAGAATTGTTGAAAGAAGATGGAGTTATTTTTATACACTGCGACGATAATGAACAAGCTTATTTGAAGGTTTTGTTAGACGAGATATTTGTAAGAGATAATTTTATTTCGAATATTGTTTGGAAAGGTAGAGGAGGACGTCAAGACAGTAAGTATATAGCGCAAATTCACGAAACTATTATAGTGTTTGCAAAAAATAAGGAGCTATTAATTATCAATAAAAATAAAGTGATTGATGATTCAAAATATTCTTTTTTAGATAACAAAAACGGGAAAAAGTATAAAATTCAACTTATTAGAAAATGGGGTAGTAATAGTAAAAGAGAAGATAGGCCAAATTTATTTTATGAAGTTGAGTTTGAAGGAAAAAAAATTCTTCCATTTTTACCAAATGGAGCAGACGGTTGTTGGAGGTGGAGCAAACAAAAATTATATAAGGCAATTGAAAATGATTTAGTTGTCAAAATAGAAAAAGAAAATAAGATTGAATTATATGAAAAACTATATGAAACAGATGGTAGTAAAGAAATTGTGAATAACTCTTGGATTGAAGAAACTTTTTCAGGGCAAGGAGCAAAACATTTAGAAATACTATTCTCTGACAAAGTATTTAATTATCCTAAACCAGAGCCACTCATAAAACAATTTATTGAAATTGCTTCACTTGAAAATGACATTATTTTAGATTATCATCTCGGAAGTGGCACAACAGCAGCAGTTGCACATAAAATGAAGCGTCAGTACATTGGTATAGAACAAATGAATTATATCGACGATGTATCGGCAGAAAGGCTTAAAAAAGTAATTGCTGGTGAGCAAGGCGGTATTTCAAGATCTGTCAATTGGCAAGGGGGAGGTTCATTTACTTACCTAGAACTAAAAAAATACAATCAAACCTTTGTAGATAAAATTCAAGAGGCTAAGGACACTAAAGCGTTATTGGTCATTTGGGAGGAAATGAAAGCAAAGTCGTTTATGAGTTATAATATTGCTATTCAAAAACAGGAGCAACATATTGAGGAGTTTAAACAATTGACCTTTGAAGAGCAGCAAAAGTTATTAATAACGTTGTTGGATAAAAATCAATTGTATGTGAATTTGTCTTCTTTGCATGATAACGATTTTGAGTGTAGCGCAGAAGAAGTTAAAGTAACGGAAGATTTTTATCAATTGAAGAAGTAATCTAATCATAACCCTCGAAGGGGTTTTGAACCCTTCGAGGGTAGTAAACAACAACAATTATCTATGGCCTATTTATACGATACCCTAATTGAAGAGTTTGGCAAAAGAGCCATAACTAAGGTTAAAATACCCAATTATATTACTGATAACTTGAAGCCTGGTTATGGTGAAAGAGACTATCAAAAAGAAGCTTTTCAGCGATTTATTCTTTTTTATAACGAAGATTTTGAAGGCAAGCCAAGAAAGCCTTTTCACTTAATGTACAACATGGCTACCGGAAGTGGTAAAACACTTATTATGGCTGGGTTGATGCTGTATTTGTATGAGAAAGGGTATCGCAATTTTTTATTTTTCGTGCATTCCAATACGATATTGGATAAGACAAGAGAGAATTTTTTGAATCCGAAAGCAAGTAAGTATTTATTTAATTCGAGTATTGATGTTAATGGTCAGAAAGTATACGTAAAAGAAGTTCGCAACTTTGATGAGGCGGATGATAAAAACATTAATATTCATTTTACTTCAATACAAAAACTACATTCGGACTTGGTGCAAAGTGAAAAAGAAAATGCGTTGAGTATTGAAGATTTTAAGAATAGAAAAATAGTTTTGTTAGGGGATGAGGCGCATCATTATAATGCCAATACACAAAGTCAGACGCAATTGTATCAGAGTTGGGAACGATTGATTGAGGCTATTCATCAAGCCGATTTAAACAATATTTTGTTAGAGTTTACCGCTACTTTGGATTATGAAAGCAAAGATATTGTAAAGAAGTATGAAGATAAAGTATTGTTTAAATATGATTTGAAGCAGTTTCGATTGGATAAGTTTTCCAAAGAAATTAATTTAATACGTTCTAACTATGACGAGAAAGAACGAGTGATTCAAGCCGTTATATTAAATCAATACCGACAAGAATTAGCCACTAAACAAAATATTAATTTAAAGCCTGTTATTCTTTTTAAAGCGAAGCAAACAATAAAAGAATCGGAGCAAAACAAATTAAACTTTCATCAATTGATTGACAATTTGGACGGAGTTACAATAGAAAATATTAGAAATACTTCAACGGTTGCAATTGTCCAGAAAGCATTTTCATTTTTTGATAGGATTCATTTATCCGATAATGAATTGGCTAGACGATTGAAATCGAATTTTAGACCTGAAAATTGTTTGAGTGCTAATGATGATAAAGAAGCAGAGGCTAACCAGATAAAACTGAATACCCTTGAAGATGCTAACAATCCAATACGCGCGATTTTTGCCGTTCAGAAATTGAATGAAGGTTGGGATGTTTTGAATTTGTATGATATTGTTCGTTTGTATGAAGGACAAAATTCTGGAGGATCTAACAAATCGTTTGGAAAAACAACCGTTGCAGAAGCGCAATTAATAGGTAGAGGTGCGAGGTATTTCCCATTTATTTTAGATATTGACCAAGATAAATTCAGACGAAAATATGATGATGATATTGAAAATGATTTTAAAGTTTTGGAAGAGTTATATTATCATACCAAAGATGAAAGCAAATATATTTCGGAGTTAAAGAAAGCTTTAGAGCATTTTGGAAGTACTGAAAAAGAAGAGGATATCATTCAATTATCTCTTGAATTGAAAGATGACTTTAAAGCGACAGATTTTTATAAAACAGGAACCGTTCATTTTAATAAACGCAAAGAGAAAAGTTATTCAAATGTGAAATCGTTTGCTGATTTGGGTGTGGTTAAAAAGAATTATGAATATATTTTGTCTTCTGGAAGTGGAAAAATGTCGGGTATGTTTACTATTGATTATGAAATAACTGAGGATAAGAATATAGCAAAAGACATCCAATTAAATGAAATTTTTGATCAGCATATTATTCGATATGCTTTAGCACAAAATCCATTCTTTCATTTTAATTCCTTGTCAAAGTATTTTCCAAATATCCCATCAACCAGTTTTTTTATTCAAAATAAAAACTATTTAGGGGGTGTTGAAATTGCTTTTATAGGAACAAAAAAAAGATTGGAAAACATATTTAATAAAGATTATTTATTAGCAATTCAAGGATTATTATCCGCAATTGAAACCGAGATAAAACTTAATTTAACACAATATGAAGGATCTGATTATATTCAGAAAAAAGTTCATGAAGTTTTTAAAGACAAACCTTTGCGAATAAACAAATATGATGAAAGAGCAGATGGTCAAGAAAGTTTGGTTGTAAATGAACCTTGGTATGTTTACAATGCAAATTATGGCACTAGCGAGGAAAAGGATTTTGTAAAAATGTTTGCCAAACGATTTGAGAGTTTGAATAAGAAGTTTGATAATATCTTTTTGATTAGAAATGAGCGAGAAGTAAAGATTATTGACAAGTTAGGGAGAGCATTTGAACCTGATTTTATTTTGTTTTGCAAACAAAAAGATGGAGAAGAATTAACTTTTCAAGTTTTTATTGAACCTAAAGGAGGTCATTTGCTAAATCATGATAAATGGAAAGAAGATTTCTTGAAAGAGATTAAAGCGGAAAAGAAGACTATAAAAATAAGTACCGATAACTATTTAATAACAGGTGTGCCATTCTATAACAACAAAATAGAAAATGAATTTAGAAGTTCATTGGAGGATGTTTTAGGAATGTGATTTAATAACGCACGTGCGAATATGTCCATCCCCCGCTATCCGAAGTCTCCTGACTTCGGATCCACTAAACACTTGGAGTGGCACTGGGGTGTACTTTGTGAAAATTTATGATGCTTCTAATAATTTATTGAATACCAAGAAAATTATTTTGCAGTAAATTATAGGCGTTTATTTCTTTGTGAAACTTCGTGCCTCTTAGTGTTTCTTTTTGAAAGAACTTAGTACTGTAACACATAGAGCCACAAAGGTTACACAAAGTAGCGCAAAGGTTATGCTTTTAAAATAACGGAAACCATCAAAAGCAATTTTGGTGGTTTTTTATTAAGTAAAAATCAAACAATTCATTTTTTACACGATTTTTGTATATTTGTGTTTCAAAATAGTGGAAATCATGATAACTATAAAATTAAAAGACGATAGCAAGCAGGCAAAAACAGTTTTAGAAATGCTAAAGACTTTTTCATTTGTTGAAATTATTCCTAATGTAGTTAGTACTCCCAAAACATCTTCCAAAAAAAATACTGCCTCAAAAGTTTTACAAGATTTAGATTTGTCTTTTAAACAATTAACAATTGTAAAGAAAAGCAACTCAAAACGTAAAACTTTAGATGATTTATTAGATGGAAAATAGAATTGTAACATTGCCTATTTTTGATACTCGTTATAAACGATTTTCTAAAAAATTTCCATCTTTAAATATGGAACTATTAGAATTAAAAAAAATACTTTTAGAGAATCCTAAAAGTGGCGTTTTAATAACTGAAAATACCTATAAAATAAGGTTGGCTAGTTCTGATAAAAATTCTGGAAAAAGTGGTGGCTTTAGAATTATCACCTATTTAATTGACGAAAAAGAAGATGGGGTTGAAATAAATTTAATGCTTATTTATGATAAATCGGAAGAAAGTTCCATTACAAAATCAGAAATAATAAAAATAATAAAAAAGTATTTTTAGTATTTATTTCCTTTTTATAGTTCTTGTATCATGGTTGTTTTTCTTTGTGAAACTTCGTGCTTCTTAGTGTTTCTTTTTGAAAGAACTTAGTACTGTAACACAAAAAGCCGCAAAGGTTACACGAAGCAACACGAAGTATTATTTATTAAAATATAAGAGAGCCTCAAAAGTAATTATGGTGGTTTGATATTGCTTCGTGCCTCGCAATGACAACTTGGTGGGGAAGTACAACTTGATGTGAAAGGACTTATTTTTATAACACAAAGAGCCACAAAGGTTGAGCGAAGTAACGCAAAGGATTTACTTTTTGAACTTATAGAAAACCTCGTTTCTTAATTGGAACGAGGTTTCTGCTTTTTTAAGAAGCGAAACTTTGGGGCATTTTAGTAAACGTCTTTCCCGCTTTTCGTTGCAATCTGTCATTGCGAGGGACGAAGCAATCTAATAACACTATTTCATTTATCGCAATGCCAGGATTTTCACTGTAATCGCGGCTAGCAAGTAATGGTATGGAATAGAGGCAAAATTACTAAGAAACCTTTGCGCAAAGTTGACCTTCTGACGAAGGAAGAATCTCAAACATTTTTATTGGAAGTAAACCCGTATTGTTTGTAAAGACCTATCCGCAAAGTCGATTTGTCTTTGTTTAAAATTTAAAAACCACCCCGCCCTTCGGGCACCCCTCCAAAGGAGGGGAATTCCTACTCCATAACTTGTTACTAAATTTTATTTGTTTTTGTTCTTCACAATAACAGAATGAAAATCCATAAATTAGGTTAAATATTTTGGTAAATATTTTTTCATTTCAAAAGAAGAAGTATATTTGAACAACTAAAAAATTAATTTTATTATGAGCTCTAAAAATCCATTTTTTAAAACGGACACTTTTAATAATACATCCATTACCCACGATGCGGTAGTGATGGATTATAACCAAACCATGACGGTTGCAGGTACTATTAATAAAAGTTTTATACTTTTATTGTTGCTAGTTGCTGGTGCTTTTGGTACTTGGAACATGACTTTTAACGGTCAGAATCCTATAGTTTTTACCATTGGTGGTGCTATTGTTGGACTTATTTTAGTCTTGATTACTACTTTTAAACCACACCTTTCTACTTATTTATCGCCTGCTTATGCAGTTGCAGAAGGTTTGTTTATTGGAGGTATTTCTGCAATTTTTGAAAGAATGTATCCTGGAATTGTAATTCAAGCGGTGAGTTGCACTTTTGTAACGTTCTTAGTTTGCCTTGGATTGTATAAATATAAAATCATTCAAGTAACCGAAAAATTTAAATCGGTAGTGATTGCTGCAACAGCTGCAATTGCTATTTATTATATGCTTTCATGGGTTTTGACTTTTTTCATCAGTTACCAACCAGTGCATTATGGCAACTCTTTGATGAGTATTGGGATTAGCCTTTTTGTAATTGTAATTGCTGCTTTAAACTTATTCTTAGATTTTGATCAAATAGAAAAAGGCGCTGCTCAAAAAGCCCCAAAATATATGGAATGGTATGGCGCTATGGGATTAATGATTACTTTAGTATGGCTTTACATTGAATTCTTACGTTTACTATCTAAATTAAACAGAAAATAATTTTACTTATAAATAAATACAAGACCAGCAGCAATGTTGGTCTTTTTTTACCTCTTAAAACTAAAAAACGAACGAATGAAAAACATCAAAATCACGCTTTTAGCAGCCACGGTTCTTTTGGCATCGTGCAACAAGAAACAAGAACTTGTTTCGGGTATTACAAAAAAAAATATGGACACTATTGTTAAACCTGGCGATAATTTTCAGGCTTATGTAAATGGAACTTGGTTGAAAAATAATAAAATTCCAGCAGACAAATCGTCTTACGGTTCGTTTGATATGCTGTACGATCAATCGCAAAAAGACGTTAAAGCGATTATTGAAGAGGCTTCGAAAGGAAGTTTTGCAGAAGGTAGCGACCAACAAAAAATTGGCGATTACTATGCTTCGTATATGAACCGAAAAGAACGGGATGCTAAGGGGATTTCTCCTATTCAACCCGAATTAAAAAATATTGATGCTATTGCAAACTATTCGGACTTGGCGGCTTATTTTGGAAAAGCAAATAGAACTGGAGTTTCTATTCCGTTTGCGATTTCGGTAACTCAAGATTTTAAAAACCCGAATGAATATACTTTAATGACTTGGCAAAGTGGATTGGGACTTCCGGAACGGGAATACTATCTTCAGAACGATACTAAAATGGTAGATGTTCGAAAAAAATATGTTGCTCATATTGAGAAAATGCTGACTTTAACAGGCATGCCAACTCCGGCTGAAAGTGCTGCTAAAATAATGGCGCTGGAAACCACTATGGCAAAAGTGCAAATGACCAAAGAAGATACTCGAGAAACAGCCAAGTTGTATAATAAATATGCTACGGGTGATTTAAAAAAGTTAATGCCCGATTTCGATTGGACAGCCATGCTGAAAAATGCTGGAATTGCTAAGGAAAAAATCGTAGTTGTATCGCAAGTAGAATATACTAAAAGTTTGAACAACATTATTAAAAACACCCCAATTGCTACTTGGAAAACGTATTTAAAATGGAGTTTAATTAACAATGCTGCTAGTTATTTAACAACTACCTTGGACAAAGCCAACTTTGAGTTTTATGGCAAAACATTATACGGAACCGAAAAACAACAAGACGATTGGAAACGAGGAGTGAATTCGGTAAACGGAAGTTTAGGCGAAATGGTTGGCAAAGTTTATGTAGAGAAACATTTCTCTCCAGAGGCTAAAGAACGCATGGTTGCAATGGTGAAAAACCTATTGAAAGCCTATGCCGAAAGCATTAAAAAATTGGATTGGATGAGTGAAGCGACCAAAAAACAAGCATTACAAAAGGTAGATAAATTCATGATTAAAATTGGTTATCCTGACAAATGGCGAGATTATTCTACTTTGAAAGTGGTGAAAAATGATTTATATGGTAATGCGGAACGATCTACTGAATTTGAATACAACCGTTTAGTTAACAAATTAGGAAAACCTGTAGATAGAACCGAATGGGGAATGACACCACAAACCGTAAATGCCTATTACAATCCTTCATTGAATGAAATTGTATTTCCTGCTGCTATTTTGCAACCGCCTTTCTTTGATTTAAATGCGGATGATGCTGTAAATTATGGTGGAATTGGAGCAGTTATTGGTCATGAAATTGGTCACGGTTTTGACGATCAAGGGGCGACTTTTGATGGCGATGGCGTAATGAGAAACTGGTGGACTGCAGAAGATTTAACTAAGTTTAAAGCAAAAACAGAAGCGTTAGTTGCTCAATACAGCGGCTTTAAAGCGTTTCCAGATTTAAATGTAAATGGTGCTTTTACTTTAGGGGAAAACATTGGCGATTTAGGTGGATTAAGTATCGCAATTAAAGCCTACAAAATGAGTTTAAATGGCAAAGAAGCCCCAGTAATGGATGGTTATACTGGTATGCAACGTGTTTTCTTAGGTTGGGGACAAGTATGGTTGGATAAATCTAGAGAAGAAGCGGTGCGTAGTCAAATTGCAAATGACCCACACTCTCCTGCTAAATTCCGTATTAACGGAGTGGTTCGAAATGTTCCTGAATTTTATGAAGCATTCCATATTAAACCAACCGATTCACTTTATTTAGCACCTGAAAAACGTGTTAAGATTTGGTAAATCGATAATTATAGAACATCCTAAAAGCCCATCAGAAATGTTGGGCTTTTGTTATTTTAAGTCAAATTCTAGTTTTTAATTAACAATAAAACTAGTATAATTAATTTATATTTGCCAACCTATACTGCCTAAGGGGAGTCTATTTGGTTTTGAATTAGAAAATCTTTTTACATGTTCTCGATTAAATCTCTTTTTACTATTGTTTTGTTAGCGCTTTTGGCGGTACCCTTGCAGGCGCAAAAAACAGATGATTGGTTGTTTAAAAAGATAGATTCGGTTGCATTAAATTGTATTGATTATTCTAAAAACAACCTCGAGAATACTAATTCGATGTTTCCGTTGTTGGCTAAATTGTATAAGATTAAACATTTTAGCAAAGAAAATGCGGTCTTTGTTCATATTGGAGATTCGCATATTCAAGCCGATGTAGCAACTTCGGTTATCCGAAATGAATTGCAAAGTTATTTTGGTAATGCCGGCCGCGGATTGGTTTTTCCGTACCAAGTAGGGAAATCGAATGCACCTTACGATATTGTTTCGAGTTCTAAAAGCAGCTGGAAAAGCAACCGCTTGGCGCGAATAGACACGCTTATTACTTGTGGGGTTTCTGCATTTGGTTTGCAATCGCAAAGCGTTAATCCGGAATTTAATTTGGAACTACGATCTATTAACGGAATTCGAGATAGTTTTGATAAAGTACATTTGTTTATGGGTGGACCGATATCCGAATTGTATATGGAATACAACGACACCCAAGCCGAAAATGGCTGTTACCCGTTGGCTCCCGATTATACCGTTTTTAATTTGAAATCACCTACTTATGGCTTCCGATTGACGTTCCCCACTACCGATTCCATTCGTTTTTATGGGGCTTCTCTTGAAAAAAAGGAGGCTTGCGGAATTATCTACCATAGCATTGGTGCCAATGGTGCAAAATATTCGGATTATAATAAAACCAAGCAATTTTGGAAACAACTCAACAAGTTGCATGCCGATTGCTACATTGTATCCCTTGGAACTAATGAAGCACAAGATCCAAATTTAACTGCCGATGGGTTTCTTAAGGAGGTGAAAATTATGGTCGCTAAATTACGATTGGCTTCTCCCGATGCTTGTATTATTCTTACTACACCACCAGTTTCGTATTATAAAAAAATGAGACCCAATTTTTCGTTAGAAGTTATTACGAGTGCTTTAATAGAGTATTGCAATGCCAATAACTTGGTCTATTGGGATTTATTTAATGTCTCCAAAGGATTGGAAGGTGCTAAAATTTGGAAGAAGAAACAACTCCTCCGACAAGATTTAGTGCATTTCTCTAGAGAAGGTTATGTCTTGCAAGGAAACTTATTTGTAGATGCTTTCGCAAAAGTGTGGAACGAATTTTTATGTAAGAATTATTAAGGTTTTACCCAGCAATTTTCACAACACTGTCTAAAAGTTCTACATTAAAATTTACTTTTGCATTTAATGCTTTAAAAACTTTAAGAATGGTTTCGAATCGAGCATCCGTTAAACTATTTTCAATTTTTGAAATTTGTGCTTTTCCCACACCAACTAAATCACCAAGTTGTTCTTGAGTTAGATTTCTTTCTTTTCTAATGTTTTTTATTGTTTCGCCAATAATATCCAATTGCAATTCGCTTTCAAAAACATTTCGTTTTTCCGTGCCAATTGTTCCGATATGTTTGTCAATTAAAACATCTAAACTTGTTGTTTTTAATTTTCTGTTTTCCATTTTCATTTAATTTATTGGTTAAAATAAATAGTTCTTAGATTTTCTGCTTTCTGTATCTCACTTTTTGGCACCTTCCCTGTTTTCTTTTCAATACCGTGAGTCGAAATTACTAAGGTTTCCTGTTTATTAGTTTTATCCCAAAAAGCAAAAAATCTATAGTAAGTTTTATTATACAAGGTTCTAAATTCCCAAATAGTATCGGTTAATTTTTTAAATAATTCATTGTCATTTTTATATTGCGATAATTTTATATTGTATAATATTTTCGCTTTAGTCTTTTCATCTAGACTTTCTAAAAACGCAATTGCATCCTCTAAGAATTCAACTTTAAACTTTGGTTCCATTCATTTTTTTATCAAAGATAAAAGTTTCCTAATTAAGAAACAAATTTTGATAAATGATTTTGATAAAAGAGGATTTATTGTCATTTACAGACAACATTCGTAGATACATTTGCATTCAAATATTCTAAAACTGTAAATAAATTGGCATTACCGGTTGTGCGCTTTTAAAGAACGAATACAATGCAATGAATACAAACATCCCCACAACATAGTACACCATAGGAAAACGCTTTTGTCTTTCTATAATCTTATCTTGAAAACTGTCCGGAATTAGGTGAATTAAATAGCCAATTACAATTAGTATAATAACATATTTGTAATTTTCTACATATTCATAAGCACCGTCAAAAGTGAATTGGTATACTATCTGATGGATGAATTGCAAAGCGTTGTCCAAATTGCTTGCTTTGAAGAAAATCCAACAAAAACACACAAAATGAAAGGTTATAAGAGCAAAGAAAAAATTGCTAACTGCCGATGGAAAAATTTTAATTCTTCCGAAAAGGAACGTCCAAAGTTTGTTAATCATCAAACCCGTTCCGTGCATTGCTCCCCAAATAATAAAGTTCCAACTAGCACCATGCCAAAAACCGCCAATTAACATCGTTAAGAATAAATTCAAATTGGTTCTGAATGTACCTTTTCTATTACCACCCATCGAAATATACAAGTAATCGCGCAACCAACTAGACAACGATATGTGCCATCTGCGCCAGAATTCACTCACTGATTTACTTTGATAAGGCGACAAAAAGTTAGTTGGGATAGTAATTCCCATCCATTTAGAAATTCCGATAGCAACATCGCTATAACCACTAAAGTCACAGTAAATAACAATAGCATAGCCGTACAACGCCACTAAACATTCTAAGCCATTATGCAGGTGTGGGCCATCAAAAACATAGTTTACTAAATTCACCGAAATATAATCGGAGATGATTAATTTCTTGGTCAATCCCGTAATTATCAAATAAAATCCTTTCGAGAAATCGGTGTCGCTTACAAAATAATCTTTCTTTAACTGCGGAATAAAATCTTTAGCACGAACTATTGGTCCCATTACCAATTTCGGAAAGAACGAAAGAAACAGCATATAATTCACGATTCCTTTTTCGGGTTCTATTTCCCCGCGGTATACATCTATAGTGTAACTTAGATTTTCGAAAGTGAAAAACGAAATTCCTATTGGCAATAAAATATGTAAAGCATCAAATTTTAACGTAGAAAAATTATTCAAAACCTCTAAAAAGAAATTGGTGTATTTGAAATAAAACAACAATCCGAGATTGAAAATTACACTTAAAAACAGTAAGAATTGTTTGCCGCCTTTCTTCTTCACCTTGAAAATCCAATTGGAAATACCATAGTTAAAAAATGCCGAAAGAATTACAATTAGCACAAAACCACCGCTGGCTTTATAGAAAAAATACAACGAAAACAAGGTAAGAACCATCGCTCTATGTTTGTAGTTTTTTCTAAAAAGATAGTAGAACACGATAAACGCCGATAAAAAATACACGAAAAACCCATTGTTAAACAACAACGGACTATGAGCATCATACAACAACTGCTCTTTTACGCTATTCCAATCTATTTGTATCATATAGAATCGCCTTTTTTAACTGGAGGTTTCGGAACTACTTCTTTCGGAATTACTTCTTTTACCACTTTGGGTTTTAGTACCTCCACTTTTGGGGATGCTGGTTTTGGAGTGTCTTTTTTAACCTGAATTATTTCTTTTACAATCGTTTTAGGAACTACCACTGCAGGAACAACAATTGGTTTGCCACCTTTTTTGAGCAACACCCCTTTTTGGTAATCGTGCAATAGTGCCTTAAAAATGATTTTACTTACCGCTTTAGCGCCTCTAAAATTAAAATGGATATAATCCTTATTAGCATATTGAACGGTGCTGTCTGCCCATTTTACGATGGTTCCGCTTCCGCCAATAGATTTATAGAAATTATAAAACGGAATATCGGTATCATAAGCCAATCTTGCCTGAGTATGAATCAACGAATCAATTCCTACAGCGGTTTTCCATTCGCCATCATAATTAAACGCTCTATCCGAACAACTAAACAATAAAAACTCGGTATTGGGTAGGTTGTTTTGAAACTTTTTAAGCACCGGTCGCATGCCGCGATAGTAATAATCGTAGTTGGTGTCGTTGGGTTGGAACATCAGGTTCACCCCATATTGAAAAACAATCAAATCATAATAGCCCGATCGGCTAATTTCTGCCAATAAATCACTGTTTATTTTCTTCAATTCTACACCGGTAATTCCTCTAAACGAATAATTATCCAATACAATTCCCGATTGTGGTTCCGAACTTACTCCAAAAATCGGAGTTCGCTTTGCCGAAACCGTAAACTTCGCTTTGTTAGAAACTCCACTTCCTACCAATATTCGGTTGAACTCCGAATTAGCCGGGTATTTCCGAACCGAATCGTTTATCTTCACCGAAATAGAATCGCCTTTGCCATAAAGCAACCATTTTTGAGTAATTTGAGTGCTACTTTTCTTTACATTATCTCTAAAATCAACCTCTAAGTTGTTACTATAAAAAGAATAACCCGACAAAAACAAGCCACCATTATGTTCTTGTTTCTTAAAGTTATCCACGTTCACATCACCAGTAGTAAAAACTTTAGCAGTTCTTCTAAAGTCCGATGAAACACAAGAAATAGGAACATAACCAACCCCTTTTTGTTGTCCAAAATAATTCTGAAGTTGCTCCCTAACATCCTGCGTAATAAAATCGCCTTCAATCTGGCTATCACCAAACCAGGCAATTCGTATTTTCACATTTTTACCTTCCGATAAAGCAATTAATTTTTGTGTAAGTTTAGGCAAGGCAGGCGCCACGGTATCGGCATTAAAACGAATAAGAGCATCTTTGTTTTCGTAAGCCTCAAATTCATTTTTAGGCAAACTATCGTCCGAAACCGAATTTCCAATCCCTTTAGTTGTAACAGCCCCTTTTTTGGCTTTTTCCTTCACCAAAATATCCGAAAGCAAATTCACATTTTTAAAATACGGATACTGCCCAATAAACTCTTTCGAGAATACCGACAACAGCAACTGAATGCTAGTGACTACTAAAATTAAGGTAATAACTTTTTTGCTCTGGTTCATCAACCTTCGTTTGGGTATAAAGTCCGCGAAATCCTTTTTAGAGTGTTAAGCGATTGTAAAATTCACGGCAAAAGTAAAAAAAAGGAAGCGTGTTTTACACTTTAAATAAAAATAATTTTTCAGCACAATTAGAAGCGAAACTTTGGGGCATTTTAGTAAGCGTCTTTCCCGCTTTTCGTTGCAATCTTTTTTATATATAGCCCATGGTTTAAACCATGGGCTATATATAAAAAAGGATTTCCACTGCAATCGGGGCTAGATAGTAATCGTATGGAACAGATGCAAAATTACTAAGAAACCTTTTCGTAAAGTTGACCTTCTGACCAAAGGAAGAACCCCAATTTTATCCGCGTTGCTTGCATCCGTTTTATCTGCGTCCAATTCACTTTAAATTTAATAGGCAATCGTGATGGCACGCGGATTTTACGGATATTCTAGCGCGGATTTGCATTATCGAAACCGTTATTAAAACTCAAACCGCAACTGCACCACTACCGTTTTCTTTATATCCGTATTCAAGTTGTTTAACGAAATACCCAGCAACCGCACCGAGTCTTTCATTCGTTCTTGAAACAACAACTCTTTAGCGGTTTCCAAAAGCAACCCTTTATCGGCAATAAAGTAAGGCAAGGTTTTGCTTCGGGTTTGGGTAGTAAAATCGCTGTATTTTATTTTCAGGGTAACCGTCTTCCCCGAAAGGGTATATTTCTTTAATCGTTTTTCTAGTTCGGCAGCAATTCGTTCTAATTTCTCCAACATAAAAATCTCCGAAGTAAGATTTTCATTAAACGTATGCTCTGCCGCAACCGACTTTGAAATTCTATTGGGTTTCACCTCGCTGTTGTGAATTCCTCGTACAATATTGAAGTAGAATCCGCCACTTTTACCAAAATGATGTTCTAGATATTCTCTGGTTTTAGACTTTAAATCTTTACCCGTAAAAATGCCATGTTGGTACATTTTCTCTTTGGTAACCTTACCAATTCCGTAGAACTTTTTAATCTCTAAGTTTTCTAAAAATCGTTCTACTTCTTCCGGATTAACTGTTTTTTGACCGTTAGGTTTATTGTAATCACTTGCAATTTTGGCAACAAATTTATTTACTGAAATTCCCGCAGAAGCATTCAAGCCCACTTCATCGTGAATACGTTTCCGAATTTCTTGAGCAATCAAACTCGCACTCGGATTTCCTTTTTTATTTTGGGTAACATCCAAATAGGCTTCGTCCAACGAAAGTGGTTCCACCAAATCCGTATAATCCAAAAAGATCTTCCGGATTTTGTTAGAGATTTCTTTATAGCGGTCAAAACGTGGTCGTACAAAAATTAAATCGGGGCAATTTCGTTTGGCTTGCACACCGCTCATGGCACTTCGCACTCCAAATTTTCGAGCCTCATAACTCGCAGCCGAAACCACACCACGCACTTCACTTCCGCCCACAGCCAAGGGTTTTCCGCGAAGTTCGGGAAAGTCCATTTGCTCCACCGAAGCGTAGAACGCATCCATATCTACATGGATTATTTTTCGTAATTGCATTTCTTCTGACACATTACAAATTTAGTTTTTTTATTGCACCAAGAAATAGTATTTTTGAACAAAACAAGATGGTTATGATAGAAATAGAACGAAAGTTTTTAGTGACTTCTACGGCATTTATAGCCGAATCTTATACGCAACACACTATTGCGCAAGGTTACCTTAACTCCAATCCCGGAAGAACGGTTCGCATCCGAATAAAAGGAGAAAAAGGGTTTATTACCATTAAAGGAATTGGGAATGAAAGTGGCGCCTCTCGATTGGAATGGGAAAAAGAAATTCCACTAGAAGAAGCCAAATTATTGTTGCCTTTATGCGAAAAAGGGGCTATAGAAAAAACCCGTTACGAAGTAAAATCGGGCAACCACATTATAGAAGTAGATATTTTTCACGGTGAAAATGAAGGCTTAATTCTTGCCGAAATTGAACTAAAAAACGAAAACGAAACGATAGAAAAACCTAGTTGGCTTGGCACAGAAGTAACTGGAGATAAGCGCTATTATAACTCCTATCTCAGTTTACATCCGTATAAAATTTGGTAATTTATTTTTGTAAAACCTCTACAGAAACATTGATATAACCAGCACCACTACTGGATGCAATGCTGAAAAATGCTCTTTTAGACAAATCAATTTCACGACCTCTGACAAAGGGTCCTCTATCTGTAATTTCAACCACTACCGATTTTCCGTTAGCAGCATTAGTAACCCGAACCATAGTTCCAAAAGCAAGTGTTTTATGAGCAGCAGTAAGTTTATTCATATCATAAACTCTTCCGCTGGCAGTACGTCTTCCATGAAATTTATTGGCATAATAAGAAGCGCGCGCGCTTTTTTTGTAAGGCTTAAATTTTCCTTTATATGCAAATATTGAATCTATAGTTAAAGATTCTTTTTCGGGCAACTTAATTTTTTTTACTGTGTCTTTACTAACTGCTTTGGCATCTTTTTTTCCTATTAAAATAGATTGCGCAAAAAAACTCGTGCCAATTAAAGCAATAATAAGATATAATAATATAGTTAATCGTTTTTTCATCTTGTATAATCTGTAAATTAAAAGTGCTAATTTATAGGCCCATTAATTGTCTTAATTACATAATCATAAAGGGGGTCAATACTATCATTATACCACATTTCCCATGGTATTCTGGTTAGTATTAACACCAATCCTAATCCGTAAAAAACAGCTATAGATTTAAATTTAGCCTCATTAGTTGTCGCTTTTTTATGTTTAGACCACCCAATGGTGATTAATGCAATTGCAATAATGTTTATTAATGGATGCTCTAACATTGTTAGTCTCAATGTAGGGTTTTTCATTGCTCCTTCAATTGAAAATGCTTTCATTCCAACTTCAGAAACAAAATATAAAATTAATCCAACAAGTAATTGAATGTGGGTAAACATCAATCCGAATAAGGCGATTTTTCTGTCTTTGGCAGTAAATTCTTTTTTAGATATAATTCCAATTACAGAATTAAGAACTGTAATTACTAAAAATAAAAGTGCTAAATAAGCCCAACCGGAATGAAATTTTTGAAGAAAATTGTACATAAAAAATATTTTTGTTTTAACAAATATACCAAAAAAAAGGAATAAAAAAAACCTCCTCCGTTAAGGAAGAGGTTTTAGAAAATTATTTAAGGAAACTTTTAGAAATTATAAGAAATTCCAAAATTCCAAGTTCTTCCAAATCCGAAGAAAACTTTATTTGTTTCGTTAATTCCTTTGTAATTTACAGAAGAACTTGTTGTGAAATTATTTGTGCTAGATTCTGAAATATAAACTCTATCAAAAACATTGTTCATGTTAAATCTAAAGTTTACAGAATCTGCTTTGTCTTTACCTACATGCAATTTATAAGTCATTCCTGCATCAACTAACCCAAAATCAGGTAATTCTAATGAACCTTGATTAACTTCAGAAGAGAAATTTGTTGGAGAAATGTTAGCATACAATTTTTGGAAATAATTGTAGTTTGCATCAGCGGTTAAGTTTCTAACGATTTCATAAGAGGCTCCTAATGCAGCAGTTACTTGCGCAGCGTTACCAACTTTTACTTTGTCTAAATATAAAGGTTTAGATACTCCTCCAGCTATTGGATTATTACTTACATCATAACGATTACTTGTTGCTGTTCCGTTATAAGTCCAGTTTCCAACAGAAACCATTCCATTAAGTTTTAATTTGGTAAACACTTTTGCATTCATTTCCAATTCAACTCCTGTATGCGTTTCATTCACGCCAGAAAAAGTGTAGTATCCACCAGGGTTTGTTGTTTGATCTGTTTCTGTTCCAGTTGTAAATCTATTTTTCCAAGTTGTGTAGTAAGCATTTAAGTTAGCATTAAATACTGAAGAGTGGTATCCGTAACCAACTTCTGCTGCTTGAATTTTTTCATTAACTAAATTATCATTTACTATAGAAGCATTATTTGGGTAAACTGCATTAAAGAATGGTTGTTTAGAATACATTCCTGCATTAGCAAACACATTCATTTTTTTAGTCAAATTGTAGTTAAGTCCTACTTTTAAATCACCACCTATTAAATTTTTATAACCTGTTTTAGCTAAAGGATCAGTTGATACATATTTAAAATAATCATCTCTTTTAAATCCTTGTTGTGAAATTGCTCCTTGAACAAAAGCAGACAAATTCTTTTTTGAATATTCAAATTGAGTGAAAGCACCATACCAATTTACACTATTAATATTATAATAGTTGATTTTTTGTTGGTAGTCTGTACTTACAAATGGATTTCCACTTGGTTTAGGAGCATAAACAGTTGAATAATAATTATAAACTCCCAATTGATTAGCATCTGTTTTATCTTTAAAACTAGAAGCTCCAAATAAGTTTACTAAGTTTTGGTAATGAATACCTTTATAAAGTCTTCCTTCAACACCAAAATCAACAGTTAAATTTTCGGTAATTTTTTTGTTTAAATTAACAACACCACCATACCAGTTATGAGAGTTTACAGAAGCAATTTCAGTAACACCAGTACTTTTATCTGAAGCAGATCCTGAACCTGAACTATTCACATAACTACCTCCAGATGTTGTTCTAGTACCTAAAGCAGTTGCTTGACCAGAATTCCAAGAATTAATCAAATCAAAATTAATTAATCCATCATTAGTTCTAAGTGGGTTAACAATGTTTCCTGCAGCATCTGCAGAATACGGATTTTTCCCTAAAATTCCTCCAGTAGAAGTTGTACCTCCACCACGACCCCAAGAGCCATAAACAACTGTAGATAATTTTGTTTTGTTATTAATAGCATAATCCCAATTCACAGAAGCAACTGGTTTATGATAGTAATTAGTTTTTAAACTTTGTTGTTCTCCATTCATATATCCCCAATCTGCATTATATTTTGTATTTGGTTGGTCTACACCATTACCATATTTAATATAATCAGCAATTGTTGATGAAGTTGAATGTTGGTTGTGCCATTGTGGTGCACCTGTAAATGTAAATTGAAAATTGTGTTTTTGACCAGCTTTGTATCCTAAAGCCATAAAATAATTGAATCCTTCAAATTTTGATCCATCAACATACATACTTCCAGCAGTTCTGCTTAATAAAACTGAAGCCGAAAATCCATTTTTCATTAAACCTGTATTGTAAGCAGCTTGAGTTTTTAAATAATTGTTATTAGCAACTGTTGATCCAACAGATCCACCTTCTTTCATGTCAGAAGTTTTAGTAACCACATTGATAGTTCCTCCTACAGAAGAAATTGCCAATTTAGATGCTCCTAATCCTCTTTGTACTTGCATTGCAGAAGTAACATCAGACAAACCCGCCCAGTTACTCCAGTAAACAGAACTATTTTCCATGTCATTAACAGGAACTCCGTTAATCATAACTGCAATGTTTTTTTGGTCAAATCCACGAATTACAATTCTTGAATCTCCAAAACCACCACCAGATTTACTTGCGTAAACCGAAGGAGTGTTTTTTAAAATCTCAGGAAATTCTTGATTTCCAAGTTTTTGTTGAATTTCAGAAGCTCTAATTGTAGAAACTGCAACTGGCGTTTTTCTGTCTTTAGCAATGTCAATTAAGTTGCTTTTTACCACAACTTCTTCTAATTGGTTAGAAGTAGAAACCAATTTAATAGATCCTAAATCTACGGTTTCTCCATTTTTAACTGTAAAACTTACCATTTTGGATTGAAATCCAACATAAGAAATAACTACTTGACCAGAAGTTGCTGTAGTATTTAAAATAAATTTACCATCTATGTCTGTTGAAGCTCCAGTAGAAGAACCTTTAACAATAACATTTACACCCGGTAAAGCGCCGTTAAGCTCACTATCCGATACTGTTCCTTTTATTTTTCCTTGCGAAAACATGGATGTAGCCACTAAAAGAAACATCATCGAAAATAAATTAATTGTACTTTTTTTCATGTTGTTTTGTTTTTAAATAATTTTCTGCAAAATTCTTGTTTTATTATTTTATACATGTTAAATAAATGTTAACAAAATTATTTTTAGAATATTATTCTAAGAGAAAGTAATAAAAATAAATAATTAATAACTAATTAATATAGTTTTAATGAAATTCATAAAAAAGTCTCAATATTATTAAAATATTGAGACTTAAGTTTACTACCAGATTTATTTATTTTTTAAGGTACCTATTTAATAATAAGGTTGTTGAACTGTCGTGTTGGGAGACTTTTTTGGAATTAATTTCTTCCAAGATAGATTTGGCTAATTGTTTTCCTAACTCTACCCCCCATTGATCATAACTAAAGATATTCCAAATAATTCCTTGAACAAATATTTTATGTTCGTACATTGCCACTAAAGACCCAAGGTTTTCTGGAGTTAATTTTTGTATAAGAAAAGTATTAGTAGGTTTATTACCAGTAAAAACTTTAAAAGGTTTTAAATAATCTGCTTTAGATTTTTCCATTCCTTGTTTGTCAAATTCTGCTTGCACTTGTTCGGCTGTTTTACCGTTTAATAGTGCTTCGGTTTGTGCAAAGAAATTAGACATTAATTTATCATGGTGGTCTTCATTGCCATATAAAGGAGTCACAAATCCAATAAAATCGGTAGGAATTAATTTAGTTCCTTGGTGAATTAATTGAAAAAAGGCGTGTTGTGAATTGGTTCCTGGCTCTCCCCAAATAATGGTTCCGGTTTGATAATTTACAGGCTTACCATCTCTACCGATACTTTTCCCATTGCTTTCCATAATTCCTTGTTGTAAATAAGGAGCCAATTTTTGTAAATACTGAGTATATGGAATAATTGCTTCACTTTCGGCACCAAAAAAATTATTATACCAAACACTAAGTAAGGCTAAAATAACTGGGATATTCTTATCGAACGATTCGTTTTTAAAATGTTCGTCCATTTGGTTGGCGCCTTTTAATAATTTGTCAAAATTATCAAAGCCAACTGCCAAACTAATGGATAAACCAACCGCAGACCAAAGAGAAAAACGACCGCCAACCCAATCCCACATTGGGAAAATGTTATTAGCATCGATTCCAAATTCGGTAACTTTTTGAATATTGGTAGAAACCGCTACAAAATGTTTAGCAACATCTTCTTGTTTAGCCGATTGTAAAAACCAAGTTCGAATTGTTTCCGAATTGGTAAGTGTTTCTTGTGTGGTAAAGGTTTTTGAAACAATTACAAAAAGAGTTGTTTCAGGATTTATTTTCTTAATGATTTCATTTACATGGTCTCCATCAACGTTAGAGACAAAATGAACGTTTAAATGATTTTTATAATATTGTAATGCTTCCACAACCATTGCAGGGCCAAGATCAGAACCTCCAATACCAATATTAACTATATCTGTAAAAGGTTTTCCAGTATATCCTGTTCGAAGTCCAGAGGTTATTTCGTTAGTGAATTTTTCAATATTTTGTTTTACCTCATAAATTTCCGGCATTACATTGATTCCATCCACTAAAAAAGTAGCCGATTCGGGTGCACGTAATGCAGTGTGTAATACGGCTCTGTTTTCGGTTTGGTTAATAATATTTCCATTAAAATACTGAGTGATTGCTTCTTTTAAATGTACTTCTTCTGTAAGTTTTAAAAGTAAATCAAGGGTTTCTTGGGTGATATTATTTTTCGAAAAATCTACTAAAAAATCATTCCATTGGATGTGAAATTTTTCGGCTCTAGTTCCATCCTTTTGGAACATTTCTTTAATGGAATTGGTTTCCATAGCAGAAAAGTGTTTTTGTAAATTCTGCCAAGCGTTAGTATTGGTCGGATTGGTATTTGGTAAAGACATATTGTTAATTTTTGAAAGGCAAAATTAGATAAAAGATTGTAGATAAAACTAAGACTTTACTAATTAATATCATTAAAAAAGAATGCAAACGTTGTAGTTGTAAGTAATTTAGGATTCTGCTACTTTTTAAATCGAATATCGGTAACACTATCTAATTCTCTTTTTAGAGGTCGCATTTGTTCTTTAAATCTTGGCAGATTTCTACCTTCCATAACTTGAGAATTTGGAAGTTTTAGTTTTAATGCATCTACTTGAATTCCATTTTTCCAGAAACGGTAACATACGTGAGGGCCTGTTGCTAAACCAGTGCTTCCCACTTTACCAATAATTTCTCCTTGTTTAACACGCTGTCCTCTGCGCACTAGAATACGGGACATGTGTAAATATTGAGTAGAATAGGTTTTATCGTGTTTTACTTTTACAAAATTTCCGTTTCCGGTGGTATACCCTGCTTGTTCTACTACTCCAGCAGCAGTAGTCATAATAGGAGTTCCAGTAGGTGCGGCATAATCGGTTCCTTTATGGGCTTTCCAAATTAATTGAACAGGGTGGAATCTGTTTTTTGTGAAATGAGAGGTAATATTCACAAATTTCAATGGGGCTTTTAGAAAGAAATTTTTTAATGCTTTTCCGTTTTCATCATAATAATCTACTCTGCCATTACGATCTTGCGCAAATGGAAACGCATAAATTTTCTCACCTTTATATTCAAAATAAGCGGCTCTTAAACTATCTACACCATCATAAACAGTGTCATTAATATATCTTTCGGTGAAACTTAGTGCAAATTTATCTCCTTTTCTTGATTTGAAAAAATCTATAGACCACGCAAAAACTTTGGTTAATCGTCCAGATAAGGTAGGTTCAATTTTCATACTGCGCAGTGTTTGCGTAAGCGAACCTGTTAGTTCACCAGCAACTGTTCTTGTTCTGAAAGTTAAGGGTCTAGATTTTTTGAATCCAACAATAGAATCGGTTAAATCTATTAAATAGTAATCTAAACGGTTGGGTTGGTAAATAAGATATTGTAATTTATTGTATTTGTCTTTAGATCGAAGGCATACGTAAGGTCTTTTAAATCGGACGCTTGTAGGGAAGGAATCTTTAACAATTCGGATGATTTGTGCAACTTTTTTTCCGTTAAGGTTTTGTTTTTTTAAGATTCTTTCAAAAGTATCTTGACTCTGAATAGTATCGTAATGCACATTAAAATCATCGTAATGAAACCCAAAATCTACAATAGGTTTTTGAGGCTCAGCATCTTCAATTACAAATTCTTCTTGTGATTTTTTACAAGAAGTTAGTGCCAGTAATACCAATAAAAGAAGTGCAATTTTTTTCAATATGCTTGTATTATATTTTAACAGTTTTCTCCCCAATTTTTTAATTCGTCTTCGCTCCAAAGTTCGGGAAAAAATATTCTTCTTTGGTATTTTGGATGCATGTATTTTTTCCAGTCGCTTCCACCAGTTGCTTCTCCAGATCCTTGACCGCTTTCAATGTATTTTTTGGCGGCATTTAAATGACCCATTACCCAAGTAATGTTAACCGTTCTGTCATAATGACGCATGGCAGCAATTAATTCGGTGTTTTTTTGATCGGCTTCAGGAAGTTGTTTGAATTTTTGCCAAACGTTAGTAGTGTTATAGTCCTCCATATAACGCAAAAACTCGGCTTTGTATTTTCTTTCAAATTCTAAAAGCAAGAATGATTTTTCTCCTGTTTTGTAATCCTTGCCCGCGGCCTGCCAATATAGATGTTCAAAAGCATGTGTATATGGCGTGTTGCGGTCTATAGTTGCTCTAAAACGATAATCAATAAGGTTTATTAAATCGGTTGAAGCAAATTCAATTAATCGATATTGGGCACTTTGAAAACCGCTTGCTGGAGTTAAAGTATTTCTGAATTTCATGTATTGCTCTACTTCCATCCCGTCTCCCATAATGTCAAATGACGTTGTAAGCATATCAAAATAGCGACTTATGCGCATTAATCTTTCTGCAAAAAATTTAGTTTCGGGTTGTTCGCATTGGCAAACCTGATCTATTTCCCAAAGAATCATTTTAAACAACAATTCGTTGACTTGATGGTACATAATAAAAACCATTTCGTCAGGCAAAACAGTTCTTTGTGTTTGCAAATTAAGTAGCGCATCTGTTTGAATATAATCCCAATAGGTGATTGGTTTAGACCAAAGCAGTCCTTCAAGATGGGTATCGGTTTTTTGATTTATGGCATCAAATTTTTTTTCTAATGCTTCAATTAAATTAGGCGTATCTGATGTCATGGTGTTACTTTTATTGTAAATGGATTGGATAATCCTTTAAAGGATTCTAAATCGGCTTTGATGGAACCAATCGCTAAACTTGCTTTAATTCGCACTGGTATTTTATTATCATCATCTGAAATCCAAACAGTTAAACTTTCTTGTTCTTTAAACACGCGTCCAGATTGCACCAAAGGGCGAAAAATCATACAAGGAACGGTGCCAAATTTAGTATCTAAATCTTCTTTACCAACATATTTTAACTTAAATTTTGTGGACTCTTGGTCAAAAAACATATCAATTGCTATAGATTCTCCAACTTTTAGTTTATTTACTGAAGGATGTTTTCTTAAATAATAAAAAGTTGAAACAATATCCTGAATGTTTTCGGAAGTTGCAAAAGTTTGGCTGTTATTGTTTTTATAATCTTTTACCAAGATGGTGTTTTTATCTTGATTAAAAAAACCCTCTTCATCTTTTGTGTATCCGCCTTCGTCAATTTTTCTTACATACTGGTAGGGTTTTCCGGTGGTCTTGTCAAAATAAGTTTCATAATTATCATCCACATTAAATAACCATTTAGACATTCCAGTAGTATATCCTTTCCCTACGGCATGGAATACTTTTTTGTTGTTTTTAACGGCTTCCTTAACTTCTAGTGTGGCATAACCTGCGGTCACTAAACCATAGTGAATTCTAAATTTGAACCATTCTCCCGTGTCAAATGCTGAACTTTGAAAAGAATCAAAACTGACTGAAAGAAAAAACAGAGCAAGAACTAGTATCTTTTTCATGTGTAAATATTATTAGGTTATACCCTTAGTAATACAATTTCTGTTCCAAATGTATTAAAACAAAAAAACTCCATCAAATAATGATGGAGTTTTTATGCTATTAACCAACCTAAAAACTATAAATTATGAAAACTTATATAAAAAATTAAAGGAAACCACTCCTTTTCTTTTTTGTGAGTACAAAGATAGTACTGTTTTTAAGTTATTCTCAACAAAAAAAGAACTTTAACATATTTTTATTAAAAATATGGTTACTATAACGTTATATGATGTTAATTTTTTAACGAAATGAATGCTTTACAATGTTCCTCTTAATGCTTGTTCTCTTTCTATTGACTCAAAAAGAGCCTTAAAATTACCTGCGCCAAAACCTTTGGCACCCATTCTTTGAATTATTTCAAAAAATAAAGTAGGACGATCTTCTTGTGGTTTGGTAAAAATTTGCAATAGATACCCATCTTCATCGGCATCTACCAAAATTGAAAGTTCTTGTAATTTTTTTATGTCTTCTTTCATCATGTCCATGTGAACACCCAATCTTCTTGGGATATCATCATAATAAGCCTGTGGAGGTGGCGGTAAAAATTCAATTCCTCTTGCTTTTAAACCGGAAACGGTTTTTATAACATCGTCCGTAGCAACGGCTATGTGTTGCACCCCTGGACTTTCATAAAAATCTAGGTATTCTTCAATTTGTGATTTTTTGTTTCCTTTGGCAGGTTCGTTTATAGGGAATTTAATTCTTCCGTTACCGTTAGACATTACTTTACTCATTAAAGCAGAATATTCGGTATGGATTTGTTTGTCGTCAAAAGACAGGAAATTTTCAAATCCCATCACGTCTTCGTACCATTTTACCCATTGGTTCATTTCGCCCCAGCCTACATTTCCTACCATGTGGTCAATGTATTTTAACCCTAGTGGCTCTGGATTGTAGTCCGATTTCCATTCTTTAAATCCTGGCAAAAATGCGCCGTTGTAGTTTTTTCTTTCTACAAATATGTGAACGGTTTCTCCATAAGTATAAATCCCAGATCGAACAACTTCGCCATGTTCGTCTTTTTCAACGGTTGGTTCCATAAAGGATCTTGCACCACGTTTTGTAGTTTCTTCATAAGCAGATCGCGCGTCTTCTACCCAAAGTGCAACCACTTTTACTCCATCACCATGCTTTCTTAAATGCTCGTTGATAGGAGAATCGCTATTTAAAGGTGTGGTTAAAACCAAACGAATTTTGTCTTGTTTTAATACATAACTCACCGAGTCGCGAGAGCCTGTTTCCAAACCACGATAGGCATGTGATTGAAAACCGAATGCTGTTTTGTAATAATGTGCCGATTGTTTTGCATTACCTACGTAAAATTCAACATAATCGGTTCCTAATAGTGGAAGAAAATCTTGTGCTCCACTAAATATTTTTTCTAGTCCGTATTCTACGGATTTTATTTCTTTGGCCATGTGTTTATTTTTTTTAAGTCTTTCCGAATTTTTAAATTCGAAAATTTTGGTCTTCATCAATTATTCTACCCAAGATTTGTAATATTTCCCATCATCAATCCCCATGGCTTCTTCCGTAACCATTAACGGGTGAAAGGTATCTACCATGACAGCCAATTCTTCTGTCACTGTTTTTCCAATACTTCGTTCCATTGCTCCAGGAGCAGGTCCGTGTGGAATCCCTTTAGGGTGCAAAGTAATATGCCCTTGCTCTATATTGTTTCTTGACATAAAATCGCCATCGACATAATATAAAACCTCATCGGAATCTATATTACTATGGTTGTAAGGTGCCGGAATAGATTTTGGATGGTAATCATAAAGTCGAGGAACAAAAGAACAAACTACAAAAGTTGCTGTTTCAAATGTTTGATGCACTGGTGGTGGTTGATGTACTCTTCCTGTTATGGGTTCAAAATTATGAATAGAAAATCCATACGGAAAATTATACCCATCCCAGCCTATGACACCAAAAGGATGCGTAGCATAAATCACTTCATGCATCATTCCTTCTTTTTTAATTTTGATTAGAAAATCCCCTTTTTCATGGTGCGTCTCTAATTCTGTTGGCAGTTTAAAGTCGCGTTCACAAAATGGCGCATGCTCTAAATGTTGGCCAGATTCATTTTTATATCGTTTTGGCGTATAGAAAGGCGCAAAACTTTCTACATAAAATAATCTATTGTCTTCGGTGTCAAATTGAATTTGATAAATCATTCCACGCGGAATAATAAGGTAATCTCCGTATTCAAAAGGGATGTTTCCCATCATGGTGCGCAATTTCCCTTTTCCTTTATGGATGAAAATCATTTCATCAGCATCGGCATTTTTATAGAAATATTCGGTTAGAGATTTTCTAGGAGCCGCCAATCCAATTGTACAATCTTTATTAACCAGCATTGCTTTTCTGCTGTCTAAAAAATCATCTTCTGGCTTTAGTTCGAATCCTTTTAATAATAAAGATTTTATGTTTTTCCCGATAGCAATTTTGGGCTCAACCGAATAGGATTTTAAGATTTCTTTTATTTGCGTTGGCCGATGCACCTCGTATAATAATGACGAATGTCCATTAAAGCCTTCAGTGCCGAAAAGTTGTTCGTAATACAAACCTCCATCAGGATTCTCAAACTGAATGTGACGTTTATGGGGAATATTTCCTAGTTTATGATAAATTGGCATTTTCTTTTTGTTTAAAGGTTTGAAAAATAAAAGTTTGGGGGTAACCCAACTTTAGTTAACACTCAAAAAGAATTTCTACTCATTCCGGATTTCTCTTGATAAGGTATTTTAATAGAATAAGTAAATCGTCCCAGTTTTTCATTATCACAAATGTCGTAAAAAATGTTTTTAAAAATTACTTTTTATAAACTTTTCTAAAAAGAAAAAGGCATTAGTTATTGAGTTGTCAATTACTAATGCCTTTTATTGCGATTTACGCTAATTATTCTTTTTCTGGATTGTTCAATTTGCTATTTTTTTTGCTGTATCCAAAATAAACTATAAGTCCTAATGCTAGCCAGCCTATTAATCGCAACCAGTTGGTCCATCCTAAACCAAAAATCATAGCAAGGCAAACCAGGATTCCTAAAATTGGAACTAAAGGAACGAATGGTGTTTTGAATTCTCTTTTTAAATCGGGTTCCGTTTTTCTTAGAACAATTACCGAAATACAAACTAAGATAAAAGCAAATAAGGTTCCGATACTAGTCATATCTCCTACGATATCACCAGGAATGAAAGCCGCAAAAGCACCAACAATAACAAGGATTACTAAATTAGCTTTGTACGGAGTTTTATATTTTGAATGTAAATCACCAAAAGCTTTTGGTAATAAACCGTCTTTACCCATTGCATAAAAAACTCTAGATTGTCCCAATAACATAACCAATATTACAGAAGAAAATCCTGCAAGAATTGCTATGGTTACAAACTGCGCTAACCATTCGTAGCCAATCATATATTTATTAATTGCAAAAGCAACAGATGCTTCTTTTCCGCCAGTTCTAAAATCTTCAACAGTTGCAATACCAGTTAATACGTGTGCAAAAAGAATATACAAAACAGTACAAACCGCTAGCGAACCAAGAATTCCTATAGGCATATCCCGTTTTGGATTTTTAGTTTCTTGCGCTGCTGTACTTACTGCATCAAATCCGATGAAAGCAAAGAATACCGTTCCGGCTGCACCTAGAATCCCCATTATTCCTCCAAAATGATGTCCGATTCCTTGATCATCTTTATATATTGCATCAGCAGGGATATATGGAGTATGATTAGCAGGGTTAATAAAATGCCATCCAAAACCAATTATTAATATTACGATTGCAACTTTGGTGATAACGATCAATCCATTTACAAAAGCAGATTCTTGGGTTCCTTTTATCAATAATAAACTGATGATTGCCACAATAAAAAAGGCAGGAAGATTGATAATTCCATGCTCTAAAACTTGATGAGTTACTGGATCTAAAACCTTTTGAAATGGCGAATGCGATAACGAATAAGGAATTGGGCTAGTATGTACCACATTGACCAGCAGATTATTTAGATATTCACTCCAAGCAATACCAACTGTTGCAGCACCTACTGCATATTCTAAAATTAAATCCCACCCAATAATCCAAGCCAATAATTCGCCCATAGTGGCGTAAGTATAGGTATAGGCGCTTCCAGAAATTGGAATAGAAGAAGAAAGTTCAGCATAACATAGTCCTGCTAAAGCACAACCAATAGCTGCCACAATAAATCCGATAGTTACGGATGGTCCTGCGTTTTGCGCTGCAGCAGTTGCAGTTCTAACAAAAAGTCCAGCACCAATAATAGCGCCAATTCCAAGTGCTACCAAAGACCAAGCAGTTAAGGTTCTTTTCAATCCTTTTTCAGATTCTGTAGCTTCTGCTAATAAAAGGTGTAAAGGTTTTTTCTTCCAAATAGACATAATTTATTCTTTTTAGTTTTATTTGTTCAAATATACTTTTTTTGTTTAATATTTCTATATAAATAGAAAATTTCTGACGTTTAAAACCAAAATCCAACATTGAATCCTATAAATCCTTTGGGTAATTCTGGTGACCAAGAGTATTTAATTTCAAGTGGTCCTAACACGGTTTCTAACCCATAACCTACTGCATATCCTGAATATCTAGGTGTTGCAAGCCAATTTCCGGTGCTGAATAATTTATCTTCGGCATTGGCATAATTAGCCGAAAAATTAATGTGGTTTTTTTTGTAAAACTCAATATCCAAAGTCGCTAAAGCCTTAACATAACTATCGGCAGAGATGCTGATAAAATCATAACCATAAAATTGTTTAAAATTATTGATAGGATTAAAACCATAACCTCCAAGCACAAAATCTAAAAAGTGCATGCTTTTTTGTCCAAAAGATAAACCCGCTTCCGATTCAAATTTTAGGTTGATTACTTTGTAAAAGGTTCGTGTGATTCCTATTTCGGAACTAGCAATGGAGAATCGATTAAATTGATTGGTGTAATTAGAAGAAAATAAATACGATTGCAGATTACTATTAAAATACCATCCTTTTTTAGGAAAATATTTACTATCCAAGGAATCGTATTTTAAATATCCGAAAACACTTGTGTAATTGCTGTTTTCAAAAACGGGATTGCTATTTTCTAATGTTTTAGAAGATATTTTTAGGTGTTTTATTTCTACTCCGGCTCCAACAAGGAACTTTTGTTCGAAAATAGTTTGCAAATAGGCCGAGTTAGTCCAATCGGAATAATCTAAGTTCAAAGAATTTATTCCTAGTTGTTGAAAAACCGAACCATTACTAAAGTCGGTAGCAACATTTTTATTAAACTGATTGAACAAGGATTTAAATCCGAAACTGAAATAAAATCCATTATCAACATAATAATCTAAATTGTATCTAAAATTATCGCCAATACCTAAATCCACAGACAAGACATCATTTTTGAAAAGCGATTTTTTTTGTGTAACGTTTATTAAAGCAGCACTTTTATAAAGCCCATCATAATGCAAACCAAATTTTAAAAAAGTGCTATTTCCACTTTCTTTAATTGTTAAATCTAGTTCGTCTCCCAAATCCAATTCATTTAATTGGTAACTAATACTAGTGAAATTTCCAGTTGCATTAAGTGTATTAATTCCTTGTTTTAATTGCTCGTAACTAATTTTGGTTCCTTGTTTAAATCCTAGTTTACCAATTACATAAGCCCGGGTGTAATCTTTAACATCGTTTATAGTTATTCTGGTTATATTTATGCTGTCATTTTTACAGTTAAGTTTAAGGTATTGTTTATCCTTTTGTGTGATTTTATTTATTTTATCCAAAACATTTAATGCAGCATCCTCTCCTTTTTTAATAATTTCATCTTCTTTATCAAAGGAGATTACCGAATATCCTGAAATATCTGGCTTAATATAAATATCGGTCTTACTAATTTTATTTTGCATCTTTCCAATCATTTGAAGATTGGATATTTGAAGCAGAATTTGCGTGGCTTCCTTTAAGGAGTTCCTGGTTTTTAAACCATCTTGAACATCGACTCCAATGATTATATCGGCACCCATTTTTCGCACCTCATCAATAGGATAGTTATTGGAAACTCCACCATCAATAAGCATTTTGCCGTCTATTTCTACTGGGGAAAATAGTGTAGGAAATGCCGAACTTGCCAATAATGCTTGGGGCAAACTCCCACTTTTTAATATTTGTTGTTCTCCTGTTTCTATATCGGTAGCAATACATAAAAATGGAATTGGCAATTGGTTAAAATCTCTAATATGCCGAACCGAGTGGGTTAATTTGTTTAGCAAATTATAGTTATACATTCCTTTAGATAAAGCAATTGGAACGCCTATACTAAGTTTTTTAAAGGGTAAAGAAATGGCATACAACTCATCGTTGCGTTTTTCATAAAAACTTTTGTTTGCTCTTGGAACGTAATCTTTTAGAAGTTCATTAAAATTAGTGTGATGAAAAATAGAATCAATTTGTTGGGCGCTGTAACCTGTGGCATACAACCCTCCAACTACGGCTCCCATGCTGGTTCCTCCAATATAATCTATTTTTACACCTGCTTTTTCTAGCACTTTTAAAACTCCAATATGTGCAAATCCTTTGGCACCACCTCCGGTTAAAACCAATCCAATTTTTGGTCGTTTTATGGAATCTTGAGAATAGGTAGTTTGAGAAAATAGAGAAAAGAAAATAGAAAATAGAATAAAGGTTGTAGGTTGTAGGTTGTAGGTTGTAAGTTGTTTTTGAAAAACAGATTTTTGCAAAATACCTTTACTGCTTAGCCCCGACAGCAACGGAAATCCTTTTTCTTTCTTCTTTAGAAAGGAAAAGATTGCAGTGTATGGCGGGAAAATGGATTGCAAGTAGGCCTTAAACATTCGCTTCCAATATTAATTATCGATTTTATGGTAAAAGTCGGAAATTTTTTTGGCTTTTGATACACCAATCACCTCAGAAATTTCTTTTTCGGAGGCTAATTTCAATCTTTTAACACTTTTAAAGTGGGTTATTAGCGTTAACATAGTTTTTTCGCCAATTCCTGGGATGGTTTCGATGGACGAATTGAGTGCTGCTTTGCTTCGTTTATCGCGGTGAAAAGTGATCCCGAATCGGTGGGCTTCGTTGCGTAAAAACTGGATTACTTTTAGGGTTTCCGATTTTTTATCGAGGTATAATGGTGCCGAATCGCCTGGGTAAAAAAGTTCTTCGAGGCGTTTTGCAATTCCGATGATCGCGATTTTTCCGCGCAAGCCTAAATCGTCGATACTTTTTAGTGCCGAGGATAATTGCCCTTTTCCACCATCGATAATGATGAGTTGTGGCAAGGATTGGTTTTCGTCTAAAAGGCGTTTGTAACGTCGGTAAACGACTTCTTCCATAGAGGCGAAATCGTTGGGGCCTTCTACGGTTTTTATGTTGAAATGGCGGTAGTCTTTTTTGGATGGTTTTCCGTCTTTAAAAACCACGCAAGCCGCCACAGGATTGGTTCCTTGTATGTTGGAATTATCAAAACATTCAATATGTCGAGGCTCTACCGAAAGGCGTAAGTCTTTTTGCATTTGCGCCATAATTCGGTTGGTGTGCCGCTCGGGATCTACAATTTGGATTTGTTTTAATTGATCCATTCGGTAGTATTTGGCATTGCGTTCGGAGAGTTCTAAAATCTGTTTTTTATCGCCCAATTGCGGAACGGTAACTTTTATTTTATCGCCAAAATCTAAGGCAAAGGGTAGAATTATTTCCCGCGAAAGCAAATGAAAACGCTCCCGAAGTTCTACCACCGCCAATTCTAGAAGTTCTTCGTTGGTTTCTTCTAGTTTTTTCTTCAATTCTAAAGTATAGGATCGAATGATCGCGCCATGGGCAATTTGTAGAAAATTTACATACGCCACGGCTTCATCGGAAATAATTGAAAACACATCAATATTAGATATCTTCGGATTAATGATGGTAGATCGGGATTGGTAGTTCACTAAAACCTCAATCTTATCTTTAATTTTTTGGGCTTCCTCAAAGTGCATGCTGGCTGCCAATTCTTGCATTTTAATTTTGAATTCCTTCAAACTTTCTTTGAAATTTCCTTTCAAAATTTCGCGAATGGCGTCGACTTGTTTTTGGTAATTTTCTAATAGTTCGTAGCCTTCGCAACCGCCTTTGCAGTTGCCAATGTGAAATTCTAAACAGACTTTATATTTATGGTTTCGAATGTTATTCTCGGTTAAATCGTAATTGCAAGTTCGCAATGGATACAATTCTTTGATTAATTCTAAAATAGTATTCACCGTTTTGAAACTGGTGTAAGGCCCGAAGTATTCCGACCCGTCTTTTACCATTCTTCTGGTTGGGAAAATTCTTGAAAAAGGTTCTTTTTTGATGCAAATCCACGGATAGGTTTTGTCATCGCGCAACAAGACATTATAACGTGGCTGCAGTTTTTTAATCAGATTGTTTTCCAACAACAAGGCATCCTGCTCGGAGGAAACTACGATGTGTTTTATCTCGACTATTTTGCGAACCAGCACATTGGTTTTAGCATTATCGTGGACTTTATTGAAATAAGAAGAAACCCGTTTCTTGAGGTTCTTGGCCTTTCCTACATATAAAATTTTTCCTTCTTTATCATAATACTGGTACACCCCGGGATTATCGGGTAAGGTTTGTATTTGAAGTTCGAGAGAAGGGTTGTTCATTGTCATTGCGAGGCACGAAGCAATCTCATTAAAATGGAGAATGTTCTTTAATTAATTCAAACAAAAATAACTCTAATTTGTACACAAAACAAGTTTGCTAAAAGACAAATCGGTAACCTAACAATTATCATATTTTAAGCACTTGTCTTCGTGTAGTTTTGAGGAAATTTTAAAACTATGATTTACTGGAAAAAACTATCCAAAGAAGAACGAAATAACAAGGTTCAAAAGGCATTGAATGCCAACGTGAACTTTTCAAAAGACACCTCCTTGGGTTATCCTGCTTCCAAATTGGATGGCAAAGTATTTTATGATGCTGATTTTTTAAAGGATGCTCCCGTTTTACAAACGTTTGTTGCCAACCCCAATCACATTGGATGCCACACTTTAGGCGATTCCGAAAGTGCTTTTAAAGGAACCCATGTGTTGGAAAAAGAAGTGTTGGATGTTTTGGCTGTGGATGTTTTTAAAGCAAATCCCAACGAATATGATGGTTATATTTCTCCAGGCGGTACCGAAGCGAACATTCAAGCCATTTGGATGTATCGGAATTTCTTTCAATACAAAAACCATGCAACACTAGCGGAAATTGTAATTCTTGCATCAGAAGATACGCACTATTCTATTCCGAAGGCGGCAAATGTATTGCAATTGGATTGGTTGAAAATTCCGGTTGCTTTTGAAAACAGAGAAATTGATGCAATAGCATTAGAAGCAATTATTGTTACTGCCAAAGAAAACGGAAAAAAATATTTTATAGTGGTTTCCAATATGGGAACGACCATGTTTGGCTCGGTAGATAATCCGGAAGTCTATACCACTATTTTAGAAAAATACAATTTAGATTATAAACTCCACATTGACGGTGCTTATGGCGGATTTGTATATCCGTTTAGCAATGAAAAATCGATTATAAATTTCAGTAATCCCAAAATTAGTTCGATTACTATTGATGCTCATAAAATGCTACAAGCACCTTATGGCACTGGCGTTTTCATTTGCCGCAAAGGCTTAATTGAAAATGTACTAACCAAAGAAGCGCAGTATGTAGAAGGAATGGATTTAACCCTTTGCGGAAGCCGTTCTGGTGCCAATGCAGTTGCTGTTTGGATGATTTTATTTACTTACGGGCCACACAAATGGTTTGAAAAAGTGAGTGTTTTGCAAATGCGAACCCAATATCTGTGCACCGAATTGGATAATTTAGGCATCCGCTATTTTAGAGAACCGCACATGAATATTGTTACCATTCATTCCGAATTTATTCCGAAAACCATAGCCGAAAAATACGATTTAGTTCCAGAAACCCACAATTCGGAAAATAAATGGTATAAAATTGTGCTGATGAATCACGTTGAAGTCCAACATTTGACTATTTTTATAGACGAATTGAAGGAAACACTTTTATGTTTAAAACAGAACTAAGAAAAAAATATAAAGAATTACGGCACGAATTTACTTCTGAAAAAGTGGAAGAATGGAGTTTGGCTGTTGCCAATCAGTTGCTCTCGTTGGATATTTGGGACAAAACCTACTATCATTTATTTTTAACTATTGCCGAACAAAAAGAAATCGACACCGAGTTCCTCCTACACATTTTAGCAGGAAAAGACAAAGAAATTGTAGTTTCCAAAAGTGATTTTGCAACTTTAGGAATGACACATTACCTTGTAACTGACAATACAAAATTTCAAAAAAACGCTTATAATATTCCAGAACCAATAGAGGGTTTGGAAGTTCCTGTTGTTAAAATGGATGTGGTTTTTGTACCGCTTTTAGCATTTGATGTAAAAGGAAATCGCGTGGGTTATGGCAAAGGGTTTTACGATAAATTTTTATCGGAATGCAAGCCCGAAACCATAAAAATAGGATTGTCTTTCTTTGATGCAGAAGAAATCATAGAAGATGCTTCCGAAAAGGACATCCAATTGGATTATTGCGTAACTCCAAATAGGATTTATAAATTCTAAAGTATTGCATTAATTAGAATGTGCGAATGCTTTTTTGTTGAAGAAAATCAAAATTCCAACTCCGGTAGAAATTGCAAAATCGGCAACATTAAAAATAGCATTGAAGAAAGTAATTTGTTTTCCGCCAAGGAAAGGAACCCAACTAGGCATTAAATAATCTTCTATAAATGGGAAGTAAAACATGTCAACTACTTTACCGTGAAACAAGGTGCCATAAGGTGTTTTTGGAAAAAATGTGGCTACATGGTGGTGGCTATCGTCAAACATAATGCCATAAATAACCGAATCAATAATATTTCCGAGTGCTCCTGCAAAAATCAAACAAATAGCAACTATTAAATAGCGCGATCTGTTTTTTCTAGTAGCATCCCAAAGCCAATATCCGATGGCACCAACAGCAAAAATTCGGAAAACCGTTAAAAACAACTTGCCATATTCCCCAGGAATAACAGTTCCCCAGGCCATTCCTTCGTTTTCAATAAACAAAATTTTAAACCATCTAAAAACTTCCACTTGTTCGCCTAAAACAAAATTCGTTTTCACAAACATCTTTGAATATTGATCAATAACTAATATCAAAAAGATAATAAATGCCGAATTGCGTAGTTTCATGTTTTTCTGGATTTGCTGATTGCAAAAGTAGTATTATTTTTCTAAAAAAAACGCCCCTAAAAAGGAGCGTTTTGAATTGTATATAAAAAGAGGTTTTATCGTTGCAAGTTTTTTGCTTCGATACTCATAGTTGCATGAGGAACAATTTTCAATCGTTCTTTTCCTATTAACTTTCCAGTTACTTTACAAACCCCATAGGTTTTGTTTTCAACACGGAAAAGCGCATTTTTTAAATCGCGAATAAACTTCTCTTGACGAATTGCCAATTGCGAGTTCGCCTCTTTACTCATGGTTTCGCTTCCTTCTTCAAATGCTTTAAAGGTTGGCGATGTATCATCGGTACCATTATTTAAATCATTCATATAAGCACTTTTGATTAATTCTAAATCGTTTTGTGCTTTTTCAATTTTGTTAAGGATAATTTCTTTGAACTCGGCTAAATCAGCCTCTGAGTATTTCATTATTTCATCAATCATCTGTATTCTATTTTGAGATTAATATTTTAGTTTTTATATCGTCAAACTCAATTTCTATGCCATTTTGTACTTCTTGTACAAAAAGTAATTCCTTTGTTAAGGTTTCCGACATAATATAGTCTTCATTATTTTTTATTGCTGGTTCCAATTCTACCTGGTGTTGAATTTGAACTTTTATTTTGTCGGTAACTTCAAATCCAGAATCTTTTCGGATGTTTTGAATTCTATTTACCAATTCTCTTGCTATTCCCTCCTGCTTTAATTCTTCAGAAATGGTTATGTCTAAAGCCACAGTAATTCCGTTGGCACTTGCAACTAACCACCCCGGTATATCCTGTGAAGTAATTTCTACATCTTGGGAGGTTAAAATTACACATTTTCCTGAAATTGCAATTTCTAGTTCTCCATTAGCTTCCAAAGCATTGATTTGTTCCGCGGCTAAACCTTGTATCTCTTTAGCAATCAGATTCATATCTTTTCCAAAACGAGGTCCAAGGGCCTTAAAATTTGGCTTAATTTGCTTCACTAAAACTCCAGATGCGTCGTCTAAAAGTTCAATTTCTTTGACGTTTACTTCTGCTTTTATCAACTCAGAAACTGCCTCAATTTCAACACGTTGGTTCTCGTCAAGTATCGGAATCATTACCCTTTGCAAAGGCTGACGTACCTTAATCATTTCCTTTTTTCGAAGGGACAAAACAAGAGAAGAAACGGTCTGCGCTTTCATCATTCTGCTCTCCAACGATTTATCAACAAAGTTTTCAACCGAACTTGGAAACTTTGCCAAATGTACACTGTCAAATTCTTCTGATTGTGTAGCCTGCGTTAAATCTCTGTAAAGTTTGTCCATGAAAAAAGGAGCAATTGGTGCCGAAAGTTTCGCTACGTTTAACAAACACGTGTATAATGTTTGGTAAGCAGCAATTTTATCGGTGCCGTATTCGCCTTTCCAAAAACGTCTTCTACACAGTCGAACGTACCAGTTGCTAAGGTTTTCTTGAACAAAATTAGATATTGCTCTAGCGGCTTTAGTTGGTTCATATTCTTCATAAAAACCATCCACTTCTTGTATTAAAGTGTGCAATTCGGATAATATCCAACGGTCAATTTCTGGTCTTTCGTTTAACGGAATTTCCGCTTCAGCATACGTAAACCCATCGATATTTGCATACAAACTAAAGAACGAATAGGTATTGTATAAAGTCCCAAAGAATTTTCTACGAACCTCAGCAATTCCTTCTAAATCAAATTTTAAATTGTCCCACGGATTGGCGTTAGAAATCATGTACCAACGCGTAGCATCCGGACCATATTCTGCTAAAGTTTCAAATGGATCTGCAGCATTTCCTAGACGTTTGGACATTTTTTGTCCGTTTTTATCTAATACTAATCCATTAGAAACTACATTTTTATAAGCAATTTTATCGAAAACCAAAGTTGCAATGGCGTGTAAAGTATAAAACCATCCACGTGTTTGATCCACTCCTTCTGCAATAAAATCGGCAGGGAATGCTTTGTTTTCGTCAATTAAATCTTTATTTTCAAATGGATAATGCCATTGCGCATAAGGCATGGCACCCGAATCGAACCAAACATCAATCAAGTCGGATTCGCGTTTCATTTCTTTTCCAGAAGGAGAAACCAACACAATTCCATCGACTACATTTTTATGTAAATCGACTAAATCGTAGTTTTCTTCGCTCATGTTTCCAACTTCAAACCCTTGAAACGGATTTTCTTTTTGGAAGCCTGCTGCGATAGATTTCTCTATTTCCGAACATAATTCTGCAACAGATCCAACTAATAATTCTTCCGTTCCGTCTTCGGTTCTCCATATTGGCAATGGAATTCCCCAATATCTGGAACGCGATAAGTTCCAATCGTTGGCATTTTTTAACCAATTTCCAAAACGTCCTTCACCAGTTGCTTTGGGCTTCCAGTTGATGGTTTCGTTAAGATCAAACATTCTATCTTTGATTTCGGTTACTTTGATGAACCAAGAATCTAACGGATAATATAAAATTGGCTTGTCGGTTCTCCAACAATGTGGGTAACTGTGCACGTATTTTTCGACTTTAAAAGCCTTATTTTCTTCTTTTAATTGGATGGCAATTTCCACATCGGCAGAACGTTCTGGTGCTTCCCCATCGTTGTAATATTCGTTTTTAACGTATTTACCAGAGTATTCTCCCAAACCTTGAATGAATTTACCTTGTAAATCTACTAAAGGAACAGGGTTTCCGTTTTCATCCAAAACCAACATTGGCGGAACTTCTGGAGTTGCTTCTTTGGCAACTTTAGCATCATCTGCTCCAAAAGTTGGCGCAGTATGTACAATTCCGGTTCCGTCTTCGGTGGTAACAAAATCTCCAGCAATTACTCTAAATGCATTTTCTGGATTTTGATACGGCAATGCTAATGGCATCAATTGCTCGTAACGAATTCCAACTAAATCGGCACCTTTGCATTCGGCAAGTATTTGAAATGGAATTTTTTTATCTCCTTCTTTAAAATTTTCAAAATCAGAAGGTTCTGTAGATTCAAAAAATCCTTTTCCGAATTGTTTTCCAACTAAATTTTTAGCCAAAACTACTTTTGCAGGACGGAAGGTATATTGGTTGAACGTTTCTACTAATACATAATCAATTCTTGGTCCAACGGTTAAAGCCGTATTGCTTGGTAAAGTCCAAGGTGTGGTGGTCCAAGCAAGAAAATATAAATCCCCTCCCCGACCCTCCCCAAAGGGGAGGGAGGAAAGACGAAATGCTTTTAAGACATCGTTGGCAGTTCCCCCTTCGGGGGCTAGGGGGCTTTTAAATTGTGCTACAACGGTTGTATCCGTAACATCTCTATAACTTCCCGGTTGGTTTACTTCGTGAGAAGATAATCCAGTTCCGGCTTTTGGAGAATACGGTTGTATCGTGTAGCCTTTGTATAGTAAATCTTTGTTATAAATTTGTTTCAATAACCACCAAACGGTTTCCATGTATTTGGATTTGTAGGTCACATACGGATCTTCCATATCTACCCAATAACCCATTTTTTCGGTAAGGTCGTTCCAAACATCCGTATAACGCATTACCGTTTTCTTACACGCTTCGTTGTATTCTTCTACCGAAATGGTTTTCCCGATGTCTTCTTTGGTGATGCCTAATTCTTTCTCGGTTCCTAATTCTACTGGCAAACCATGAGTATCCCAGCCGGCTTTACGCTTGACTTGGAACCCTTTTTGAGTTTTATAACGACAAAAAATATCTTTAATAGCACGCGCCATAACGTGGTGAATTCCTGGCAATCCGTTAGCAGAAGGTGGTCCTTCAAAAAAAACGAATGGCGTATTCCCTTCTCGTGACGTTACTGATTGTTCAAAGATGTTCTTTTCTTTCCAAAATTTTAGAACTTCTGACGCTACCGTTGGCAAGTCAAGTCCTTTGTATTCCGTGAATTTTGTGCTCATTTTGCCTTTTATATATACGATTTGCGAAAGTAATAAATTTATGCCGAAATCAAAAGTTGAAAGTCAAAAGTTAAGGTTTTGATTTGAAATGAAGTGTTTAAGAAGATTTCTTACTTCTTTTCGAGGATTTTTTTGGAAATCACTTCCACTTCATTTAATAATAATGGATATGCTGGCTCGGCCATTCCGGAATGGTTAAATCCTTGCAGTTCATATAATCGGATTTCTTTATTGTTGTTCAATTTCATCATTCGCAAGAAATAGGCATTTTCTTCATAACGCCCTAATAATTCCATTTCGCGATCGCCGGTTATGAGCAAAATTGGAGGAGTATCTGCGCGAACGTAAAAAATTGGAGCATACTTATCAATAGTTGGTTGCGTGCTTTTAATTCCTTGTTCTTTTCGGATGGTAAAATGCGTAATGGCTTGTCCGCTAAAAGAAATTAGTCCTGCAATTTCCATAGGATCTATGCTATATTTTGCCAAATACGACTTGTCCATAGTTATAATTGTTCCCAAATAAGCACCTGCAGAATGTCCAGAAATAAAAATTAGTTTTTTGTTACCTCCATATTTTTCAATAGTATTGAACACCCAAGAAACTGCTGCCGCTGCATCTTCAATATAGGCTGGCGCATTGACATTTGGAGATAATCTATATTCAACACCGATTACGGCATAGCCTTTATCCTTTAAGGCTTTTGGGATTTGTTTTTTACCTTTGGTTAGTCCGCCACCATGAAACCAAATAATTGTTACAAAATCTTTTTTATTTTCAGGATAATAAACATCCAGAGTACATTGAGAATCTATATACGGATCCTTTTTATTAGTACTTTCGTCATAATAATGAATGTCCGTTTCCGTAATGTATTTCTGTTGTGCATTTGCAAAAAATGCATTTGCAAAAAATAAAAGGATAAGTAATTTCTTCATTTGGGGTAAATTAAGATTCAAAGATATCAAAAGTAAAACAAATTAACATTGCCAAATTTTATGGATTCATTTAACTAAAAACTTCTTTCAAAACCTCAAGAGATTTTGGTTTTTTAAATCCGTCTAGGTGAATGGTATAGTATTCCAAAAGAATTTTTAGGAGTATTTGACGTTCAATTCCTGCGAAAACTTTTTGATCGGAATCAAATTTTAAAGCAATTAATTTTTGAAACAAAAAAGTTTCGTGTTCTGAGAGGCAACTAATTCCTTGAAAAGGAGTGAAAAACCCTTCATTCATTACAAAAAACTTAGCCTCAACATCGGAAATATCCGGATAAAATCCGAGGAATTTGGTGATTTCTAAAAGTAAAATTAAATGAAAATTAGTGGTCTCTTCGTGTGTGTCGAGCCAAATTAAAGCCGTTTCTAAAAAGGTAAATAAATCTTCATTTTTTTCTTCTTCTTGAATACTATGGTGCAGCATTTCCGAAAGGAAAATCACCATGGTACTTTTAACTACATCCGTATTTATGGTTTGATATGCGGTTGCGAGTTTAATGTCTTTAAAATGTTCTAAAGTGCCTTTATTTTTATGGTTGGCTTCAATTTCTAGAATAGTTAATGGCTGAAAATAAGCGATTTTTTGATTGGCTTTTTTTCCAGAATAGGCACTTGGAACGAAATAACTTTTTAGCCCATCCGAAAGGGTAAAGCATTTTACAATCAAACTTTTTTCTTGATATCTTAAGGAAGAAAGAACAATCGCTTTGGTTTTTACCAACATTATTTGTTGTTTATGGTTTGTTGTTTATGGTTTGTTGTCGTTAACTATAAACGACAAACTGTAAACCATAAACTTTTTATCTAATTATCATTACTTTTTTAATAGTAGTTTCAATACCATCTTGGGCGGAAACCAAAATCATGTATACGCCAGAGGCAACTTTGTATTTACCGAATGCAGTTGTGTCCCATTCAATAGTACCTCCTTCGGAAGTAGTTTCAAAAACCAAATTACCTTCAATATCAGTTATTTTAACGGTGGCTTTATTAGTTAAATTGGCAATTTTTACCGTCCCAGTATATTCTGGGCGAACTGGATTTGGATAAGCATACACGTTATTCAAATCGCCGCTTGCAGCAGTTGAAGTTCCTTTAAAGGAAACCAATCCTTTATCGGTGGCAAAAAAAACCTCGCCTGTAACTCCATCGATTTCAATGTCATTAACGTTATTAGAAGGCAAAGGCGAATTTTCTTTAGTAAAATGATAAATGGTTTCTTGTCCGTTAGAAGAAACAAGATACACTCCCGATTCGGCTATGGCAACCCACTTTCTGTTGGCACCATCTACAGCAATATCAATTATAAATTGATCGTAAAATAATTCTTGTGCCAAATCATTTTCTAGAATAATAATTGCTTTAGATTGAATATCGGTTTCAGAAATAAAAGAATCTACTGATGGAATAATTCGCAAGCCATTAATAGTACCTATCCAAAGTTGGTTTTTATTGTCTATGGCTAAACATCTCACATCTAGATTTGGAAGATTTCCAGAAGACCCTAATTTAATTGCAATGAATTTATTACTGTAATTTTCATTAAATGCTACAACTCCATTTCGATCTTGGGAAATCCATTTGGTGTTGTTTTTATCCACTACAGGTATTCCGTAACTAGTATCTTTTAAATCGGAAGCAGATTCTATTGGCGTAAAATCATACGATTGCCATTGCCCATTGCTTCTTAAAACTTTTAAGGGTTTAGTTACAAAATTATTGGTCATCCATATATCTCCATTTTTATCAAATGCTGGTCCGTTAACTCGAATATCTACATAACTTGGATTTGGCGGTGACAACTGCAACGATTGCAGGCCATTGGTTCCGGTATTAGTATCATTATATAAAACAGTCGGTATTTCATTATCCACTTTTAAAAGTCCCGAAAAGTAAGAACTTACATAAAACTGCTTTTCATTTTTTGGATTAAAGGCTATAGCCGATAACGATTTTGCACCCAATAAATTTGAATATGGAATTTGATCCCAGCCATTACTTGAATATTTACTTATTGGATATTGAAACAAACCGTATGGATAATCAAGATTATATGGATTATAGGTTTGGTTATAACGCCCGTATAAAGCCCAGAGTGCAGTACTTGATTTTTTTAATCTAAATATTTTATTTCTAATTGGTCCATTTGGAAGTAAAACACCCAAATTAGTAGGGTTGGAAATACTAGAAGTAATCAATCCATTTTCGGTGGTACCAATATAAACTTCGTTATTGATGACCGTTGCGCAAGTAAAAGTTGGTGTACTACTGGGTATTTGTGTGCTTTGGATATGATACACTTGAATCATAGTAGCATCGTAAACAAAAACTTCATTGAGAGTGGCAACAATTAAATAGTTGTTGTAACTTCTTATGTCCACTACTTTCTGAGAATACTGTGCGATTTGAGTAAAAGAAATTCCATCATATTTAAATAATTTATTGTCGGATCTTACTGCAAAAACCAAATTATTAAAGGCTGTAATTCCGTTCCAATAGTATCCTGAAATGTCAACCCATTGGTTGTAATCGTTTAAAAATGGATTGGTTAAACTCACTTTTCGTACGCCACTTCCTACCGAATTTCCTTGGGTTGCAGCATAAATAAATCCGTTGTTGATGCAGGTTTGTTGAACCGAAATATAGTTTCCTTGTGGTCCCATATAATAAGTGTCTCCAAATTCAAAAGTATCTAAATCAAAAACGGAAATACCATAATTAGTGGAAACATAAAGTTTATTATTGTATTCTAAAAAATGATTAATTTGCTTAATCCCAGCTGGAACGGGAACCTCATCCCTGATTCCTGCTTTGTACAAAATCGTTCCGTCTTGGTTCACTACTAATAACAAACCATTACTATTACCTACAAATGTTTTGTTTACCGAATCGCTATGGTAAAAAGCTGTGATTGTTTCTGCCTTCAAGCCATCAACTGATGTTATGGTTTTAATATCGTTGGTGTCCAGATTATTAGAAAAAAAAGCATTCTCGGAAGAAGCAAAAATGCTTTGAGATGATTCTGAAATATCCGTAATTTGATTGAATGAAAAATAACCTTGCCATTTTGGATTATTTTGAGCAAAACCAAAGGCAAAACTGAATAAAACTAGGATGTAGGAAATTCTCTTGAGCATTATTTTCTATAAATTATAGTTGCAAATATACTATAAAACGCAATTATATCTGTTTTCATATATCGCAATAAAAAAACCTTCTTTCCATGACAGAAAGAAGGTTAGTATATAAATTTTAAGGTTGTTATTATACGATACCTTGAGCAAGCATGGCATCGGCAACTTTAACGAAACCTGCAATATTAGCACCTTTTACATAGTCAATATAACCAGTAGCGTCAGAACCATATTTTACACAAGCGGCATGAATATTTGCCATAATTGCTTTAAGTCTTTCATCAACTTCTTCTGAAGTCCAACTTAAACGTAAAGAGTTTTGAGACATTTCTAGACCAGAGGTAGCAACACCACCAGCATTAGAAGCTTTTCCTGGTGCAAATAATATTTTAGCGTTTTGGAAAACGATAACTGCTTCTGGAGTAGAAGGCATATTAGCACCTTCGGCCACACAGATACATCCGTTAGCCACTAATGTTTTAGCTTCCTCTTCGTTTAACTCATTTTGAGTAGCACAAGGTAGTGCGATATCACATTTAACTTCCCAAGGGCGTTTACCAGCAACGAATTTTGCATTAGGAAATTTAGTTACATAATCCGAAATTCTGCCATAGTTAATGTTTTTAATTTCCATTACATAAGCTAATTTCTCAGCTGTAATTCCGTCTGCATCGTAGATATATCCAGAAGAATCTGACATTGTTACTACTTTACCTCCTAATTGAGTTGCTTTTTCGGTTGCATATTGAGCTACATTTCCAGAACCAGAAACTACTACAGTTTTTCCTGTAAAACTATCTCCTTTAGTTGCAAGCATGCTTTGTGCAAAATACACATCGCCATATCCTGTAGCTTCTGGACGGATTAATGAACCTCCAAAAGAGATTCCTTTTCCTGTTAAAACTCCAGTAAATTCATTTCTTAATCTTTTATATTGACCAAACATGTAGCCAACTTCTCTTCCACCAACACCAATATCTCCAGCAGGAACGTCGGTATCAGCACCAATATGTTTAGATAATTCGGTCATAAATGCTTGACAGAATTTCATAATTTCAATATCCGATTTTCCTTTTGGATCAAAATCTGCTCCACCTTTTCCTCCGCCCATTGGCAAAGTAGTTAAACTGTTTTTGAAAGTTTGCTCAAAAGCAAGGAATTTCAAAATACTTAAGTTTACAGAAGGATGGAAACGAATTCCTCCTTTGTAAGGACCGATAGCCGAATTCATTTGAATTCTGTAACCTCTATTAACTTGCGTTTCGCCAGCATCGTTAATCCATGTTACACGGAACATGATAACTCTTTCTGGTTCAACCATTCTTTCCAAAAGCATTTTGCCTTCGTACTTTTTATTTTCTTCGATAAATGGAATTACTGTTTCAGCTACTTCCTTAACTGCTTGAAGAAATTCAGACTCGTTAGGGTTTTTTTTAGCAACCGCTTCAATAAAGTTGTGGATACTTTGTGACATAAATTAATAATATTAATGTTTAAGAAAACGTTTTCGTAATATTTGACAAATATACATTTTATTAAAATAATGATGCTATTTTTTTTATATTCTCATAAATATTATATTTTCTTTAATTTTTTTTGATGATAATTGAATTAATCCTCTGTATTTAAATGTAATTCCACTTTTTTTCGCACTTATCTAAGTATTTTTTTTATTTTATTTCATTACTAGTGATGTTTTTATATATTTGTCGGGAATTGATTTAATCTGTATAAAAAATGACCAAATATATTATCCTCCCTTTTCTGGTATTGTTCGGTTTTACCAATATAGCAATTGCACAGCTTGGTTTTTCACATGAAATTGGAGTAATAGCAGGACCTGTAGCATTCCAATCAGATTATGGACAAAGTGGAAATGCAGCTACTACTTTTGGAAATACCGGTTATGGAATCGGAATCGTGCATTATTTAAATTTTGCTTACCAAGCAGAATGTAATTGCTACACTCCTGAAACTTATTTTAATGATCACTTTAAACTAAGAACTGAATTATCTTACAACAAAGTTAATTTTAAAAATTATGGTAAATGGGTTGATCCAAGTAGTACTAGTTTATTTGCAAACCAATTGCGCGCCATGAGAGGAAGCACTGCCATAACCAATATTGGTATGCAATTAGAATTCTTCCCATATAGTATTAGAGATTTTTCTGCTACTCCTGGAAGTTTTGCCCCTTTTATTAGTTTAGGAGGTCAGTTTAGTTTTTATAATCCTAAGGCTTATTCTGAAATGGGACCTGGTTTAGGGCAATTAACTACAGTAACGCCAACAAAATATATTGATGCTTTTGATCTTAAAGGCGGAACAACTTTATCTGTAGTTACTAGTATGGGTACTCGTTATAAATTATCACCTCTTTCGGATTTAATGGTTGATTTAAGATTTCAGTATTATTTTTCTAACTGGGTAGATGGATTGAGTCCAAACCCAGATCTTCATCCAGAAAATAAATCGAACGACTGGAATGTTTGGTTGAACTTTGGTTACATCTACTACATTCAGTAAATCATTATAAAACATAAAAAAATCCCGATTTCTAAATTCAGAAATCGGGATTTTGTTTTTTATCTAAATGCTTGTTCTATATCGGCAAGTAAATCGGTAATATCTTCCACTCCTACACTTAATCTTACTAAGTCGTCGGTGATTCCAACTTCAAGACGTTTGTCTTCTGGAATAGAAGCGTGCGTCATTAATGCCGGATGATTCGCTAACGATTCTACTCCGCCTAGAGATTCTGCTAATGTGAACACTTTTAGTTTTTCTAAAAAGGAAATTGAGTCAGCTTTTTTTCCTGATTTAAAAGTAAAAGATACCATTCCACCAAAACCGCTCATTTGCTTTTTAGCAATATTATGGTGCGGATGATCTGGCAATCCAGGATAATATACTCGTTCTACATCTGGATGGTTGCTTAAAAATTCGGCAACTTTCATTCCGTTTTCACAATGTCTTTGTACGCGTAAATGCAACGTTTTAATTCCTCTCAAAACCAAATAGCTATCCATTGGCCCTAGAGTTCCTCCAGTTGCAAATTGCTTAAAATGCAATTCTTCGCCCAAAGTTTTGTCTTTAATAATCAAGGCTCCAGCAATAACATCGCTATGACCGCCAAGGTATTTAGTTGCCGAATGCATTACAATATCAGCACCTAAATCAAGAGGTTTTTGTAAATAAGGTGTTGCAAACGTATTGTCTACTGCAAAAAGTAGATTATGTTTTTTAGTGATTTTGGCAATTTCTTGAATATCGGCCAATTTCATTAACGGATTTGTTGGCGTTTCTACCCAAACCAATTTGGTGTTTTCGTTTATCAAAGATTGGAATTTCTCCAAATCATTCATATCTACAAAATGAAATTTGATGCCGCTATCTTTGTATAATCTAGTGAATAATCGGTAAGTACCACCATATAAATCATCCATGGCAATGATTTCGTCTCCTGCTTTAAACATACGTAACAAGCAATCAGTTGCTGCTAAACCAGAAGCAAATGCCAAACCTCGAGCACCATTTTCTATCGCTGCCAAAGCATCTTCTAAGGCTTGACGAGTAGGATTTGCCGCACGGCTGTATTCGTAATCTCCTACAGGTTGACCTGGGCTTGTTTGTGCATAAGTGGAAGTTTGAAAAACAGGAGTCATTACCGCTCCTGTTACTTTATCGTGGTGTTGTCCACCATGTATTACTTTAGTATTAAATTTCATTTTAGTTTTTTTTTTAGCAAAGGTACTACGTTTATATAAATTTTCTAATTTGCATCATAATTCCGAGGTGAAGCGCCTCGTGATAGTTGTTAAATTCAATTGCATCAGTTATTGATTTCATGGTAAAACCCGACATCGAAGTGAATTCATTATAATTTTGAAATAACTTTTCGCTAAAATCTTTTTTAGTTTTTTCTAAAGTAGAAAACAACAATACTTTCATTTCATTTACTTCTGTTTGGCCTACACTATGTTCTGGTTTAGTACCTCTTTTATATTTATCCACCATTTCATCGGAAATCATCATCTGCAAATCGGATAGTTTATAGACCAACATTTGTTGCACCACAATACAATGACCAATATTCCAAATAAGATTATTACTAAAACCCTCAGGAATAGCATTCAATTGTTCAAGAGAATGGTTCTCTAAAAAATTGCGCAACACGGTTCTGCTGGTTTGGTTAATGTTAAAACTGGTTTCCATAATATTTTTTATTTTATAGTAAGTTAAAATCATCTGTTTTTGGTATGGAATTCATCACTTCCAATGCCAATTTAGGCGTTGGAATTGCTAGCTTTCGCAAATGCTTGTCCATCCAAGCGCCATCAATAGTGATTACTGCACAAAGGGTATTTTTATCATCGCGCAATTCATGCACAATGGTCCATCGCGAAGCATCGGCTTTCATTTTTCCAATTTTGGTGCTAATGGTGATTTGGTCTTCTAGATGAATTTCTTTTCTAAAAACACATTCTTCCCGAAAAGCAATTGGCCCAAAATGCTGTTCTTTCATGACCTGCATGGTTAAGCCTTGTTGTGCTAGAATTTCTATACGATGTTGTGCTCCAAAATCATAATAAGCAGTGTGACGCATGTGAAAATTCGGATCTAAATCGGCCCAACGAATGGATATCTTTTTAGTAAATGTACTCATTATTGTAATTTTCATCAAAAATAATCAGAATATTCCTAGCAACCTTACACAATTACTAAAATAATAGTTCCTTAACTCTATTTTAAAGGTTTGAATTGAAATTCCTTAATATTCCATTCAAAATCCTACTTTTGCAAAAAGAAATTTCAATGACTAACAAAATATATTATTTAGCCTCCTGCTCTACTTGCAGGAAAATTATAAAATCACTTCCTAATTCCGATAGATTGGAATTTCATGACATTCGTGAAAATCCAATTACCGAGCAAGAACTAGAAGAAATGCATTCGCTTTCGGGTAGTTATGAGGCTTTGTTTAGCAAAAAAGCACAGTTGTATAAGTCATTGGATTTGAAAAATAAAAGCTTGACCGAAGACGATTATAAAAAATATATTTTAGAACATTATACATTTTTGAGTCGTCCTGTTATTCTTCTTAATAATGAAATTTTTATTGGAAACACGCAACCCAATATTTTGAAATTAACTAAAGCTCTGGCAAGTGTCTAAAAGAAAATGGGCTTTAATAGCCGCGACTTTAGTGTCAATAATTTATGGCGTGACATTTACTATTGCCAAAGATGTAATGCCAAAATACGTGGAACCCTTCGGATTTATTACCATGCGTGTTGGTGGTTCGGTAGTTTTATTTTGGCTAATTTCTTTTTTCGGGCCTAAAGAAAAAATTGCTACGGAAGATTTTCCACGAATTATAGCCGCAGCTTTCTTTGGAGTAGCTTTAAATATGCTTACTTTTTTTAAAGGTTTAAGTTATACTTCACCAATTATGGGAGCCGTTTTAATGGTAACCACACCCATGATTGTCTTGGTTCTTTCGGCATTTATCATGAAAGAGCGCATGAAAAAACGCAAAGTTATTGGCATTCTTTTTGGCTTGGCCGGAACCATAACATTAATCCTTTATGGAAAATCTATGGTAAATGCTCCAAATGCTACACTTGGAAATTTATTGGTATTTATCAACGCAGTTTCTTATGGATTTTATCTAATTATCGTAAAGAAATTAATGGATAAATACAATGCTTTTACTTTTGTAAAATGGATTTACACTTTTGGATTTATTATGGTTTTGCCTTTCGGGTGGAATGAATTTCACGCCATATCTTGGGCGACAATTCCTACAGATATTCTCTGGAAAATTGGATTTGTAGTAGTCTTTTCCACCTTTTTTACTTATTTGCTTAACTTACTTTCCATGCGGGAATTAAAGCCAACAACCGTGGCGGTATTTATTTATTTGCAACCCTTATTTGCAACTATTTTTGCAATAGGTCTAGGTAAAGATGAACTGAGTTTGGTAAAATTACTATCGGCAATATTAATTTTTGTGGGAGTTTATTTAGTAACTCAGAAGAAAGTAACTAGTGATCAGTAATCAGTGCTCACTGCTCAGTATTCAGTAGTATAAAACTGAGCACTGAATACTGAACACTTTTTTATATATTTGAAGTCAATTAAAATAATAGAATGATACAATCCATGACCGGTTTTGGGAAAGCGTCTTTGCAATTACCAACCAAAAAAATTACCGTAGAATTAAAATCACTAAACAGTAAAGGTCTAGACTTAAATACTAGAATGCCTTCTATTTATAGAGAAATGGAATTGGGTTTGCGCAACCAATTGTCCCAACGATTGGAACGCGGAAAAATTGATTTCTCTTTATATATTGAAGTTACTGGCGAAGACACTTCTTCTAAAATCAACGTACCTATCATTAAGGGATATATTGCCCAAATGAAAGCCATTATGCCTCTTGCTGATGAAGTGGAATTAATGAAAATGGCTATTCGAATGCCGGATGCATTAAAAACCGAACGCGAAGAAATTGACGAAAACGAATGGAAGGAAATCCAGAAAGTGATTGATCAGGCGCTTGAAAATATGGCGCAATTCCGCAAAGATGAAGGGGTTTCTTTAGAAAAAGAATTTTTGCACCGCATTGCGAATATCATGACGTTAATGAACGATGCTGTTGCATACGATTCGGAACGTGTGGAAACCGTAAAAAACAGATTAAGAACTGCTATTGAAGACTTGCAACTTGCTGTTGACGAAAGCCGTTTTGAACAAGAATTGATTTTCTATTTAGAAAAATACGATATTACAGAAGAGAAAGTTCGCCTAGAAAACCACTTGAATTACTTCATCGAAACCCTTGCTGGAACAGAAGCCAACGGAAGAAAATTAGGTTTCATCACCCAAGAAATGGGACGCGAAATTAACACTATGGGATCTAAATCCAACCACACCGAAATGCAAAAATTGGTAGTGATGATGAAAGATGAATTGGAGAAAATTAAAGAGCAGGTGCTTAATGTTCTTTAACATCCTGCAAGGTTTTTTAACCTTGTAGGTATAAATTTTACAAAATAAATGAGGATGAGATTGCTTCGTGCCTCGCAATGACAAAATAATGAATAAAGGAAAATTATTAGTATTCTCGGCGCCATCGGGCTCAGGAAAAACAACCATAGTAAGGCATTTGCTTACCAAAGAAGATTTGAATTTGGAATTTTCCATTTCCGCTGCCACACGTGAACCTCGTGGGCAAGAAGTGGATGGAAAAGACTATTATTTCATGTCGATTGAAGAGTTTAAAAAACACATCAAAGCCGATGATTTTATAGAATGGGAAGAAGTCTACCGCGATAATTTCTACGGAACTTTAAAAAGTGAAGTGGAACGTATTTGGGCAAAAGGCAAAAACGTAATATTTGATATTGATGTTGCTGGTGGATTGCGAATTAAATCGAAATTTCCCGAAGAAACCTTAGCCGTTTTTGTAAAACCACCAAGTGTGGACGAACTAAAACGCCGCCTAAAAGAACGTTCTACGGAAAGCGATGACAAAATCAACATGCGAATTGCTAAAGCACACGTTGAGTTGGCAACTGCTCCTCAATTTGATAAAATCATTAAAAATTATGATTTGGAGGTAGCCAAAGAAGATGCGTATCAATTAGTAAAGGGGTTTGTGAATAGTTAGTATTAAGAATTAAGTACAAAGTATTAAGTATTAAGACAAAATGAAAATCGGACTCTATTTCGGAACGTTTAATCCCATTCATGTGGGCCACCTGATTATTGCTAATCATATGGCGGAATATTCTGATTTGGAACAGATTTGGATGGTGGTTACGCCACACAATCCACACAAACAAAAAAACACTTTACTAGACGATTACCAACGTTTGCATTTGGTGCGATTAGCAACTGAAGAGTATCCTAAAATTAAACCTTCGGATATTGAATTCAAATTGCCACAGCCCAATTATACTGTAAATACGTTAGCGCATTTAAAAGACCATTATCCACAACACGAGTTTTCCTTAATTATGGGCGAAGATAACTTGAAGTCGTTACACAAATGGAAAAACTACGAATACATTCTAGAAAATCACGATATTTATATTTACCCAAGAATTTCGGAAGAAGGCGAAAATTTAGACTTGATAAATCATCCTAGGATTCATAAAATTGATGCTCCGATTGTAGAAATTTCGTCTACTTTCATTCGGGAAAACATCAAAAACAAAAAAAATATTCGTCCGCTATTGTCCGAAAAAGTTTGGGAATATGTAGATCACAATAATTTTTATAAAAAGTAATTATTTCATTTTTACTTTTCTGAAATCAATCCATATACTTAGCATATTTTTGTTTAATCCTTTAAACCTAATGCCATCATCAACTCCCTTACCAAATAATTAACTACTAATTGGATAATTAGCAATTTAGCCAAATTAAGGATTCTATATTAACCCTTATATAAATTTACTTATCACAAACATAACTTAAATTCAATTTATTAGTGCTGTAATCTTCGTAAATTCGTATAATGAAAAAGATAGCTTTACTCGTTTTAATTATAACAACCTTTAGCTGTAAAATTACTCAGGAGAAAAAAGAACCTATAAAAAAAGATGTTATGAAAAAAGTATTATTTGTGGTAACAAGTCACGACCAACTAGGAAATACAGGGGAGAAAACAGGATTTTGGACAGAAGAATTTGCAGCACCTTATTACGAATTATTAGACAAGGGAGTTGCCATAGAAATTGCAACTCCACTTGGTGGTCAACCTCCAATTGATCCAAAAAGTGAAGATCCATCTGCGGCTACCGAAGACACGAAACGTTTTGATAAAGACACTGAATTATTATCTAAATTAAAAAATACTTTAAAATTGGCCGATGTAAATCAAGCCGATTATGATGCTGTTTTTTATCCTGGAGGACACGGACCATTATGGGATTTAATAGAAGATAAAAACTCAATTGCTTTAATTGAATCCTTTTATACCCACAATAAACCAGTTGCATTTGTATGTCACGCACCGGCAACTTTGAAAAATGTAAAAGTAAATGGTGAGTTTTTAGTAAAAGGTAAAAAACTAACTGGATTTTCAAATTCCGAGGAAGAAGCCGTTGGATTGACCAAAGTAGTGCCTTTTTTATTGGAAGATGTATTACAAGCAAACGGAGGAATCTATTCTAAAGTTGGCGATTGGCAACCTTATGCTGTGGAAGATGGCTTGTTAATTACTGGTCAAAATCCTGCTTCATCAAAATTAGTGGCACAAAAAATTCTACAACATTTAAAATAATTCAATCATGTTAAACTTCGAATTGTACAATCCGGTCAATTATATTTTTGGCAAAGGACAAACTGAAAAACTGACAACTTTAGTGCCAAAAGACGCGAAAATTTTAGTGGCTTATGGTGGCGGAAGTATCTTTAAAAATGGTGTTTACGACCAAGTAAAAACTGCTTTAACAGGTTTTGATTTTATAGAATTTGGTGGTATCGAACCTAACCCAAGATTTGAAACCTTGATGAAAGCGGTTCATATTATTCGCAAACAAAAAATTACTTTCATTTTAGCCGTTGGTGGTGGAAGCGTTATTGATGGCGTGAAATTTATTTCGGCTGCAGTAAATTTTGAAGGAGAAGAAGCCGATATTCTTAAAAAACGAATTCTTTTTACAGATTTATCCAAAGTAATTCCGTTTGGAACGGTATTAACGTTACCTGCAACTGGATCCGAAATGAACTCGGGTGCGGTGGTAACTATTGGAGCAACTCAAGAAAAACTTACCCTTGGCGGAAGTGCTTTGTTTCCGAAATTCTCCATTGTAGATCCAACCGTGATTGTTTCTTTACCAAAAAGACAATTGCAAAATGGTGTAGTTGATGCCTTTACCCACGTTATGGAACAATACATGACCTACAAGCACGATGCTATATTGCAAGACCGATTGGCCGAAAGCATTTTACAAACCTTAATTGAAGTTGGACCAAGTGTGGTAGAAAATCCTTCGGATTATAAATTGGCTTCCAATTTTGTTTGGAGTGCTACCATGGCGTTAAACGGATTGATTCAAAAAGGAGTTCCTAGTGATTGGGCAACCCACATGATTGGTCATGAATTGACGGCTTTATACGAAATTGACCACGCGAGAACCTTGGCAATTATAGGACCAAACTTATATAAAATAATGTTTGAAACTAAAAAAGAAAAACTTGCACAATACGGGCAACGCGTTTGGAACCTTACAGGAGATTCAACAGACGCTATTGCCCACCAAGCCATTGAAAAAACAGTCGAATTTTTCCATACTATGGGAATGAAAACCAAGTTATCTGAAAACGCAGAAAACTATAAAGAAACTGCCGATTTTATTGTAAATCGTTTTAAAGAAAGAGGTTGGTTGGCAATGGGCGAAAAACAAAATATTACTTTAGAAAAAGTAAGAGAAATTGTGGAGATGAGTTACTAGTTTTTAGTAATTAGGCATAGTCTTCTTATGACATTTATACAACAAACAAATAATTCAAAATTGACGTAAAAAAGTCGCCAATTTGACGCAATGAAAAAATTTCTTTTTTAGTAGTTTTGGTAAAAATTGTAACCTATGAACGAAATAGCAAAAAAAATTGTTGAGTCAAGAAAATTAAAAGGTTTATCTCAAGAAGAATTAGCAGAATTATCTAAAGTTAATTTAAGAACAATTCAAAGGATTGAAAATAACGAAAATGAACCAAGGGGTAAAACATTAATTTTAGTATGTGATGCTCTTGAACTAAATTTAGAGGAACTTCAATCATTACAGATAACCCCTAAGTTAGGAATTAAAGATTTATTAATAAATGGACTCTTTCTATTTATACTAAACATTCTTCTAAATTGTGTAATTGGCTTTTTAGTATTGGATTCTGAATCAAACTTAAATAGTAAACTTGGAGGTTTTCTACTAAGTTTTTTTATTCCGTTTTATATTTGTTACAATACCAAAAAAACAAGTGGAATGAATCGAATGTTGAAGTATGGTGGTGGTTATATTGTTTACTTGTTTATGTGTTTTGTGCTTATTGGAATTCCAAAATCTTTAATTCTAGGATCTTGTTTAATGTTATCATTGGCAACATTATACTATGGGAATTTTTTTCTAAATACTAAACAAAATCAATAGATAATTAGGTTTATTATTTTATACTCTTCTCGTTAAAAATAACAAAAAGGCGTTCCGGAAATTATTTCTGGAACGCCTTTTTTAAAACAAATGTATTAAACCCTTTTTAGAAAGACAATCTAACAATCTTTCTGTAATAATAACGAACAATACTTTTTGTTATTGTGTTGATTGTCATAAATTTAAGTTAAAATGATTTTGTCATAATATTACATTAAGAACCCACTCGCTTTTGGGAATGCCATAAAAAAAGAGTATTTTTGATTTTTCAAACAATAAAGAAATGAATACTATTCCAAAGTTTGCCGTAATAGGTGGAGGAAGTTGGGCTACTGCAATTGCCAAAATGCTGTGTGTGAACCTAGACGAAATTGCTTGGTACATGCGAAACCAATCGGCAATTGATCATATAAAAACACAAAAACACAATCCGAATTATTTGAGTTCGGTAGAGTTTGACACGAACAAACTTAGGCTTACTGCAGATATTAATGAAGCGGTGGAGTATGCAGATTACCTCATTTTCGCGATTCCATCTGCCTTCTTAAGTGCCGAATTAGAAAAACTTACCGTTAGTTTACAAGGAAAAGTTATTTTCTCTGCCATTAAAGGAATTGTGCCAGAAACGTTCTTGATTGTTGGCGAACATTTTAATAAAAAATTTGACATTCCTTTTGAAAATATCGGAGTAATTACGGGTCCTTGCCATGCAGAAGAGGTTGCTTTAGAACGTCTTTCGTACCTAACCATTGCTTGTGGGGATCCTGCTAAAGCAAAGGTTGTGGCTAAAGTTCTTGCAGGAAATTACATTAAAACTAAAATATCTGATGATATTATAGGTACCGAATATGCGGCTATGTTGAAAAACATTTATGCTATTGCTGCCGGAATTGCCCACGGATTGGGTTATGGAGATAACTTCCAATCGGTGATTATGAGTAATGCCATCCGGGAGATGAAAAAATTCATCCGAAAAGTGCATAAGATGAAGCGTAACATTAATAATTCGGCATATTTAGGTGATTTATTAGTTACTGGTTATTCTGTCTTTTCTAGAAATAGAATGTTTGGAAATATGATTGGAAAAGGATACACGGTAAAATCGGCTATGATGGAAATGAGCATGGTTGCCGAAGGGTATTACGCTGTGAAAAGTGCTTATAAATTAAACCAAGAATACAAAGCCAAAACACCTATTATAGATGCAGTTTATGAAATTTTGTATGAAGGAAAAGATGCAAAAACAGTATTTAAAAAACTAACCGATAAACTGGATTAAGATGAGTGAAAGATGGATATATCAGATAAAATCGGGTGGACTTTGGGGTGTTTTTATGACCGCTTTTAATGTGCTTTTTGAAATAAAAGAAAAACCTTTTATGCAACAAGTTACTACTTCTAATTTTTACATTAGAGCCGTTGGATTTATTCTGATGGGAATTTTTGTTTTGGGTTATTTTAATTGGAAACAGAAAATGAAACGAGAACAAAATCTATAACTACCGCACTATAACACCTTCAACAAACAAAATTGGTACTTCTTCGGTGGCTTCTTCGTTGACGGTATTTTTTCTAAAAATAAATTTTTTGTCGTATAAGGTGTTTCCTATGAAATAGGTAACCATAAACTCATTGTTGAGTGCTAGCACACTCTTTTCTATCATTTCTACTTTAACTACCGAAACCGATGGCACTTGCACGAATGCGTGGCGCAAGAGCGCCGTTTTTTTCATTTCACCTTCCAATGTACCAAAGGCTTTGGAAACGACCATTACGCCTTCTAAATCAAAGTCGGAGTCGTTTACAAGATAGACGTTCCAAACTTTTTCCATAAAGTCATCGCTCCATTCTGGAATGGCGGCTAGGAATACGTTTTCTACTTCGGGGATGGTGATGTCTGCTTTCATGATTGTTGTTGTTTTGCCACTAAGACACTAAGTAGCGAAGGTTTATTTCTTAAAGGTTTTTGTTGTTTTGCCACAAAGACACTAAGTCGCGAAGTTTTTTTTTCTTACCTCAGCCGTGGTTTATTATTATTATGTTGCTTGAAACTTTTATTTTCACTCGACAATCATTGCCAAATAGCCCTGATTGCAGTGGAAATCCTGGCATTGCGATAAACGAAAGTGGTATTGGATTGCTTCGTTCCTCGCAATGCCAGATTGAAACGGAAAGCAGGAATTGCCTTTACTAAAATGCCCGAAACTTTCGCTTCTGAAAATTTTTACTTTAAATTTATGCCTAACAGGTTAAAAAAACGTGTTAGGATGGTGCTAAATATTGGCTTTGAATTGCTCTAAGAAACGGATGTCGTTTTCGTAAAACATACGGATGTCGCCAATTTGGTACAATAACATTGCGATGCGCTCAATTCCCATTCCGAATGCAAATCCGTTGTAGTCTTCGGGGTTGATGCCACAGTTTTTCAATACGTTTGGATCTACCATGCCACAACCGCCAATTTCTAACCAACCGGTTCCTTTGGTGATGCGGTAATCGGTTTCGGTTTTTAGTCCCCAGTAAATATCAATTTCGGCACTTGGCTCGGTAAAAGGGAAATAACTTGGACGCAAACGGATTTTAGATTTTCCGAACATTTCTTTGGTGAAATACAAAAGGGTTTGTTTTAAATCGGCAAAAGAAACGTCTTTGTCAATATACAAACCTTCGACTTGGTGGAAAATACAATGTGACCGCGAAGAAACCGCTTCGTTACGGAATACTCTTCCTGGAGAAATGGTTCGGATGGGCGGTTTATTGTTTTCCATGTAACGCACTTGCACAGAAGAAGTGTGGGTGCGCAACAAAACATCGGGATTGGTTTGGATGAAAAAAGTATCTTGCATGTCGCGTGCCGGATGGTATTCTGGCAGGTTTAATGCGGTGAAATTATGCCAATCGTCTTCGATTTCTGGCCCTTCGGAAACGTTGAATCCGATGGTAGAAAATATGTCGATGATTTGGTTTTTAACTATAGAAATAGGGTGACGAGAACCAATAGAAATTGGTTCGCTTGGGCGGGTTAAATCGCCATAGAAACCTTTTATTTCTTCTTTGCTTTCCAGTTCTTCCTGAATGGATTTTACTTTTTCTTCGGCAACCGCTTTTAGGGTATTGATTACTTGCCCGAAGTCTTTTTTCTGGTCGTTAGGAATGTTTTTGAACTCGGTGAAAAGTTCTTTCAGCAAGCCTTTACTTCCTAAATATTTAATGCGGAATTGCTCTAAAGATTCTTTGTTTTTGTCATTGAATGCTTTAGCCTCTTCGATATGTTGTTTAATCTTGTCTATCATCGGTCTTTCTTTGAAGGTGCAAATTTAAGTAAAAAGGTTGTAGGTTGTAGGTTGTAGGTTGTAGGTTTTTTAAAAAATTCAACTATCAACCATCATTAATCAACAATCGTTAATCAATTAGTTCTTTTTCGATAAAATAATTCACAATGGCTTCTTTCATTAAAACCGATTGTTCTCCTGCTTTTAAAGGCGGAAGTTCTTCTTTTATGATGTAATGGGGCCAGCCTTCTTTATCTACATAATCAAATTGGTAATAGCCGTAAGGCTCTAGCAATCGGCAAATGGCAATGTGCATAAGATTTAGCTTTTCGTCTTTTTTAAATAATTGCTGGAATCTTCCAAATTCTTGCACTCCGATAAGGTAAATTATGGCATCCAAATCTAAATCTTCGCCTTGCGAAAATTGATTGGAGAGGATGGAAACGACATTTTCCCAGCGTTCTTTTAGTTGTATATCTCTTGACATTGAATAGTTACGAGTTTAAGGTTGCGGGTTTAAGGTTTTTGAAATTATACGCAACCAATTTATTTCAGCAAAGATAGTAAGTAGAATTTTGACATTAGAATATTCTTTTATCTTTGCAATTCATTTTTAGATAAAATATGGGTTTTATAGATATTGTTTTAGGTGCATTATTGGTTTTTGGATTGATTCGTGGTTTACGAAACGGACTTATTGTGGAATTTGCTTCGTTGATTTCGTTCTTCGTAGGAATTTATTTAGCCGTTAAATTTTCTTCGGTACTTGGAGATAGTAAAACCGCCAAAGTAACTGCTTTTGTAATCATATTAATAGTCGTCATTATTGGAATTCACTTACTCGCAAAGGCCCTTTCTAAAATTGCTAGCGCTATGTTGTTGGGAGGATTAAACAAAATAGGGGGTGCTGTTTTTGGAACTTTGAGAACGGCTTTATTCTTGGGTGTGATTTTGAGTTTATTTCAAAAGGTAAACATCAACAATACTTTAGTTTCGAAAGAAACCGAAGCAAAATCTATCTTTTTTAATCCGATTTTAAAAACGTCGGAGTTTATGCTGCCCGTTTTATCGAATTGGTTTACAGATTTGAAGAAGAAGGTTTAGATTTTAGTAATCAGTGTTCAGAAGGCAGTTTTCGGTGCTCAGTATTCTGTGATTGTCTTTATGGTAAATTAAAATGAGATTCCTACGGATTGACAAACTGTGAACTGATGACTGATTCGTGCTATTGAAAATAAGATTCCTACGGACTCGAGAGCTTTGCTCGAACAGGCGAAGCAATGACAAACTCTGAACCGAAAACTGCTTTCTGAAAACTGAGCACTGAGCACTGCATTCTGAACACTGAATACTTTAATTCAACTCCTTTATAGCGTCTTCACTTATCCAACCTGTGGTTTCATCGGTTAGTTGGATTTTTTTCCAATTGGCGATGCTTTCTAAAACATATACTTTAGTTCCTTCGTGGAGTAAAATGGTTTCTGGGCTAGTTGCTTTAGGTTCTCCTTTAACCGAAGCAGTTTCTGCAAAAACGATTGCTGGTTTCTCTGAGGAAATTCTGTTTTTTTCATAAATTCCAGAAGAAACGCTTATTACAATTCCGAGGAAAATAAAAAACATTCCAGAGAAGAAAATTCGTTTTTTAAAGGCCGTTCCCGATAAGTAATATCCTGCAAAAAAGGTTAAAAATACAAATGCCAAAACTACTGCTATCCAAGCCCAAGTATCGTAATAATAACTCGAAGTAAAGTCTTCCATCAATTTGCTAAAGCCAACTTTAGGAACCACTTTTATATCGTCTATAGTCATTTTACGAGCAAAATCGAGATTGGTTTTTATTTCGTCGTCGTTCGGATTAAGTTGCAATGCCTTTTCGTAATTATAAACCGCTGGGGCTACTTTATGCAATTTATAATAGCAGTTTCCGAGATTGAAATACAAATCGGCAGAATGTTTTCCGGAAGCAAGAACACTTTCATAATTGTGGATGGCTTCGGTATAATTTTCTTTTTGATATAATTGATTTCCTTTTTCAAAAGCCGTTTGAGCGGATGAAAATTGGAAGATTAAAATTAAGATAATAATATATTTTTTCATTTTTTAAACCATTAAGGAATTAAGATGCATTAGGTTTTACCTTCTTTAGGTTAGGCTAATTGCTTTTCTAAACTGGATATAATTTCGACTGCCTTATCATAATCTTGCTGAATCGCAACACTTGTTGAAGGCGCATATCGAGCCAATTCGCAACTTTCGGTAAGGGTGATAAATTCTTTTACAGTACTAGAATCGGCATTTCGCGTAAGCAAAATCTCGGAGATTTTATCTTTACTCATTTCCGAAGTTTCAATGCTTAATTTGGCTTTCAAGAAATTGTGCATTGCTTTTTCAAGTGCAATATAAAATGGCTCTTTGTGTTGGATTTGTTTTTGGGCTTCCGATAGATATTTCTTGGCCAACGCATTGGTTTTTCGTTTTTTATTTCCAACCACATCGGCATCTTCTGCTTCTTTTCTTTTTCTAAAAAGAATTAATGCCGGAATCCCTAAAAATGGCAAAATAATTAAAGAATAAAACAATCCCGAACCTAAGAAATCATCCGATTGTACCGGTTGTAAAGTCGTTTTTTGTTTGATATAGGCAAATGCTTTGTTGGCGGTAACTGCCACTTTGGAAGTTCCAGAAGGGGTAGTTGCACCAGAATTAGCAATTCCTGGGCCGTCTAAAACATTCAACACTATTTCGGGAGAAGTGATGGTTTTATAACTTCTAGTACCTAAATCGAAATAGGTGAAACGCATCGATTTTATTGGAAAATTCCCTTTCGATTGCGGAATTATAGTGTATTTATCGGCAATGCTTCCGGTCATTCCAGAAAGAGGAGTCGTAACATTTTCACTATGTTGCGGGTCGTACATTTCTAAAGTAGAAGGAACGACTGGTTTTGGCAAACTAAATAATTTTAGATTCCCAGTTCCAGTAACAGAAACATCCAAATCAAGAGATTCGCCAAATTTTAAACCGGTTCTAGAAGGCGTAACTTTGAAGTTAAATTTCCCTACCGCACCCGAAAAGTCTTCTGGTTTTCCTGCTTCTGGCAAGGCTTTTACGTTAATTACATTACTTCCTGCAGAAACGCGTTTGCTATCGTCCACCAACTGCACTTGCCCAAAAAAGTTAGGTCTTCCCTTTGGAACTTGGCAATCAATGTCTAAAGAAAGCGGTTCGATTTCTAGTTTACCTGATTTTTGTGGATAAAGTACGGTTTTTCGCAATACAACATAACGGTAACGTTGGCCCTTAAACATTCCTTCTTCGGCAACTAATTGTTTGATGTCGATATTCTGGCTCCAAAAATCGTTGTATTTAGGTTTGTTCAATTCGCGCCAATTGGTAATTCCGATATTGAAACTAAAATACAATTTGTAAACCACCGTAATGGGTTCGTTTACATAGGGATTGGTTTTAGAAATGTCGGCAACCAAATACAGATTATCATCCGCCTTTACTGCTGCTGGCTCGTTAGGATCATTGGGTTGTTGGACTGCATTGGTAACGTTGATTTTAATAGGCAACGTCTTGTAAATTTGGCCGTTAATTTCAATTATTGCTTGACGAATAACCAAATTTCCTTTCTGCAAAGGCAATAAAATATAGGTGTACGATTTTTGAAAGGAACTTCTACCATTAATCCACGATTGGCTGATGGATTGGCTTGGCCCACCTACCACTCTAAAACCAGAGGCTTCAAAATTAGGTGGTACAAAGTTATCGCCATCTTCGTTCATAGAAAACTCGATGCGCACTCGTTCATTTAATCCCAAGGTATTTTTACTCACGTTGGCTTCAAATTTTACTTGAGCTAATAGTGAGTTGGTTACAAATAAGACTATAAATACAATTATTCTTTTCATTTTATGCTGAATTTATTTCAGTATCATTTTCATAATTCGTTTAATCTCTTGCACAATGAATTTAATTATTTATCATTTTTTGGGATATCAAATCCATTGCTCTATGTCTATAATGAAAATCAATATATTTAAATTCAGAATTAGGTTGCCTTCTAAACATTGCAGGATGGTAATCTTCTTTATCCGTTATAAAAATGTTTTTTTGTCCAGCAAGTATAAATTTATCATAATCTGCTTTATCTATTTCTATTTTAACATTGCTTCCAGTAACATAAACTCCAAATGTTTTGATTTGGTTCCAATCAATATTCAAATCTTTAAACATAGATTTATATCTTATTCCATTATTTGATATTGTGATTTTTGCTGTCAACCCCCATATAATTAATACAACTATAAACAAGTCAATAGAAAATAAAAAAACAAAAAACAATTTAGGAACTTGTTCTACTTTTAAATAACTTTCAACATTCATAAATATTAAAAATCCGAATAAGATTATCATAAACAATCCGTTTGAACTTAAAATGTTAACTTTCGAGAATTTCATTGTGATTTTTTTTATAAAATATTAGTTACCAGTCTTTCTCTGGTTTTTTAGGATTGGCTTGCACTTTTTGAGCGTTTACCTTTTGTTGCACTTTTTTCTCTTCATTGTTCACGGCATCCAAAAGATTGTCAATTCGTTGTTTAGATGCTCCGCTTGGTTTGGGTTGTGGTTTATCGCCATCACCTTTGTCTTGCTTATCTTTTTTGTTGTTGCCGTCTTTTTTATCCTTGTCTTTGTTGTCGCCTTTATCTTTTTTGTCGTCTTTTTTATCTTTGTTAGGATCTTTCTTGTCGTCCTTTTTATCCTTGTCTTTGTTCTTATCCTTATTTTTGTCCTTGTCTTTATCCTTGTTTTTGTCTTTTGGTGGCGGATTATCCTTCAGCATTTTTTTTGCTAAAGCATAATTATAACGTGTTTCCTCATCAGACGGATCGTTTCGTAAGGCATTTTTATAGGCTTCTATAGCATTGGTGTAATCCTTCTCTTTCATCATAGAATTACCAATATTGTGGTACGCCTGGTGTTTTTCTGGTTTGGTTTTGGCGTCTTTTATTGCTTTTTCAAATTGGTATTTGGCCTCGGCAGGTTGGTTTTGTTTGTAAATGGTGGTTCCTAAATTATAGGAAGCAATAGATTTCTTTTTGAACTTCGCTTGCGATAAACGGTAATCTGCCTCCGCATCGGCGTAGTTTTTATCGGCAAATTTTTCATTGCCTTGTGGCAAAAATTTATCCTTCTCTTGGGCTTTAACCACAAAAGAAATTAGAATTAAACAAAATGCTATATATTTTTTCATATAATTTAAACCTGTAATTTGGGAGTTAAAATAGTTTATATTCATCTCCCAAAACCTCACCCCCGGCCCCTCTCCAAAGGAGAGGGGAGCTGAGTCGTGATTATTTTATGTTATTTTTTTTCTTCATTAAACAAATTCATTTTTCGAACCCATTTGGTTTTTCTTTCGGTTAAGAAAATATCCAAAAACAAGCAGAAAAATCCAAAACCTAAAAACCATTGGAATTGCGATTTATAATCGGCCATCATCGTACCTTCAAATTCGGTTTTTTGGGTGTTATCCAATACTTTTTTTACGTAATCCAAGACGGTTTTGGTAGAATTTCCATCTACATAACCTCCCCCTTTAGTGCTTTTGGCAATAGCAGCCAAAACGGAAGCATTTCTTTTGGTAATCACCACTTGGTTGTCCTGGTCTTTTTGAAAACTCTCTACAACACCATTTCTTTTTAATGGAATCGGACCTCCATTTTCGGTTCCAACGCCAACGGTAACTATTTTTAATCCTAATTTTTGAGCATCTTCCGCAGCGTTTTGCGCATTATCCGAATGGTCTTCCCCATCTGAAATAATCACTAACAACTTATTGGTTTTGTCTTTTTTGTCAAAGAAATTATTGGCAGCCAAATCAATCGCTTGATCAATAGAAGTCCCTTGAGAAGAGATCATACCAGGATTCATCGTTTGCAAAAACATCTTAGCCACAGCATAATCGGAAGTCATTGGCAATACCGGAAATGCGCTCCCTGAATAGGCAATAATTCCTATTCTGTCGCTTCCTAATTGGTTAATTAATTGCGAAACGATTTGCTTACTTTTTTCTAAACGGTTGGGTGCAACGTCTTCCGCCAACATACTTTTAGAAACATCAATTGCGAAAACAATATCAATTCCTTGGCGTTTTACTTTTTCCATTTTAGTTCCCATTTTTGGGTTAACCAATGCCAAAATTAAAAATGTCAAGCCCAATATAACCAAAACAAATTTCAAGGTTGGCTTGAACAACGATTTCTCTGGACTTAATTTTTTAATCAAATCCAAATCGCCAAATGCTGCCTGTTTTTTGCGTTTCCAATATTGCACATACAGAAATAGTAGCACCAATAGTGGCACAACAAATAACAGATACAAATATCCTTTTTCTTCTAACTCGTACATATTTTTTCTTTTTTGTCATTCTGACGAAGGAAGAATCTAATCCAATTTATGAGATTCTTCCTTCGTCAGAATGACAAGTTTGTCTATATAAAACTCCTAAAAATGGTGTTTCTTAATAAAACTTCCAAAAACAATAAAATCCCTGCAATCCATACAAAGGGTCTAAATTTCTCATCGTAATCGTAGAATTTCAACTCTTGTATATCGGTGGTTTCTAATTTATTGATTTCGTTGTAAATACTTTCTAACTTGCTGTTGCTATTGGCTCTAAAATATTTTCCTCCGGTGTTTCCTGCAATGGTTCTCATCAATTTTTCATCAATTTCAACTGGCATCATTTTGTATAAAAACCCTTTTCCGTTAGGAGCATACGCATACGGAAATTCGGCCATACCATTAGAACCTAATCCGATAGTATATACTTTAATGCCGTATTCTTTTGCAATTTCCGAAGCAGTTTCTGGTTCAATAAATCCCGAATTATTTACCCCATCGGTAAGCAAAATGATAATCTTACTTTTGGCTTTACTATCTTTTAATCGGTTTACAGCTGTGGTCAATCCCATACCAATTCCGGTACCGTCTTGCAGCACATTGTCGTATTTTATATCTCGAATGGCTTCTTTAACTATGGCTTTATCGCTGGTTACGGGAGTTTTTGTATAGGCTTCTGCAGCATAAACTACCACGCCAATTCTATCATTTGGTCTAGCATCCACAAAATTAGAAGCCACTTCCTTTAAGGCTTCCATACGGTTTGGTCGTAAATCTTTGGCCAACATACTGCTGGAAAGGTCAATTGCCATAACGATATCAATTCCTTTAGTGGTTTTGGTTTGGTTGCTAATATCCACCGTTCTTGGACGTGCTAGGGCAATTATCAAAGAACTTAAAGCCATAATTCTTAAAACATTTAAATAGGGTTTTAATTTTGCTAAAGTCGATTTGGAGGTCTTGAAACCGCTAACCGAACTTATTTTTAAGGTTGCCGATTGTTGCTTGCGTTTAAAGAAAAGCCATGCTATTGCAAATGGAAGTGTCAAAAACAACCAAAAAAATTCCGGATTTAAAAAAGTTACTTTATCCATTATTCCTTGTCGTTTTTAAGTTCCACCGAATTGATAATTCGCTCCAAAATCTTTTTCCCATACTCGTCCCCTTCTTTATAGGAAACTATTATTTCTTGTAACCCGCCATCTTGTTTGAACAACAAAATTTCGTAATACAATTTCTGACTTTTATTTTGGATTTTATCCAACATCACCATCGTGCCGTATGCTTTAACTCCGGTAATGCCTTTTACAGTATTGAAATCCTCTTGTTTGAAGATGATATTTTGACCGCCCATTGCTTCCCAAGATTTGGTGTTTCCTTCTAAAACGGTGTCAAAATTTACCTCCGTTTCCGTTTTATATTTTACTGTGGAAACTACTATATTAAACGAATCCATCATGCTTCCGTAACCAAACATTTGCATTTCTTTCAAAACGGCATAAGCATCTTTAGGAAGGATTTTGGTAACATCCATTCGTTTCAAAACTTTTGGCGTTTCAATTTTTACTCCTGGATTTCCGTATTCGCTATACACCCATTCGCCTTCCGCCAATTCTTTTGTAGGATGACCAATAAAATTGTCTTTTACATAATCCCATCCTTTAAAATAAATCAAAGCCAACAACGACAGCAATAATACAGTGATTACAATTCCAATGGTGGTAATAATTCGAACTTGTTTTTGTTTTTTCAACTTTTGAATTCTAGCCAATTCACGCTGTTGTTCGTTCCATGCTTCCAATTCATCGTTTTGTTCCACCACCGTTGGAATGGCTTTGTGAATGGTAACTATAGAACTAGAAATGCGTTTTTTATCTTCTTCAATTTCAAAATCTAATGGTTTTACTTTTGCAAATTTTACTAAATCGGCTTGCATCAAAACCTTTTCTAGATTCTCTAAAGTTTCCTTGGAAAGTTTCAGTTTCTTTTGATTTGCCACTCTTCGCAAACCCGCAATAAGTTCGGAAGTAGTGCTTTCCATTGCTGGGATTTCAATTTCTTCTTCAATATAATTTCGAGCGATATTGGTAAGTTCCGAATAATAGGATTTCACTTCTCCCTTTTGCCAAAGTTCTTTGGTTTCTAATTGTTGCAACAGCGAAGTTGCTTTTTCAATTGGCGAGGTGTAAATTGGTTCTTCTTCTTGTGGGCGGTTTTGGTATTTTTTAATTAACCAATAGGCCAAGGATGCAATTCCTACTAATAGTAAAATTCCTAATAGATATTTCCACCAATTGCTGGAAGTTTCTACTTGTGCAACGTCTTTAACATCGTACATTTTTTGCTTTAAAGTATCCACTTTTACATTGAAAACCTCCACTTTTAAACTATCCGAAAAGGTTGGTTTCCCATTAATCAATATAGCAATTCTCGGAATAGTGAATTTGCCCGAATCGAATTGGGTTACCCCGTATTTCTTGATTAACTCCCATCTATCGTTGGTTTTTACTGTATCGATTTTATAGGAATTTATTACTTCTAGAGCGCCAAAGTTTTTTGCTTTCGGAAAAACCACTTTGTCTTTATTCGTAACTGATGCTTTCAAGGTTATCTTGAATTCGGCTCCAATTTTATTTCGAGTTGTGTCAATAGAAGTCGTGACTTTTTGGGCAAAAAGTGTTGATGATAAAAGTAATAATAAATATAATTTCAATTTCATTTTGTTCTATTATACCTAACGGTTAAAAAAGGGTTAGGATATTTAATCTTGTTTAGATACCTAACAGGTTAAAAAAAACCTGTTAGGATATTTATTTTATCTTGATTTAAAATAACCCAATAATTTGGTTACATAACTTTCGTCCACACGAGTATTTACAGTCCCTGAACCACATTTAGAAAATATTTCTTTGAAATACGTTACTTTCTCGTGGTAGTTTTTTTCATAGTTCATTCGAACGCTTTTGGAACTCGTATCTACAACTAGAATTTCACCCGATTCGGCGTCTTCCATTTCCACCATCCCAATGTTTGGCATTTTTTCTTCGCGAATATCGTATACTCGAATTCCGGTGATGTCGTGTTTTTTACCTGCAATTTTCAACGTTTTCTCGTAATCTTCTTCCACCATAAAATCGGAAATCAGAAATACAATTGCTTTTTTCTTTTGTGTTGCCGATAAAAATTTAAGGGCTTGCGACAAATCAGTTTTCTTGCTTTTTGGTTGGAATTCAATCAATTCGCGGATGATTCGCAACACATGGGATTTTCCTTTTTTGGGCGGAATATACAATTCGATGCCATCAGAAAATAAAATCAAGCCTATTTTATCGTTGTTTTGCGTTGCCGAAAATGCCATTGTTGCGGCAATTTCAGTAACTATTTCACTTTTGAGTTGGTTTTTAGTTCCAAAACTTTCCGATCCCGAAATATCTACCATTAACATCATGGTAAGTTCGCGTTCTTCTTCAAAAACTTTTACGTGGGCTTCGTTATAGCGTGCCGTAACGTTCCAATCGATAGCACGAATATCATCGCCAAACTGGTATTGGCGCACTTCCGAGAAGGTCATACCACGCCCTTTAAATGACGTGTGGTATTCCCCCGAAAAGATATGATCGCTCAATCGTCGGGTTTTGATTTCTATTTTACGAACTTTACTAAGTAGGTCTTTCGTCTCCATTTTTATGAGTGCTCAGTGTTCAGTGTTCGGTGCTCAGTCTGATTACTGAACACGGAACACTGCCAACTAAATTTAAGGAACCTCTATTTCGTTTACGATTTTGTTGATAATATCTACAGAAGTGATATTTTCGGCTTCGGCTTCGTAAGTGATTCCGATTCTATGGCGCAATACATCGTGTACTACAGCGCGAACATCTTCTGGAATTACATACCCACGACGCTTGATAAAGGCATAACATTTAGCAGCAGTTGCTAAGTTGATGCTTCCACGTGGTGATGCTCCGAAACTGATAAGTGGTTTTAAATGTTCTAATTTGTATTGCTCTGGAAAACGAGTTGCGAATACAATATCTAAAATATATTTTTCGATTTTTTCGTCCATATATACTTCACGAACGGCTTCTTGCGCGCGCAAGATTTGTTCAACAGAAACTACTTGGTTTACTTTTTCGTAAGCGCCTTTTAAGTTTTGACGAACCACCATGCGTTCTTCTTCCATCTTAGGATAGTCGATAACGGTTTTTAGCATGAAACGATCCACTTGTGCTTCAGGTAACGGATAGGTTCCTTCTTGCTCAATTGGATTTTGAGTTGCTAATACTAAAAATGGTCTATCTAATTTAAAAGTAGTGTCGCCAATAGTGACTTGTTTTTCTTGCATGGCTTCCAACAAAGCCGATTGTACTTTGGCTGGCGCACGATTGATCTCATCGGCAAGGACGAAATTTGCAAAAATTGGTCCTTTTTTAATAGAAAATTCGTTGGCTTTAATGTTGTAAATCATCGTACCAATAACATCGGCAGGCAATAAATCAGGAGTAAATTGGATTCTACTAAAACTTCCGTGGATGGCCTGCGACAAGGTATTTATGGCTAAGGTCTTTGCTAATCCGGGAACTCCTTCAAGCAAGATGTGTCCTTGTCCTAAAAGTCCAATTAACAATCGTTCTACCATGTGTTTTTGACCCACAATTACTTTGTTCATTTCCATGGTAAGTAAGTCGATAAAAGCACTTTCTCTTTCAATTTTTTCATTGATTGCTCTAATGTCTAAAGCAGCAACATTTTCTTCCATAAATTCTATTTTTATAGTATTTTAAAGGTCCTAAATTTTAACATTTCAAAATTGTAAATTTTATCAGTAAGACAATGTTAATAATGCGTTAAAACTTACTTTGAATTGTTGCTTTTAAGGATGATTTATGATTTTGTTTTAGTAATTTTAAACTTTTTAATAGAAATAGTTTCGAGTTTCGAGTTTCGAGTTTCGAGTTTCGAGTTTCGAGTTTCGAGTTTCGAGTTTCGAGTTTCGAGTTTCGAGTTTCGAGTTTCGAGTTTCGAGTTTAAAGTTTAAAGTTTAAAGTTATAAATGAAATGAAAATAATTAAAATATAAATATATGTCTGCAAAATCTGAAAACCAGAAACCTACTAAACCAACGCTATCTCCAATCATTGCAGGAACTATGAATTGGGGCGTATGGGATAAAAAATTAAGTACTACCGAAATGGTGCATTTGATAAACATTTGTATCGAAAATAAAATCACCACTTTTGACCATGCCGATATTTATGGCGATTATACTACCGAAGCACAATTTGGAAAAGCATTTGGCCAAAGCAAAATATCAAGAGATCGATTGGAATTAATTTCCAAATGTGGAATCCAACATACCAATGGGAGACCGAACGCCATCAAGCATTATGATTATTCGAAAGAGTATATTATTTGGTCGGTAGAAAATTCACTTAAAAATCTTCAAACCGATTATTTAGATGTTTTGCTTTTGCACCGTCCAAGCCCGTTGATGGTTGCCGATGAAATTGCAGAAGCCGTAGAAAAATTAAAACAAGAAGGGAAAATTAAATCGTTTGGATTGTCCAATTTTACCTCATCACAAAGCGAATTAATTCGAAGCAAGACCGAAATTAGTTTCAATCAAATTCAATTTTCAGCCACGCACCACGAAGCAATGTTGGACGGCAGTTTAGATTATATGCAACTGCACAACATTACACCAATGTCTTGGAATCCGCTAGGAACTGTTTTTAGAGAAGACATTGACCAAACCCGAAGATTGAAAAAACTTTTGGTACAATTGGTAGAAAAATATGGTGTAGGTTCGGATACTATTCTTTTGGCGTGGGTTTTAAAACATCCATCTCACGTGCATCCTGTTGCGGGAACAGTGAATATTGCTCGAATTCAATCGTTGATGAAAGCGGTAGAATTGCCTTTGGACAATTTGGATTGGTTTGCAATTTGGACCGAAAGTATGGGGAATAAAGTCCCTTAAATAAGTTGGCAGTGCTCGGTGTTCAGTAGGCAGTTACTGAACACCGAGCACTGAACACTGAACACTAAAATTATGCTCAACAAACGCCTTCTCATTAAAAACCTCCTTGCTCACAATGATGAGAGCAGTTTTTATGATAAGAAACGGCAGTTGAATTTGCATTCTAAAGAAGGGAAAGCCAAGTTTTTGAAACACATTTGTGCTTTATCCAACTCCAATCCTTCTAACAATTCCTATATAGTGGTTGGTGTGGAAGATCAGGATAATGAAATTACGGGCGATGATTTTTTTGACGACAGTCGGATTCAGAATTTGGTTAATGCGTATTTAGAAAATCCACCTAAGATTCAATACGAGAATGTGCCTTTTCCTAATTTACCAAAGGATAAAGTGGTTGGCTTAGTAACCATCAAACCCAAATCGAAAACTTCGTCTTTCAAGAAAAACATTCATACCATTCTTGCTCATACAGTTTTTGTTCGTCGGGGTAGCAATTCTACTCCCACGGAAGATAAAATTCCATATTCCAAACAGAATATTGAAACGGTAATTAGCATTGAAAACAATTCCCGAAATAGCATCGCTCATACGCTTGATGGTGTTATTGATTTTGTAAATAATCGGCACAAAGACATGCCGTCAAAATATAAAGTTTTCAAAGAATTATTTGTGATTTGTTGGGCAGGAATTCCTAAAAAAGTACGCGATAAAACCTTCTTTTCCAGAGTAGATATCGAACTCATCAACGAACAAGTAAAACTGTTTTATTCGGCACAAGATGAAGTAGAAATATTTTATGATGAAAATACCTTTACCATTATTGAATACGTGCCACTAGGGTTGAACGACAAAACAAGTTATTACCCATTAGAGCAACAAAAGATTTCTTTTTATGATAATGGTTATTATAAAATTGAGACCGAAATGCTCTTTGAGCCTCCGCAATACAACCGAAAAGTATTGTATCATATTTACAATTCTACTTTGAGTTTGCTAAATAAATTACAAAAAGGATTTGAACTTACAGATCGGGAAGAACTAGATTTGGTAAATGTTGCGTCCACCTTAATGCTTTGCTACCTCAACGGATTTGAAGATGCCAAACAAAAATTAATTGATGCCAAATCTTTATTAAAACAGCATGAAAATAGAACAGTTTATGTCAATTTCAAAGAAGTGATGCGCGTTTTAAGGAAAATGAAGTATGGTGGAAAATAATAATTGATGCTATTTGAGTTACTTTTGCAACAGATTTTAAAATAAAAATGAACAGAACATTAGTAATAGGCGACATTCATGGCGGTTTGCGGGCAATACACCAAATTATGGAGCGCGCAATCGTAACTAGCAAGGATACTTTAATCTTTCTAGGAGATTATGTAGATGGTTGGAGTCAATCGCCACAAGTGCTCGATTTTTTGATAGATATAAAAGAAAAGCAAAATTGCATCTTCCTTAGGGGTAATCACGATGAATTGTTGTTGGATTGGTTGTCTGGAAATACCGGAAACTTTAATGAAACCATGTGGTTTAAACATGGTGGAGAAGCAACGGTAACGGCTTATGCAACTGTTTCGGAAGCCACTAAAAAAGCACATATTGCATTTTTAAAATCCTTACAAAATTACTATCACGACGAGCAAAATCGCTTGTTCATTCATGCTGGTTTTACCAATATGAATGGGGTAACCTATGAATATTTTCCGAAATTGTTTTATTGGGATAGAACCTTGTGGGAAACTGCATTGGCATTAAACGAAGATTTAGATAAAGACAGTTTTTTTTATCCAAAACGATTCACTTTGTACGATGAAATTTATATTGGGCACACCCCCGTAACTAAGATAGAACAAATCACTCCCATAAAAAAAGCATGCGTCTGGAATGTAGATACTGGTGCTGCGTTCAAAGGTCCATTGACTATTATGGATGTTGACACTAAAGAATTTTGGCAAAGTGAACCTCTTCCGCATTTATATCCTACAGAAAAAGGGAGAAATTAAAAGGGTTTTAGGTTGTAGGTTATGGGTTGTAGGTTCAATGTTTTGTTCTTAATATTGCCATCGATTTTTGAAATTGCAATTGATATTGAATTGATTTTTGCCATTGAATTGGAATCTGTATCTTTGTATTCTAAATAAAAACAAATGAAAAAAATTATTGTTTTATCGTTTATCTTAGTTTCTACTTTTGTTACTGCACAAGCATATAAAGGCAAAGGAGACGTGAAATTTCAAGTAGGAGCCAATCTTCAAAAATGGGGTTCTGGAATCTCTGCTTCTACTGATTTTGGTTTAGGTGAAAATATGTCGTTTGGATTTGTCGCTTCCTATTTATTGAATACTACCACTATTTATGGAACACCAAAGTTTGTTGATAGAGTAGATGTAAAAGCACGTTTTAATGCTAATTTAGGTAATGTGCTTAAAATTAGTGATAAGGCCGATGTTTATCCGGGTTTGGATTTAGGATTGCGTAATTTTGGAGGACATCTTGGAGCGCGCTATTTCTTTACTAATGGTTTTGGTGTTTACAGTGAAGCCGGATTTCCTATTGCTAAATATAAAACAGACCCAAGTGGATACGATTATTTAAACAATCAATTTGTTTTTACAATTGGTGCTTCCTTTAATTTATAATTAAATAAAAAAACAAAATGAGTGTTGTTACAGAAAAAAGATTGAAAGACAGAAGTGGTTCTAAATGCGAAATCAGCGGAAGCGATGAAAATTTAGTACTTTATATAGTAGCGCCAAAAACAGAGGCTACTCCAGAAAACTGTATTTTAATTACAAAATCGTTAAAAGATCAAATTGAAAATCCTGAAACCACCAATGCCAATGACTGGCGTGGTTTGAGTGACAGTATGTGGAACGAAAATCTTCCGGTGCAAATTGTTTCTTGGAGAATGCATGCACGATTGAAAAATATGGATATGTTAGAAATGATGTATTTGGATGAAGATGCTTTAGAATGGGCAAAGGCTACTGGTGAAGCGGATGATGATGATGGAAAAATTGTACACAAAGATTCTAACGGAAATGTTCTTTTAGATGGAGATTCTGTGGTATTAATTAAAGATTTAGATGTAAAAGGTGCTACTTTTACTGCTAAACGTGGTGCTGCTGTACACAATATTAAATTAGTTTGGGACGATGCTACTCTTATTGAAGGACGCGTTGAAGGACAACATATTTATATTTTAACACAATACGTTAAGAAAACGAAGTAATTATAACGTTTTTGTCCTTCCTACGAAGGAGGAATCCCATTAAATTGATGAGATTCCTCGTGCCTCGGAATGACAACAATACGAAAAAGCGTCCTGAAATTCAGGACGCTTTTTCTATTCTCTATATTCTATGTTCTTTATTCTCTAAAATCTACAAATCAAATTTAATCCCTTGTGCTAAAGGTAAACTTGTAGTGTAATTAATTGTGTTGGTTTGTCTTCTCATATAGGCTTTCCAAGCATCCGATCCTGACTCACGGCCACCACCTGTTTCTTTTTCACCACCAAAAGCACCACCAATTTCAGCACCAGAAGTTCCGATGTTTACGTTAGCAATTCCACAATCGGAACCAGCAACTGATAAAAAGGCTTCTGCTTCTCGCAAATTGTTGGTCATAATTGCAGAAGATAATCCTTGTGCAACTCCGTTTTGAATAGCAATAGCATCGTGCACATCGCCAGAATATTTTATAAAATACAATACAGGTGCAAAAGTTTCGTGTTGTACAATTTCGAAGTCGTTTTTTGCTTCGGCAATGGCAGGTTTTACATAACAACCACTTTCATATCCTGCTCCAGAAAGAACGCCACCTTCAACAAGGATTTTTCCACCTTCGGCAACTACTTTTTCTAATGCTTGGTTGTACATTTCTACTGCATGGGTATCAATAAGTGGTCCAACGTGGTTGTTTTGATCTAATGGATTTCCAATTCGCAATTGTCCGTAAGCACCAACAATAGCGTCTCTTACTTTATCGTATATGCTTTCGTGAATGATTAATCTTCGAGTTGAAGTGCAACGTTGTCCTGCGGTTCCTACTGCTCCAAATACTGCTCCGATAACCGTCATTTTAATGTCGGCATCTGGGGTTACAATAATAGCGTTGTTTCCGCCTAATTCTAATAAGGAGTTTCCTAAACGAGCCGCACATGCTTGGGCTACAATTTTACCCATTCGGGTAGAACCTGTAGCAGAAACTAAAGGAACACGTTTATCATTAGTCATTAATTCTCCTACTTTATAATCGCCATTGATTAGGCAAGAAATTCCTTCTGGAAGGTTGTTTTCTTTTAATACTTCGGCAATGATATTTTGACAAGCAATTCCGCAAAGAGGTGTTTTTTCGGATGGTTTCCAAACGCAAACATCACCACAAATCCAAGCCAATGCTGTGTTCCAAGCCCATACTGCTACTGGAAAGTTGAATGCCGAAATGATTCCGACTACTCCCAACGAATGGTATTGTTCGTACATACGGTGTCCTGGGCGCTCGGAGTGCATGGTTAAACCGTGCAATTGACGCGAAAGACCTACTGCAAAATCGCAGATGTCGATCATTTCTTGTACTTCACCATAGCCTTCTTGAAGGGATTTACCCATTTCGTAAGAAACTAATTTACCTAAGGCTTCTTTGTTTTTACGCAATTTATCTCCAAACTGACGTACAATTTCTCCACGTTGTGGCGCTGGCATTAGTTTGAAAGTTTTAAATGCTTCGGTAGCGGTTTGCATTACTTTTTCGTAATCTTCGGGTGTGGTAGTTTTTACTTTTCCTATTAATTGACCGTCTACTGGGGAGTAACTTTCAATAATTGGTCCGTTAGAAAAATGATTGTTTCCGGTTGAAGTTCCTTCGTTGATGGCTTTTACGCCTAAAGTTGCTAGTGCTTCCACCATTCCGAATTGTTGTGCAATTGTTGCCATTGTATATTTTTTAGTTTTGTTCTTTATATTTTAAGCAAAAATAGTGGATTATTTTGAATAATTGATAATTTAGGTGGTATCTTGATTAAGTAAACGTTTAGACACGAATTGCACTAATTTTCACTAATCTGGGTTGTGGTAAATTTCACTAATTGCATCTGCACAAGGCAGATTTTTTAAACCATTAAGATAGTAAGGTTCATTAAGATTTATTCTTGTTTTATTTTCGATGGTGGTTTTAGCCCAGATGGGAATGGAAAGCCCGGAGCAAAAAAAGCAAGTATTTCTTGTTTTAAAAAAGCGACCAACGGAAGCCCTTTTTAAAACAATAGAAATACTGCTTTTTTTGTGAGGACTTGTAATGTACAGCTGGATTGGCTTCTAAAAACTTTCTTTATCTACAAATTTTGGGTTGGTTTCCATGATGGTGCCGCAACTTTTGCAGGTGCGTTTTTCAAGGGAATTATAGTATTCTTTGAAATGGGGCAAGAAATCTTTTTCGATGTCGTGCAATTCAAAGTAGGCTTCGTGGAGTTTGTGGTTGCAGTTTTCGCAAAACCAAAGCAGACCATCGGTGAATCCTTTTCCGGCGCGCTTTCTTTCGATTACTAGACCAATAGAGTTATCGGTTCTACTTGGTGAATGCGGGACTTTGGCGGGTAATAGAAACATATCTCCAGCAGCTAAGTGCATGGCTTTTTTTTGTCCGTCTTCTTGAATATAAACGGTAATGTCGCCTTCAAGTTGGTAGAACCATTCTTCGGTTTCGTTGTAATGGTAGTCTTTTCGGGCATTAGGCCCCGCAACGACCATGACGATATAATCTCCCGAATCGACATAAAGGTTTTTGTTTCCAACTGGGGGAAGCAACAGATGGCGGTTTTGCTCTATCCACTGGTGTAGATTAAATGGTTTTGAAGTTGCCATATCTTGTAATTTTTTACGAATTTACTAAAAATAAAAAAGGTTAGCTTGCACTAACCTTTAAAATATATATTATTTTGTTTGTTTTATCAGATAGATATACACTGGAAAGTGGTCACTAAAACCAACTTCGTTCATGGAGTGTCGTAGCGGATAACCTTTGTACTGCCCTGTGGTTTGAATCATGTAGGGTTTGTTGTAGATTCCGGCTTTCCAATATCTAAAAGAGGAATAATCTGGATTTACTAATTGTTGGGAAACCATAATTTGGTCGAAGATATCGCCGGCATCTCTATAAAATAAAGAGGCATTACCTTCTTTAGCCATTTGTTCGAATGGGTTGTAGATATCGCCTGGCTCTTGTAATTCGGTTTTTTTAAGTTTGGCTCCTAAAGCAACTTTAACGCTTCGGTTGTACGAACCATCGTTCAAATCACCCATGGTAAGAATTTTAGCATTGGGGTTTATTTTCACTAAAGAATCGATGATTTTTCTGTTTAAAGCACCTGCTGCTTCACGAAAAGGAGAACTTTTCTTTTCACCACCAGAACGCGATGGCCAGTGGTTTACAATAATATTAATTTCTTCGCCATCAAGGAAACCTGTAACTAATAGTTGGTCACGGGTAAAAACTCTTTCGGAATTAAGTTCTACTTCCGACTTATCATCAGAGATATCATCTGCTGCATTTTTTCTTACTGCAGAAGCATTCATCTGTTTTTTATAAATAATCAAAGGAATATTTATAGAACTAGTTACTTTAAAATGTTTCTTTTGGTATAATAAAGCCACATCTATACCTCTATGGTCTGGTGAATCGTAGTGTACGATGCCGTAATCAGAAACAGCTAATTTAGGTTGTTTTATTAAATCTTCTAACACACCTCGGTTTTCAATTTCAGCACCACCAATAAGTACCGGAGAGTTTGGATTTTCAGTGGTTCCAATTTCAGAAAGTACTCGAGATAAATTTTCTAGTTTTTGATGGTATTTTACTGAAGTCCAGTTTTGAGCTCCTGATGGCAACCACTCTTCATCAATAATTTTTGGGTCATTTATGGTATCGAAAAGATTTTCGAAATTGTAGAATGCCACAGTATGCACAATATAGTTTTTAGCTTGTGCATTGGTTCTTGTAATTGCGATTAAAGCAATAAAGAGGGCAAAAAAGGTTTTAATTTTCATAAATTGTATATTAATTTAATGTCAAGTTTTTACAAACTTCGGGTCAAAAGTAGTAATATTATTAAAATAATGTACATTTGTAGGCTGTTAAGTTTGTATTAAGACTGCAGTTATTAGAAAATTAATTTAAATCAATTTATGAAAAAGCTTGTCATTAGTTTATTATTTGTGATGCAAGTGTGTTTTGTTTTCGCACAAGCCGGGACTGGTTTCTCAGGTAAAGTGGTAGATTCAAAATCGCAAAAACCATTGCAAGATGTTGTCGTAACTGTTCAAAACTCTAGTTTAACAGAAATTTCCGATGCCCAAGGAAAATTTACGTTTAAAAATGTTACCGAAGGAAGTCAATTAGTATTAGTTAAAAGCGCTGGCTACAAAGACCAGTTGCTAACAATTGATGTTGTAAAAGGTAAAGTTTTAGATTTGGGCGTGGTGGTATTGGAAGAAGACATTACCCAAGAACAACAAACTAGTTTAATTTCAATTACCGATAATGATTTAGGTGATGATAATAGTGGTTCTGAAAGTACTTCAAGTTTATTACAAGCTTCTCGTGATGCTTTTAACCAATCGGCAGCTTTTAACTGGGGTCAAGCCCGTTTTAAGGTTCGTGGTTTAGATAGTGCTTATGGTACTACTATGATAAACGGAGTTGTAATGAATAAAATTTACGATAATCGCCCTCAATTCAGTAACTGGGGTGGATTAAACGATGCTACTAGAAATCAAGAATATACTAATGGTTCAGCTCCTTCAGATTATACTTTTGGAGGAATATTAGGAACAGATGAAATTAACACAAGAGCATCATTATATCGTCCTGGAAATAGAATCTCTATGGCAGGAACTAATACCAATTACACAGGAAGAATTATGGGTACTACCGCTTCCGGTATGCGAAAAGATGGTTGGGCTTATGTTGTTTCTGCGTCTAGACGTTTTGCTAACGAAGGTTACTTTGAAGGAACTACTTACAGTGCTAATTCTTTCTTTGCAAGTGTTGAAAAAAAAATCAACAGCAAACACAGTCTTAACCTAACTACTATATATGGACAGAATAATAGAGGTAAAAATTCACCAAACACACAAGAAGTTAATGACTTAAAAGGAGAAAAGTACAATTCATACTGGGGTTTTCAGGATGGCAGAGCTAGAAACTCAAGAGTGAAAACAGTTGAAGAACCAATTTTTATGTTATCCGATTATTGGAAAATTACTCCAAAAAGCAATATCACTACAACTGTATCCTATCAATTTGGAAAAATTGGAAATACAAGATTAACTTACCAAGGAGCTGATAATCCAGATCCTACTTATTACAAAAGTTTACCAAGTTATTTTCTATCTACTTACGATAGCAATGGAGTGTTAGCTCCAGAATATGCAGAAGCTAATCAAGCAAGTGCTAATTTTCTTGCTGATGGACAATTAAATTGGAATAAAATGATTTATTCTAATCAAAACAGTGGAGATGGACATAGTTTTTATACATTGTATGAAGACCGTACCGATGATAAATTATTCACTGCAAACACTATTTTAAGTTCTCAATTGGCAGATCATATTTTATTTAATGGTGGTGCAACTTATAGAAATTTAAATTCTCATAATTTCCAAAACATGTTGGATCTATTAGGAGGGAGTTACTTTAAAGATGTTACTCTTTTTGGACTTGGTTTAAATCAACAACAATCAGATTTAAACAATCCTAATAGAGTTATTGGTGTTGGAGACACATTTGGTTACAACTACAATTTAACTTCTAATAATATTGATGCTTTTACACAATTTAAATTCAATTATAAAAAAGTAGATTTTTATGTAGCTCAGTCTTATTCTCGTTCCGAATACCAAAGAGATGGATTGTATAAAAACGGATATTATCCAAACAATTCTTATGGTAAAAGTGAAAAATTAAGCTTTGATAACTTTGGTTTTAAAGGTGGTTTAACTTACAAAATTACAGGGAGACAATTCTTGAATTTTAATGGCGCATACATGTCTAAAGCTCCTTCTTTAAGAAACGTATTTAATAATGCTCGTGTAAATAACAATGTCGTTGATGGTATTACTAATGAGACCATTTCTAGTTTGGATGCAAGTTATATTATTAGTGCACCAAAATTAAAAGCAAGATTAACTGCTTATTATTCTAAAATTCAAAATCAAACCGAAACTGCATTCTTCTTTGGAGACGGAGCAGGTATAGATGACCCAACAACTACTGCTAATGAAAGTAACGCTTTTGTTGCAGAAACGGTTACTCATATTAATAAAAGAAATTTAGGTTTAGAGTTTGGAATGGAATACCCAATCACTTCTACATTAAAAGCAACTTTAACTGCTGCTTATGGTGAATACATTTATGATAATAATCCAAATGTTACTTTAAACGAAGATGCTTTGGCAACTGCTACTAACACAAAACCAGTAATAAATTACGGTGAAGCAAACCTAAAAAATTACAAACAATCTGGAATGCCTCAACAAGCGGCTTCATTTGGTTTAGAATATAGAGATCCTAAATTCTGGTGGATTGGTGCTAACATCAACTATCTTGGAGCTAATTATATTGATGTTGCTCCTATTACAAGAACTGCTCGTTTTTATGACGATGCTGCACTTGCACCAGGAGTTCCTGCTAGCGATGCAACTTTAACAAGAGGTCAAGAGTTATTAAAACAAGAAAAATTTAATGATTTCACTTTGTTAAACTTAACAGGAGGTAAATCTTGGAAAATAAATACTAAAATGATTGGATTATTTGCAAGTGTAAACAATGTATTGAATGTTGCATACAAAACAGGTGGTTTTGAACAAGCAAGAAACTCTAATTTTACTCAAATGAACCAAGATGTTTCTAGTGGGCATCCTGCATTTGCTCCGAAATATTTCTATGGTTATGGTAGAACTTATTTCTTAAACTTATATATTAATTTTTAATTAAAGACATTATGAAATCAATTCAATTTAAGAGTCTATTTTTTATGGCAATTATGGCAATTTTAGTGACTGGTTGTACAAAAGACAGTGATGCGTCTGTTGATACTCCTCTAAACACATTGCTTGCAGAGAATTTTAATGATTCTAATCTAACCAATAGCGGTTGGATTACTTATGCACAAACTGGGACCAAACTATGGAGTGTAGGAATTTATAAAGGAGATGGTTATGCTCAATTCAGTTCTTACGGTTCTGGACAACCAGTTAATGTATCTTGGTTAATTTCACCAGCATTAAACATGGATAATCAAAGTGGTGAAAAACTTTATTTCCAATCTTGTCAAGATGGTTATGTTCACAGTTTAGAAAACTCTTTAGAACTTTATGTTTCTAGTGATTATGATGGTGTTAATTTTAACAACGCAAGTTGGACAAAAGTTAACTTCACTTGCCCAACACAAGATTCTACTAAATATGTTTATGTGAATTCAGGTTTAATTGATTTATCTAAATATACTGGAACTTTGCATTTTGCATTTAAAGTAAAAGGAACTACTTCTTTATCTGGTGGTTACCAAATAGATAATGTTAGAGTTTTTTATTAATATCAAATAACAAGAAAATATGAAAAATATAATTAAATCTTTATTGTTTGTTACTCTTTCATCACTAGTTTTTACTGGATGTACAGATAGCGACAAAACTTACAAGACCGAAACGCAACAAATACAAACGTATACCCTTGCAACTAATAAAACCGTTGCTGCAATAGTTACAGCGACTTCTGCAACCCCTACTTTGTATACTGCCGATGACACTATTGAAGCATACGTTACTTCTAACGATGCGGCTGGTAATTTTTACAAATCTATTTCGTTTCAAACTATCCCAACAGATGCTTCGGCTCCTATTGGATTTAGTGTATCTGTAGATAAATCAATGCTTTTTGCAGACGGTTTTACTCCTGGAAGAAAAGTGTATATTAAACTTAATGGTTTAGCAAGAGGAATAGTTTTTGGATCAATGTTAATTGGAGTTTTAGATTCTAGTTCTTCTACTGGAATTTCTGGAATTTCTAAATTTGATTTAAACAACTTTTTGTTCCCATCAGAAACTATTGTTGCTGAAGATACTTTTGTAAGACACATGACCTTAGCGCAAGCTTTAGCCAATGCCAATTTAAATACATTAATTGAAATTGACAATACTTCATTTTCAGATAACTCTATAGCAAGAACTTATTTTGATGTTGACAACGGTGGTTATGCAACTAACCATACTATAATAGATAACACTATTGGAGATATTACTCCAACTGTAAATAAATATTGTAGAGTTAGCCAATATGCACCATTCTCAGTTGGAAATGTACCTTCTGGAAGAGGAAGCATAAGAGGAGTAATGACTAAATACAATTCTGACTATCAATTTTTAGTTCGTACTGAAAATGATTTCAAACTTACTGCTGCTAGAAGTTACAATTACTTTAGCACGTTGAACGAAAGTTTTGCAACTGCAGTTACTAGTCAGATTTCATTTCCTAAATATTTAAATTTCTCTCCTATTGGAACTAAAAAATGGAAAATAGTTTCGGGTGCTTTAGAAATGTCATCTTACGGTGGTGCTGTAGAAAACAATAAATCTTATTTTGTAGTCCCTGTAAACATGGATGCTGCGAGTACCTTTAAATTTGATTTAAAAGTAACCTATTTCACTAATTCTACTGGATTGAAAGTATACAGAAGTTCTGATTACGTTCCTGGAATGAATATTAAAAATGCTACTTTATACGATATCTCTTCTAGTTTCAGCCAACCAATGCCTAGCGCTAATGTAGTTTTAACAGCATTAACCTATAACATTCCTGCTACTGTAACTGGTAATGGATATTTTATCTTTGAATATACTGGTACTAACATTTCAACAGGACCTCCTGTTACAACTACCATTGATATAGATAACATATTAGTAAACTAAGACTTACTTATATTTATAAATTAAAAAGCTGTTCCTAAAGGAACAGCTTTTTTTATTGATGGCATTTGTAGTTAATAAACTCCGCTAGTATAGGCTTACATTTGTTCCCTTTGTGTAATTCCTGTCAATTTCTAAAATAATTTGATCCAAATAACCCCAAATGCTTTGAGCGTTAATTTAACAATTTAAAATAATGAAAATAAAATCTCCAACCAACAATAATTTCTCTCCTTCATAATCAGGAATATTAATCCCTCCAATTATGAAACTTAAAATATCTGCTTCTAATTTATACACGTTACCAAAATTTGTAAAATTCCCTTTCTTAACAAGAACAAAGCGAAAGGTTTAGAGTAGGTGAACTCCCCTATTATTAAAAACACCTAAGAATATTCGATATGTATAAATAACTATAGAACGTTTGTGTTAAGACCGGTTCACTAATATCAATTATTTAAAATAAGCACTCATCATTACCATTTGTACAAGAAATTTATAAAATTCCATCTAGTCAACCAATTCCCTTTTTATCCTAATGGTTAAATCCTATTTCTTAAAACCATTTGTATATAAAATTTTGGAGGTTTATTCTTGTTTGGTTTATAGAGGGCAAATCTTAAAGCTTCAAGTATCCTGCTTTAGTAAAAATAACCTAATTTAATTAAAGCAACATTAAAGATGTTTACAAACTTTATAATTAATTAGCATAAGCATGGTTTCTGAGAAAAATAAGCGAATTACTTTGCGTAAACCAACAAGTATTGGTGTAAAAAAAATACTGCCCTTAAAAAAGCCTAAAAACAAAACGCCTTGTTATTTCTAACAAGGCGTTTACTATTTAAAATAAATTCTTTATTTAACAATCAAGAATTCTGAACGTCTGTTTTTAGCATATTCTTCTTCAGTACATGGTTTACAAGGAACTACAGGCTCAGTTTCGCCAAATCCTTTTCCAGTAATACGCTCTGCAGGAATTCCTTTAGAAATTACATATTGAACTGTTGCTTGAGCTCTTCTTTCTGATAAAGATAAGTTGTATTCGTCGCTACCTCTACTATCTGTATGTGATTTAGCAAAAATAACTAACTTATCATTACTATTCATTACTTGAACTAATTTGTCTAACTCAAATGCACCTTGTTGCGTGATATTACTTTTGTCAAATTCAAAATAAATTGGTTGTAATATAATAGCAACAGGAGTAATAATTACGTCAATAGGCTGCAACGGTGCTGGCAATTTAGCAGTTGGTCCTTTACTTTTTGCAACAGCAAATACATTTCCTTCAAATCCTTCTTTAGATGCTTGAATAGAATAAGGAGTATCGCATTCAATTTTGAAATTAACTTCTCCTTTAGCGTTAGAAGTTTCGGTAGCAATGATATTGTTTTTAGCATCTAAAATCGCAACTTTAGCATCCGCCAAGATTTCGCCTGTTTTAGCATTAGTAACAACAACAAGTAAATCAACAGAACATACTGGTGTAGCCAAGAAAATATCATCAGTACCATTTCTGTTACTAGAAAGGAAACCTACATTTTTTTCTTTATTAAATGTAAAGTCAAAATCATCTTTTTCAGTATTTAATGGTTTACCCATATTAACTGCTTCCGTGCCTTTTGCAAGATCAATTTGAAAAATATCCAAACCACCTAATCCAGGTTTTCCACTTGATGCAAAATATAAAGTAGTATTATCATCTGCAATGAATGGGAAACTTTCGTTACCTTCAGTATTTACTTTAGTCCCTAAATTTTCTGGTTTTCCAAATTCACTTCCATTAACAGAAACTTTCCAAATATCAACACCACCAATACTTTCAGGCATATTAGAAGAAAAGTAAAGTGTTTTACCATCTCTACTTAAACTTGGATTACTTAATGAATAATCTTTACTGTTAAAAGGTAAAGGCTTAATATTAGTCCATGCGTCACCCGCTTTGGTAGCAACATATAAATTATTCTTTCCTAATTTAAGATGATTGTTTTTGTCTTTTTCAAAAAGTCCTTCTCTAAAACTATCACTAGAAAAATACATCGTGTTTCCATCTTTACTAATAGTTACAGGACCATCATGACGTTTATGATTAATAGAAGTTAAAGGAGTTGGCTCTGAAAAAGTTCCAGAATCACCCATAATAGAAGTATAAACATCTAAAAATGGTTCACCGCTCCAACCATAATTTTTTCTAGAACCATTTCTGGCACTAGTAAAATAAAGAATTTTATCATACATAACAGCACCAAAATCTGATTTATCAGAGCTGATAGGTAAAGAAGCAACTGTATAAGTAACTCCTTGTACTAATTTAGGCACATAATTAGGATTTTCTTTAAATGATTTTGCTCTTAAATCATTTGGAGCCAAAGCAGCAAACTTAGCCATCTGCTTATTAGACTCTTCATATTTACCGTTGGATTTAAGCATTTGTGCATATCTAAAATATGTTTCTGCATCTTGAGCAGTTAAGGTTGCTTTGGCATACCATTTAGTTGCATCTGCAGTATTAAACATATTATAATAAGTGTCTGCCAATTGCTTGTAAACATAACCATCGGCTTTGCCATCATCAACCAATTTTTGATATTCCTTAATCGCTTTAACGTATTCGTATCTCTGGAATAATTTATCAGCGATTTTGGTGTCTTGGTTTTGAGCAATAATAGAACTACTTATTGCAAAAAAACTTAATACTATATATAGATTTTTCATTTTTATACTATGGTTTATGTTAGAAATATCTTGGAGATTGGGATACTTTTTTCGGGAAATTCAAATTAAACAAAATCATAATCTCATGAGAAGATGGTGTTGTAATATTTAAATCAGAAACTATATGGTCATAAGCATACCCAACTCTCAAACTTGGACTAACAGCATAATTAACCATAGCGCCGAAGGAATCTTGTAATCTATAAGTACCACCTACTTCAAATTTATCATTGAACAAAAAGTTAGCAGATAAATCTACAGATACCGGAGCATTAAGTGCAGACTTAATCATGGTAGATGGTTTAAATTTAAGATCCGGATTGATATCAAAAACATAACCACCAGTAATGAAATAATGCAAAGTTTCTGTTCCAAAACGTCTTCCGTTATAATCTAAATAAGTAGATTTTAACATATTGGGTACCGAAACAGCAACATAGTATTTATTAGTATAATAAAAGAAACCTGTACCCATGTTTAAAAAGGATTTGCTAGAGTTTTCCTTAAAGGCAGGATCATCTAAATCGGGAACGTGACCATTTCCAATTTCTGATAACAAACCTACTTTATGGAACGTCCCCCCACCTTTTAAACCAAATGCTAATCTACGATCACCACCAAGATTTAAGGTATAAGAGAAGTCGGCATAAACATTGGTTTCTTCTACAGGACCAATTTTATCATTAATAGCAGACATTCCTAAACCAACATTTTTTCCAACAGGACTATTGATAAAGAAAGTACCTGTGGTAGGAGCACCCTCTATTTCTACCCATTGTTTTCTATAAAGAACCCCACCTGTCATGTTCTCTTTAGAACCCGCATAAGCCGGGTTCATAATACTCATGTTATACATATATTGTGTATATTGAGGGTCTTGCTGCGCTTTTACATCCACAAAAGTCAATAATGCTAACGCAATTAGGAAATATGTTTTTTTCATTTTATGAAGATTTTTCATTTTTACGTTACTAATTATTTAGAATCTCTGTTAATATAAATCCATCCTGTTTTGCTAGGCTGATTGTTTTTAAAATCAATCACATAGTAATAAGTTCCGTCAGGCAATTCATTACCCGTATTAGATTGTCCAATCCATTCGTTGGTATATTCCATTTTAGAATACACTTTCGTTCCGTATCTATTAAAGATTTCTAATTGTTGAACATTCATCAATCTTAAATCGAAGAAGTCATTTTTAGTATCATTATTAGGAGAAATACCTCTTTGGATATCACAATAAATTCTATCTACCATGATGTTATGCGTTTGAATACATCCGTTAACATTCACAGTTACAGAGAAAGTAACAGGTAATGGAGATGGAGTTGTCAAACTTCCAATATAAGTAGTTGCATCAAATGTTGAATTAGTACCAATAGTTGCTGTAGAAGGATTTAATGTCCAAGCAAAATTTGTATTAGTACCATTTACATCAAATGAATTGTTAGTTGGAATAACTTCTAATGTGAATTTATTATCTATACATTCACCATTAAGAGTAAAATAAAAGGCAGGAATAAAGGTAACCGTTCCAGAAGCACTAGCGCTAACACAACCTGTAACTGTATTTGTAATTGTTACATTATAGGTTCCGGCAACAGTTGTAGTAACAGTTGCAGATGTACCAGGGTTAGATCCAGCAGGTCCAGACCATGCATAAGTATAGTTACCTGCGGTACTTGGTGTGGCATGTATTGTTGCCGTTGCACCTTGGCAAATAGTATCATTCGTTACCGTTACAACAGGATTAGCATTAATAGTTACCGTACTAGAAGCAGATAAACTTGTACATCCTGAAGCATTAGTAATTGTAACTGTATACGTTCCTGATACAGTAGCGTTAAAAGAAACTACATTCCCTGGGTTAGTTACACCTGTTGGAACACTCCAATTATAAGTGTAAGTCCCTACAGATCCTGGTAAAGCAGTAACTACTGCATTTTGACCAGCACAAGCAGATGGGCTATTAACTGTAACAGTTGGTAAAGGATTTATTGTTACCGTTCCACAAGCACTTATGCTAGAGCATCCAGTTGTAGTATTAGTAATAACAACACAATAAGAACCTGCAACAGTTGCAGGAAAAGTAGCAACATTCCCTGGGTTAGTTGCACCTGCTGGTACAGTCCAAGAATATGAATAAGTTCCAGTTATTCCGGGAGTTGCAGTTACTACTACATTTTGTCCTGCACAAACAGAAGGACTATTAACAGTAACTGTTGGAAGTGCATTAATTACTAAAGTAAATGGTGTGCTGCCTGCTTGCAAACATAATGCTGGATTCGCAATTACTGAATAAGTAATTTGGTAAGTTCCAGGTAAAGCAGTAGTTAAGTTAACTACACCTGTAGTTGCATTAACACTTAAACCAGTTCCAGAAGTTAACGTATATGTTCCTCCTGTTGTAAAACCTGCAGCAGAAGTATTAGGTGTTAACGTTGGTGAAACATTGATACAAACCGGGGTAGAATAACTAAAAGTTGTAACCGATGGATTAAGTACCGGTGTATCCAAAGTAATAGGAACTACAACTGAGATACATCCAGTTACTGTATCTTGTACAGTAATATTATGCGTTCCAGGAGTTAATCCAGTAAATATTGGACTAGTTTGGTAAGGCCCACCATCTACACTGTAATGGTAATTAGAAGTGGTAGTGTTTAAAGTATATAAACCTATATTAGAATAATCATTGTTAGCACAAATTGCACTACCTGCATAATCTAAAATATCCCAATCATTATTATTGTAAGTAGCGTTTGGAAGTGGAGAAACAGTAGTTTTTCTTCTAAAATCTGCTCCTTCAGTACCAACACTTGATGGTGCCCAATTGTTAGCTCCAAAAGTTCCCCAACTATCTATAAGAGTTGTACCATTAAAAAGAGCATAATGATCATTTCCATTAACTGAGAAGTTAACAGATCCTGAGCCACTACTTTGTGCTCCTAAAGATCCGTCACCTCCGGGAATTAAAGGACAAGAATTATCATTACCTAAGGCAACTACATAAGTAGCGCCTGTTGCTAAGGAAACATTGTTTAAAGGCAAACTGAAACCATAAGCTCCACCATTATTTGCCGTTTTAATAGTATAATTAGATAAATTAATAGATGAACCAGTACCATTATATATTTCAACATAGGATAGAGATCCAGAATTTGAATCGGTAGCCTCTGATATAAATAAATCTGTAGGCAATGTTCCTAAACTTGAAATAGGTGAAGTAACTTCAACAGTTCCTGTTGGTGTAGCACAAGTAGGTTGTGTTACAACTACAACTGTAGGAGTAGGAACTGAATTAACAGTAACGTTTATAGTTATTGGTTGAGAACATTGTCCTGCATTAGGAGTAAATGTATATGGAGTAGTACCCGCTACAGTAGTATTAATTACAGCCGGAGACCATACACCAACAATTGGCGTAGTATTATTCGAAGATGTAGGCAATACAGGAGCCGTTGTTCCAGAACAAATTGGAGCAATTGTGGCAAATGTTGGGATAATTACAGAATTAATAGTTACCGTTCCTGAAGCAGTTGCTGGACAGTTAGCTGTTGTCATAGAAATAGCATCTATAAAGTTTCCAACAGTTAAATCTGATGTACCAGCGCTTACAGATACAAAACGAAGTGAATAATTAGAATTACTATTATTTGGGAAAGTATAAGGAACAGTACTATAAACCCAAGCAGCAGGCGTAGCTGAAAACAATCCTAAACTAACATATGGTCCGCCGATAGGTCCTATTTCTACTCGCATTACATCAGTTCCACTGAAACGACCTCTGTGAGCAAACGAAATATTTACTGTTGAACCTGGTAAAACACTAATATCTTGGTAAAGGGTGGAAACTTGATTTGCATTTAGTTCAATAAACTGAGTTCCTGAATAAGAAGGAGTTGATTGAAAACCTGAAGACCAAACTTCAATCATTCCGTCAGATGCAGTTGTTTTCCAACAAGCAAAATTAGTTTGATTAACAAATAATGATCCACCAGTTGGAACCCCAATAGGATTATCAAAACCTGTATTACATAAACTACTTACATTATTTACAACAACAGAATAAACACCTGAAACCGTAGTTGTAAAACTTGCTACGTTTCCAGGAGGAGTAACTCCTGCTGGTACAGTCCAAGTATATGTATAAGTACCTGGTGTAGTAACAGTAGCAGTAACTGTTGCAACTCCCCCACAAATTGTAGGGCTATTAACTGTTACAACTGGTACAGGATTGATAGTTACTGTAGAAGATACGCTAGTACTTGAACATCCAGTAGTACTGTTTGTTGCAATAACTGAATATACTCCCCCAACAGTTGCATTGAAACTTGCAACGTTGCCAGGATCTGTTGCACCTATTGGATAAGTCCAAGAATAAGAATAGATTCCAGTTGGTAATGGTACAGCCGTAACTGTCGCGTTTTGACCTTGACAAACTGTAGGACTATTAACCGTAACTGTTGGAAGTGCAATAATCGTTACAGTTCCAGAACCACTAGTGCTAGAGCATCCTGTAATAGTATTCGTGATTATTACTGAATAAACACCTTGAACAGAAGTTGTAAAAGTAGCAACGTTCCCAGGAGGAATTGCTCCTACAGGAATAGTCCAAGCATAACTGTAAGTTCCAGGAGTTCCAGGCGTTGCTGTAACAGTTGCTGTTTGATTTGCACAAACTGTTGGACTGTTAACTGTAACTGTTGGTAAACTAGGGTCTACTAAAACTATAGGAGTTACATAAGGATATACACAACTATTTAGTGTTATAGAGAAATTTGAATATGTTGCTGCATTTAATCCAGAAATAACTATTTCTCCAGAATTGTTAGAAGTTAAAGTTAATGGTCCAACAGGAGTAGATCCTTGTTGGTAAGATATCGCATAAGTTGTACTTGGAGCCAAACCAGATATTGTTATAGTACCATTAGTACCACTACAAGTAGTAGGGTTAGTACTTGCATAAACTGGTTGTGCTTGAATAGTAAATGTAGCGGTATAATATGCTCCATTGTTATCTATTAGGATGTTTTCATCACATCCGGCAGGATTTGATGTACTTCCAGAGATATCATAATAAATTTGAATTACATAATTTCCTGGTGCATAAGCCGTTAAATTAACCGGAGAATATGGTGTTGTAGTTCCATCGGCAACAACTCTATGCCATTTTTGATCCCCTGTATTACATGGCCCTCCAGATGGGAATGAACCTCCAGAACAGTTGTCAAAGAATGGTAAATCCATGATTTGAAAAGTACCTGGTGTCGTAGATGCAGGATAAATTCTATAATTCAATCTTGCACTACAAACATTTGCAGAAGGAGATTTGAATGTTTTGACTTCTGCCCCTCTTAAAATTAATGAATTAGAGTTTTGAACATAAGTACCTAAATTAGAATTTTGGAAAACATTTCCAATTGGTCCTATAATATCTGCGCCTGATCCAACTGTATTAAAGAAGTTAGAAGTAGCACAATTGGTTAACCAAACTGCACTTGCATAACTTCCTAAAGCACAGTTAGTGTTAACTGTTACGTCTAGCGTAGTTGTGACTGCGCATTGACCTGCATCTGGTGTAAAGGTATAAGTTGCCGAAGCAGTATTACTTACTATCGACGGAGACCATACTCCAGTTATTGGAGGAACATTACTAGATGATGAAGGCAATACTGGAGCCGTTGCTCCTGAACAAATTGGAGCAGGGGTAGTAAATATTGGAGTAATACTATTGTTTACTGTAACATTCATAGTTGTTGGAACTGCACATTGCCCTGTTGCAGGTGTAAAAGTATGAGTTATAGTTCCTGTTACAGAAGTATCAATAGTGGCAGGAGACCAAACTCCAGTTATGCCTGTTGTATTATTAGAAGTTGTTGGCAAAATTGGCGCAGTAACCCCTTGACATAATGGTTGTATTTGTGTAAATGTAGGAGTTACAGGTGTTAATAAATGTAACAACACATTTTCCGATTTTATTACTTGAGTTCCATCACATGCAGTATAAGTAGCTTGTGCGGTCATATTAGTATCTTGAGTAAGACACACAGTAGTACTTAAATTTGGTGTTAGAGGTGCTCCGTTTTGAAGCCATTGGAAAGTAACATTAGATGCGCCACTTGGTAAAAATCTCCATGCCTCATTATGTGCTTCCCAAGTTCCTGTATTTCTATTTGGAGGAACAACTGCATTAGTTCCTGCAGCATTTTGAATACCAATTACTCCACTTCCTGAGTTCCAGGTAGTACAAGAAGTTCTATCTTGAACATAAATATCAATTACATTAGATGTTTCATATAATACTAACTGACTGGTTTGAAGCCCAACATTATTAGCACAACTAAATTGCGCTTCTTTACTAAAGTTAATTACAAAAACTCTACAAGGAGCAATACCTAAAACTTGGTAATTAATATTTGGCTGCGCAGGTGGAGTTACTATACTCGGATTAGTGTCTTGGTATGGTGCATAAATTGCATTTAAAATTGGGAAAGTAGGACTTGGTATTTGCGCTGTGTAAGCCCAAGGACAATTAGATCCCGCCGCGTGAGTATTAAACGTTACTACACCATTAGAACCAATATTTAAAGCATTGTAAGGAACACCATAAAAACAGAATTTAAATGGTATTGGTAAATCTCCTGACCAAACATCATCAATATTTACTGATACTTGTGTACCTCCTGTAAAAGGGAATGGTGGTGAATAAGGAGTTGAGTATACATTATACGAAGAAGTATCATAAGAATCGGTATAATTAGCTGTTAAATTAACACAATTATTATCTGGACAAATATCCAATTGACCAGGACTAGTAGTAGTTAAATTTAAATTAACTCCAGCACAGTTTGGTAAAGGTGGATTAATATATAAAGGAGTAGCATTTGTCCAAAAACTAGAATCTGTAGGAGTACAAACGGCTCTTACATATACATCATAAAATGTTCCAACAGTTAAACCCGTAAGTGTTGCTGGATTAGAAAATACCATAGTTCCAGATGCGCCTGGTAAAGGTGCTGGTGAACCTTGTGGTAAATAAATAATTTCCCACTGTGTTGCAGGACCACTTTGAGTCCAAGAAACTGTTGCAGTAGTTAATGAGGTAGAACCTGCAGAAACTAAAGTTGGTTTTGGACATGTTGGTGGTGTACATATAGTATTATCACTAAACAATAAAGTGTTTTGTAAACCAGTACCAGAAGCATGCGTATAAATAACTTCTCCTAAAAAACTTGTTATAGATATAGCAACTTCATTAGGGAAATTACCTCCTGCATTCCAAAACAATTGGAATACTCCAGGACATAAAGTTACAGGAACTTGTTGTGGAGCAGTTCCTTGTGCTGCGGTTGGACCAGTTAAAGTTGCAACCGTAATTCCGTTTTGAATAACACTCATTGTGTTACCATTCCATCCATCTCCAAAAGAATCCGAAACAGTGAAAGTATAGGTACAAGCATTATCACAAGGTGTTGTCGTTACAGTTTTTGGTCCTGTCCATGAACTAGAACTTGTAGGAGAACATACTGCTCTTACATAAAAATCATAACAAGTAGAAACACTTAATCCAATTACTGTAAATGGATTAGTTGTTGCAGATATTACCGGGGTAGTACTTGCAGTAGGAGCAGGAGAACCACATGGTAATGCAACTACTTCCCAAGCTGAAGGGACTGAAGTATCAGGATTTGCAGGTTGTGTCCAACTTAAAGTTACTGCGGTACTTTGAATATTAGGTGTGTTTAGTACAACTGGTTTCTGGCAAGCTGGTGCTGGTGCACAAGTTACACTTGCTAACCAACCAGATGCTGTTGTTGAACCATTAGAGGTAAATACAAAAGTTAAACAACCGTCTGGAGAAGCCGAAGTAACAGGTTGTGGTATAGTAGTTCCAGAATACGTTCCTAATAAAATTCCTGTAGTTCCAGTACCACTATATACTTTTAAAATATCATTATTTAATTCTGTATTAAATGCACTGAAGGTTACTGTAACTTGATTTCCTGCTGTAGGACAAATTGTAGTTGTACCAGTAGCTGCAGTAATATTATTACCATAGTTTGCTGCAATTCCTCCTGGATCTACAAAGTTACCTCCGCAAATTGGTGGAGCAATTGGTGTTGTAGCAGATACAGGACCTGTCCAAGTACTAGAACTTGTAGGGGAACATACTGTTCTAACATAAAAATCATAACAAGTTAAAGGATTTAAACCCGTTACTGTATATGGATTAGTGGATGCAGTTATCACCGGAGTTGTACTTGCTGTTGGAGCAGGAGAACCACAAGGTAAAGCTACTACTTCCCAAGCTGTAGGAATTGAAGTATCTGGATTTGCAGGTTGAATCCAGTTTAATGTAACTGAATTATACAATACTGTAGCAGATGGCGCAGTTAAAACAATAGGTTTTTGACATGCTGGAGATGGTGCGCAAGAAACGTTTGCTAACCAACCTGCTGCAGTTGTACTTCCGTTAGAAGTAAAGACAAAAGTTAAACTACCTTCTGGAGAAGACGATGTAATTGGTTGTGGAATTGTGGTACCAGAATAAGTTGCCAATAAAGTTCCCGTTGTTCCAATTCCATCATATACTTGTAAAATATCATTATTTAATTCGGTACTAAATGCTGTAAAAGTTACGGTTACATGATCTCCAGCAGTAACTGGGGAAATTGTAGTAGTTGATCCAATAACGTTATTTGCATAGTTTCCTGAAATTCCTCCTGGATCAACAAAATTACCTCCACAAATAGGTGGAGAAATAGGTGTTGTAGCAGTTGTTGGTCCGGTCCATGAGCTAGAACTTGTTGGAGAACATACTGCTCTTACATAAAAATCATAACAAGTTAAAGGACTCAATCCTGTTACTGTATATGGATTAGTAGTTGCGGTTAAAACTGGAGTAGTACTTGTTGTTGGAGCAGGAGAACCACATGGTAATGCAACTACTTCCCAAGCAGTAGCAACTGAAGTATCAGGATTTGCAGGTTGAATCCAATTTAATGTAACTGAGTTATATAATACTGTAGCAGTAGGCGCAGATAAAACAATCGGTTTTTGACAAGCAGGTGCTGGAGCACAAGCAACGTTTGCAATCCAACCTGAATTAGTTGTACTTCCGTTTGATGTAAATACAAATGTTAAACATCCATTAGGAGAAGATGAAGTAATTGCTGGTGGAATTAATGTTCCGGAATAAGTACCCAATAAAGTACCTGAAGCAGAGTTACCATCATATACCTTTAATACATCTAAATTTAATTGTGTATTAAATGCTGTAAAAGTTACAGTAACTTGATCCCCTGCAACTGTTGGACATATTGTTGTTGTGTTATTTGCATTATTAGCATAGTTTCCAGATACACCTCCAGTATCTACAAAATTTCCGCCACAAATTGGAGGAGCAATTGGAGTTGTACCAGTTACTGGACCTACCCATGCACTATTATTAGAACATACTGCTCTTACATAAAAATCATAACAAGTTAAGGGTGATAAACCTGTAACAGTAAACGGATTTGAAGATGCTGAAATTACAGGTGTGGTACTTGCAGTTGGAGCTGGAGAACCACATGGTAAAGCTACAACTTCCCATGCGCTTGCAACAGTAGTATCCGGATTTGCCGGCTGTGTCCACGCTAGTGTAACTGAATTATATTGAACAGTAGGCGCTGTTAACAAAATTGGTTTCTGACAAGCTGGTGCAGGAGTACAAGTAACATTAGCAACCCATCCTGTAGAAGATGTAGTTGCATTAGAGTTAAATACAAAAGTTAAACAGCCGTCTGGTGAGGATGAAGTAATTGGTGCAGGAATAGTAGTACCTGAATAAGTTCCTAATAAAGTACCTGTTATACTATTACCATCATAAACTTTTAGAGTGTCATTATTTAATTCCGTATTAAATGCCGTGAAAGTAACTGTAACTTGATTTCCTGCGGTAGGACAAATTGTATTAATTACGTTCGTTGAATTGTTTGGATAATTGCCCGCTTGACCACCATCATCTACAAATTGTCCATCACAAACTGGAGGTGCTACTGCTGTATTAAATAAAAATGGACCAGACCAAGCACTAAAAGTTCCGTCACCACAATCTGCTCTTACCCAATATTGATAAGGAGAATCTGGTGTTAAACCAGTAACTGGAGTATTGGTGCTAGAAGGTGTAGTAGTTCCTGATCCTGCAGGTACACTTGAACCAGCAGGCTGAACTTCATATTCCCATGAACTAGAAGTTGGACTGTTCCAAGATAATTCCGTTCCAGTTGCAGTTGTGTTAGAAACAGCTAAAGCTGTTGGTTGAGCACAATTTAATTGTTGTATTAATAAATTGTATGGATATGTTTGTGTAGCTGAATTTGATGAAAGTACAATTATATAAGTTTGTCCTGCTGTAACATTCATACTTGGAATATTTCTAATTCCCGCAGTTGCATTTGCTACACCAGCTAAACAGGTTACCCCTACATTAGCACAACTTTGGTATACAAAGATACCAGAATTTGTTGCTACAGATCCTGTTGGAGTCAAAGTAATACTAATTGCGCCCGTAGTATCTGCAGTATAAGAATAAAACACATCATTACCAGTCATGTAATTGGTTGCGGTTCCCGCACATGCAACTGGTTGAGTAACATCAGTAGTATCGCTATAGTTAGCTGTAGTATCATCCGTACTATAAGGTAAAGCAGGTGGTATTATTATTGCAGATGCACAATATAATCCAGGAGTTAGAGTTGTAAAATTAAAAGGTCCTACCCAAACACTATCGCTATCTGGACATTTAGATCTTACATAATATCCATAACCAGTAGCTGGAAGTAGATCAGTTGGGGTATATGGCAATGTACCACTATAAACTGTTCCGAGACCAGTAGGAAGTCCTCCTGCAGATGTATTAACTATTTCTATTTCCCAAGAAGAAGAACCACTAGGATTGGTCCAGTTTAAATTAGCGCTATTTTGGGTAATGCCAGTTGCACTTAAATTAGAAGGCGGTGTACATTGTTGTACTAATTTTACTTCATCGATATACCAGCTATTTCCACCTAAAGAAGCCGTTGGTTGATTAAATACTCTAACAAAAGCGATATAAACTTGCTGCCCGGCATATGCTGAAAGATCAACTGTTTTTTGTTCGTATATATTATAGGTAGCTGGAGTAACTATATTAGTTTGATCCCATGCTTGAACTGTATTTGTGTAGTTAGCAACAGTTGATTGCGTTCCTATAGTAGTGTTAATTTTTATTAAATAACTTACCGCATCCGCAACATTATAACCAGTTCTAGTATAAAAAGTCAATTGACCATTTGCTGGAACAGTTACTAAAGGAGTAGCAAGGAAATCTTGTGAAATTATACCAGCCCCTCCGTTTTGTCTTCTATTAATAAAAGCTGCTTGCGAACCAGCATAGACAGAAGGCGGTGTTGTAACTGCAATCATTCTGTCCCATCTTTTCTTAGACCCTGTAGTGATTCCATTATCAAATACAGCCCATTGATTTCCAGTTACACCTGTACCTAATGTCCAAGGTGAAACTGCAGTTGCAAGAGGTAAATCAGGACCTGTAGTGTTTTCAAAACCTTCTGTTCCAGGGGTTGGGAATTGTGAATAACCAACAAATGAAAACAATAAAGCGAATAGTAAATAGGTAATTTTTCTCATTATTATTTATTGATTTTAATGTTTTATGGTATTGTTACATTATATTAATCTCCAAATTTAAAAAAAAATATGAAAAAAGTAGTTAAATTTTAATTTATTAGTGAAATAATAGTTTTTTTGTTTCTTTCTTCTCTAAAAATACCCGAGATCAAAGACAATTGTTTAATTTTGTTGGATATAAATTTTTATGTTAGAAAAAGAAAAAATAAATTTCGAAAAAACCATAATTGTTGGAATTGTAACTCAAAACCAAAGTGAAGAAAAATTGGTAGAATATTTAGATGAACTAGAATTTCTAACCTATACTGCTGGCGGGGAAGTGATAAAAAGATTTTGGCAAAAAATGGACAAACCAAATCCTAAAACTTTTTTAGGAACTGGAAAAATTGAAGAAATAAATCTTTATGTCAAAGAGCATGAAATTTCTACTATTGTATTTGATGATGAGCTTTCTCCTTCGCAACAAAAAAATATTTCTAAAATTATTGATTGCAAAATTCTCGATAGAACCCACCTTATATTAGATATTTTCGCCCAAAGAGCCGAAACTTCTTATGCGAGAACTCAAGTGGAATTGGCACAATGTATCTATTTGCTCCCAAGGTTGTCTGGAATGTGGACACACTTGGAAAGACAAAAGGGTGGAATTGGAATGCGTGGACCTGGAGAAACTGAAATTGAAACAGATAGACGTATCGTTCGAGATAGAATTGCACTATTAAAAGAAAAAATAAAAACCATCGACAGACAAATGTCTGTTCAAAGAGGCAATCGTGGTGCTATGGTTCGAGTGGCATTAGTAGGATATACCAATGTTGGTAAATCTACCTTAATGAATGCAATTGGAAAAAGCGATGTTTTTGTTGAAAATAAATTGTTTGCTACTTTAGACACCACTGTAAGAAAAGTGGTGATAAAAAACATGCCGTTTCTTCTTTCGGACACCGTAGGTTTTATTAGGAAATTACCTACGCAATTAATAGAATCTTTCAAAAGCACTTTGGATGAAGTTAGAGAAGCTGATTTATTACTTCATGTTGTAGATATTTCTCATGCTGATTTTGAAGACCATATAGAAGCCGTTAATAAAATTTTATTAGACATTAAAAGTAATGATAAACCAATAATTATGGTTTTCAATAAAATTGATGCCTACAAACATTTAACTATTGAAGAAGACGATCTAATAACCGAAAGAACTAAAAGGCATTATACCCTTGAAGAGTGGAAACAAACTTGGATGCACTCAATGGGAGAGAATAAGGCTTTGTTTATTTCGGCAACCAATAAAGAAAATTTTGAGGAATTTAGAAAAACGGTTTACGAAGCCGTTCGAAGTATTCACATTACACGTTTTCCATATAATAAATTCTTATATCCAGATTATGAGGAAGCAGAAGAAGATAAAGAGTAATTCTAAAATTAAAAAAGACCTTTTAAATTAAAATTTAAAAGGTCTTTTTTGTGAAATATATTTTTCTTTAGAAAGTATAGTTAATTCCTAAACCAAATACTTCTCTTATTTGAATTTCCGATTTAACAGGATTAGCGTTATCATCATAAATAGCTTGTAAGGAAACATTTGCAGACATAAATTTATTAACTTTCATTACTAAATTCATTTGATAATCTACATCGATGTTTTCTGGTTTATCTAAATAATTAGAATATAAATTTAAAATGTTTTCCATGGATACATTTTCCATTAAATTCAATTTATAATATCCTGAAACGCTTGCTCCGAATTCGTATCTGATGGTTTTTCCTTGTTCCACTCCAAAAGATGTGCCTAACTTTGTAAACTGCCCATCTACAATAATTAATCTTGAGGTTGCTGGAGCAAAATTAACTTTCAAATTATCGCTTTTTTTCCATAACATCCCAGGACCAACTTGTAAATAAGCTGGGGAAAAGAAATGAGAAATTCTAGTAGCTCCTGTTGGATCAAAACCACTATCCATTTGGGTTTTAAAATTTAAAAATGCAGAATAATACCAATCACCTGAAGCTTTTTTTCCGAAAAGTGAATTCAACTCTAATCGATCATCAGTTTTGGTATTTCTTTCGGCGCCTTTTAATTTCGTTAAACCATAGGCAGCAATAAATTTGTTATCCCAAACATTGTTTCCTTTTTTGTAGTTAAAATCATAGTTTAACCCAAAATTACCGGCCATACTAGAAGTTCCTCCAGCCATCCAAGCATTATTAAAAGCAGATTGATTAAATAAAAATGTGACTTTCCCACTTTTTTTCCAACCATCAGGTAAATTGTCTGTTTTTCTAGCCGCTGCTACTTCATTTTGATTTAAATTTTCTTTTTCTGCATTTTGTGCAAATAGAAAACAAACGCTAAAAAGGAAAGCAATTGTGAAAATAATTTTCTTCATGTTCTTTTTGTTTATTTATTGATTTGCAAATGTATTTAAAAATAATACCCTCCCAAAATCACAAAAAGATTCAAAAAATAAATTATTTCTTATTATAAAAAAATAAATTATTATTAAAATAAAAACTTAAAATACTGATATTTATATAATTAGTATTAAAAAAAGAGATGGAAATACGAAATTAAAACAATAAAAATGAAAGAAAAAGAGTGTTAATTTTTTCGACTAAAAGCAATAAAAATCGTCAATATACATCTGATGGTTTGCGAATTTGTAGGAATTATCTTCTTTTATAAAGTGGCACGGCAGAACATGCTTCACCAAAAAGTATACTTTTGGCATATTTTTGAAGTTTTTGAACTGCTAAAACATAAGCAATTTGAGGTACTGGCTTTTTGGAACAGCCCTTTAAAATAACTGGTTTGTCTTGATAAACAGAATAGTCAATTGTAGATAGTATTTCGGTGTATAAGATAGTTTCAATATCTTCGATAGAACCAGAAATGACTTTTTTTGCAAATGGAGCAACTTGAACTGTAACTAAAATGACAGCCCATGCAGGAAGTATGGCATCGGTAGAACAATGAATAGCAACAAAATGATCTTGATATTGTTCCCAATTATGATTTTTCAAGGTTTCACGGAACTCTTTTTCTTTTAAAATAAAACCTTCATAAAGCCAAGGAGCCAAATCAATTTGAGTTCGAATTCCAGGAATATAATAATCCTCCAAATCAAAAACTTCGAGTGAAGAATTGGCAACTTTATTTATTATTTCATCCATTTTTTTTGTGTTCAGTGCTAACTATATTAAAGCATTCCTAGTTCTAATTTTGCTTCTTCACTCATTAAATCTTTGCTCCAAGGTGGATCAAAAGTGATTTCAACTTCACAAGATTTAATGGTGTCTATTTTAGTTACTTTTTCTTCCACTTCCCGAGGTAAAGTTTCGGCTACAGGGCAATTTGGTGATGTTAAGGTCATCAAAACTTTCACTTCATTTTCTTCATTAATCATCACATCGTAAATCAATCCTAACTCATATATATCTACTGGAATCTCTGGATCGTAAATACTTTTTAAAACTTTTACAACCGATTCTCCTAAATTGATTTCATCTTTAAATTCTTCCATAATTATAGCATTGCGAGATCTAAATAAATCTCACGTTATTTATTGTTTTTAATTTTTAGCATTAAATGCCAAAGCATACATTTTTATTTGTTTGATCATCGAAACTAATCCGTTGGCACGTGTTGGAGAAAGGTGTTCTTTCAAGCCGATAGCATCAATAAAATCAGTATTAGCATCCAAAATATCAGTCGCTTTTTGGTTGGAAAATACGCGTATTAAAATGGCAATAATTCCTTTGGTGAGAATTGCATCACTATCGGCAGTAAAAACTATTTTATCTTCAATTAATTCACCATGAACCCAGACTTTCGACTGGCATCCTTTTATAATATTATCTTCCGTTTTGTATTGTTCGTCAATTAAGGGAAGTGATTTTCCTAAGTCGATAATATATTCATAGCGTTGCATCCAATCGTCAAATAATGAAAATTCATCAACTATATCTGCTTGTAGTTCTGTGATGGTCATCTGGGGATATTTTTTGTTATTCGGGATTAGCCAATAACACTATTTTATTAACTATTTTTTCAATTTCAATAGGTGGAACTCCATGATCAAAATCCAAAGTTTGGTACTCTTTTTCTTTATAAGTAACTTTTAAATTGGCGATGGCAGCACCATCATAAAATCGTTTTTGAGTAGGATCTTTTAAAGTTGCTAAACTATCTAATTTCACTAATTTAAAAAGACCAACTAACTCTTTCCAATCGGTATCTGAAATCTTAGTTATTTCCCCATTTCCTTTATCATTTCTATTCTTAGAAACGGAAATATCTTGGTTATGAATAGTGATTTTTTGATAAAATCCTCTCGTATTTGCGGTGTACACAATTTCCGCATTAGCAAGATCATTTTGAGATTCTTGAGAGCACCCTTTTGCCATAAAAAGAGTGATAAATAAAAGTGCAATTGTTTTCATAGATTTATTTTTTAAGACAACATCATTTTCGCTTTTTGTAAGGCTTCTACAAAGATATCAATTTCTTCTTTAGTATTATAAAAGGCAAAACTTGCTCTTATCGTTCCTGGAATTTTAAAGAAATCCATAATAGGTTGCGCACAATGGTGTCCGGTTCGTACTGCAATTCCTAATTTATCTATAATCGTGCCAATATCATAAGGATGAATTCCTTCAATATTAAAAGATATTACAGACGCTTTATTTACAGCAGTTCCGAAGATTTTTAATCCTTCAATTTGTAGTAATTTTTCGGTTGCATAAACCAATAATTCGTGTTCGTAAGCAGCAATGTTGTCAAAACCAATTCCATTTAGATAATCTATTGCAGTTCCAAGTACAATTCCGCCTTCAATATTTGGCGTTCCCGCTTCAAATTTATGAGGTAAATCGGCATAAGTAGTTTTCTCAAAAGAAACAGTGGCAATCATTTCGCCTCCTCCTTGATAGGGTGGTAATTTATGTAACCATGCTTCTTTCCCGTAAAGGATTCCAACCCCAGTTGGCCCACAAATTTTATGTCCAGAAAAAACATAAAAATCACAATCTAATGCTTGAACATCAGGTTTTAAATGGGGTGTTGCTTGTGCACCATCAATTAAAATTGCAGCGCCAAATTGGTGCGCTTTTTCAATCATATATTCAATTGGGTTAATCGTTCCCAAAGCATTGGAAATATGATTAACGGCAACAATTTTAGTTTTATCCGAAAGCAATCTGTCGTATTCCGACATAATTAATTCCCCGTTTTCATTCATCGGAATTACCTTCAAAATAGCACCTGTTCGTTCGCATAACATTTGCCAAGGAACAATATTACTATGGTGCTCCAAGGCCGAAACCAAAACCTCATCACCCGATTTTAAAATTGAAGCAAATCCGTTGGCAACTGCATTAATAGCATGGGTAGTTCCCGAGGTGAAAATTACTTCGTGCGGGAATTTGGCATTAATATGATTTTGAATTTTACGTCTAGAAACCTCATAAGCATCGGTCGCTAATTGGCTTAACGTATGCACCCCACGATGGATGTTCGCATTGATTTCTTCGTAGTATTTGGTAATTGCATCAATAACCACTTTTGGTTTTTGCGAGGTGGCTCCGTTATCGAAATAAACAAGCGGTTTTCCATTCACTTTTTGAGTCAATATTGGAAAATCTGCACGTATTTTTTGTAGGTCTAACATTATTATTTAGAATTTTTCTAAATACAAAAGTAATAAAATTGAAGTGGATTTCTACCAAACAGATGTTAATAATTGTTATTGTTTAATTTGAACCTAAAAAGATGCAAAGGATAAAAATCCCAATAGTCGTTTTTGTCTTTTGTGGGAAATCTTTTACGTATCAAAAGTTAATTTTGTTAAATTGCAATCCAATTCAAATCCAAATGAAAAAATTTCTTAAATATTTCGCCCTAGGGCTACTTGCTTTATTAGTTTATTTCGGAATTACCACCTATCCAAAATTGGATTTAATCTCTGGTTTTTCTGCAAAAAGTATAGCATCCGGACATTTTATAGATAATCGTTCGGTAGAAATAATCGAGCAAGGAGATAATGATATTCCGTTAGTAAATATTGCAACTAATGCCATTAATGATGCTGGCAAATTTGCCACTTCAAGTGTTTACGGAATCATGGAGCGCAAAGCAATTTACCGAGAAGGTTTGGGCGCAACATTAATCAACAAGGATTTTGATACTAGCAAGCCTTACGAGGTTCCAAAGAGGACTAAAAACATTACTAATTTACCTTTCCCCTATGGAAATAATGAGCCAAAAGACACTGTTTTTGCTACCATTGATTACAAAAAATTAAATGCAGTTGTTGCAAATGCATTTGATAAAGAAGGGGGGAAATCAAAGCGAACTCGTGCGGTTTTAGTAATTTATAAAGATAAAATTATAGCCGAAAAATACGATACGAATTTCAATAAAAATTCTAGGCTTTTAGGCTGGTCGATGACTAAAAGTATTACTGGAACGATGTTCGGAATTCTGCAAAAACAAGGTAAAATAGATGTTACAAAACCTGCGCCAATTACCGAATGGAAAAACGATGATCGTGCTAAAATTACTTTGAATGATTTACTTCACATGAACTCTGGCTTGGAATGGGAAGAGAAATACGATAAAATTTGCGATGCTACCAAAATGCTTTTTCAAGCCGAAAACATGAGCCGAGTACAGTTGGAAAAACCAGTCGCTTTTGCGCCAAACACCCATTGGAATTATTCGTCGGGAACTACCAATTTATTGTCCGGGATTTTAAGAAACCAATTCAAAACCCATCAAGAATATTTAGATTTTTGGTACACTAATTTGTTAGATAAAATCGGGATGAATTCGGCTTTAATAGAAACCGATATGGCTGGGAATTATGTGGGTTCGTCTTACGGATGGGCAACTGCAAGAGATTGGGGGAAATTTGGTCTGTTGTACCTTCACAAAGGCAACTGGAATGGCGAGCAACTATTTGACGAAAGTTGGGCTAACTATGTGGCAACACCTACCAATACTTCCAATGGAAGATATGGAGCACAATTTTGGTTAAACGCAGAAGGTCATTTTCCAGATGTGCCCAGAGAAATGTATTATGCCAGCGGATACCAAGGGCAAATGGTTGCTATCTTCCCAAGTCGGGATTTAGTAATTGTACATCTTGGTTTGAGCGAAAAATTTGACTTTAATGGTTTTTTAAGTGGGGTTATTGAAAGTTTGAAAAAACAATAACCTTACGATTAATACTCGCCACCTGCCCCACCGCCACTAAAACCTCCACCACCAAAAGGCATGTCCGATTGTTGAGTTGGCGCAGCATGATTCATATCTTGTGAGTTTATAATTAGTGCTTCCATAGTACTTAGCATAGCAGGATTAGAAGTTCGATCAGGTAGAAAAGTAATTCCGGTTGCTTTCGTTTTTATCTTTTGAATGACAAAATAAACTGCTCCGAACATTAGAGATCCGGCCAAAATTAAAGCCCATTCAGCAGGCATTATACTATGATAATATCTAAAAGTAACAACAGATAAGGTGAAAGTTAAACCGCCAATATAGAGCATAATTCTGTTTTTAGTTTGTAGCGCATAATAAACATAAAATACTGGAATCAAGAACATTAAAATATTGAAAATCCACCCAAAAGGAACATCGCTTTTAGTATAATCAGCATGTAATAAATCTTCGGAAAGGGTTCGAACTACAAAATAATTTATCGAAGCATAACCTAAAAGTAGACTGAAAATAAAGAAACATTCCATAACATTTTGGTAAAAATAAAGTGGCTTTAATTCTTTAATTTTTTTGTGCAGAAAATAAAATCCAACAGCAATTAACAGTAAAACGAATGGTAAAGCAGAAGATATATCCGTATGATTGATTAGATAATCTCCTGTTAATACTACTACTCCAATTAATGAAACTAGGAAAGAAATTGTATTAACATACCGAAGAGCAAAAGCAAATCCTATCATTATCATCGAAAAATACACAGCAATTGTAGAATACGTAAGAAAGTAAATAGAAACATAAAAGGTTAATTGTGAACCAATAATAAACGCATCGTCTAAACCATGTCGGAAATAATTTTGACGACAAATTACTTCTAAAATAATTATTCCTATTACAAAATATACAAATCCGACAATGTGGTAATTGGTAGAAGATTCTAATGCGATTAGCATCGAGAAAAATCCAAGAATAGAGGAAAACAAGAAACTTCCCAAGAGAAAAAACCCTATACGAACCAAGATGTTTCTGTTGGTTTTTAGAGTTTCTAATTTCTGTCTTATGGTATACAAATTCGATTCTTGCAAAAAGCCTGATTTTTTTAAATCGATAGCCTCTTCCACTAAAAAAGTGTTTTCTAAAAGTGTGTTATTGTATGCTATCATTGGTTTTGGTATTAAATTTTTTAATCGCTTTAATGAATAAAACTATAGATCCAACAAAATAAAATGGGTAAAGATAAATTAGTGCTACCCACAAATCATTAAAATTACATGCTTCAAAGGCTCTGACCAAGAAAATATTGAATCCGATATAGGCATAAATTATATTGAAAACATAAATAGAAATAGCCGGAATAGTAAAACTTTTATGGTAAAAATAATAGAACGACAAAGTCATTGGAAGTGGGAAAATATACCAATAATCATTGATGAATCCTGCAATACAACAAATGCTAATAAGATGTAATGCAAAGGTGATTAACACTAAATCGAAATGTTTTTTCAATTGAATTCCTTGCGCATAAATTGCCCATAATAGGATTAACAATCCCAAAATCAAACCATAATACGACAAGTTTTCATTCCAATAAATTTCATTATCGATAAGGGTTTTAGGCGTTAAAGTAATTCCGAGGGAAGTTGCCAAGGCAGTTAAACCAATAGATAAGGCACTTTTATTATTGAAATAATAAGCCGTTGCAAAGGCAATAAATGCCGAAATCCAGATAGAAATTTCAAAATGGCTACCAAAAATCTTGTATTGAAATTGAATATATCCCATAAAAGTACAACTCAAAATAGTGGCTAAAAGCACCAAATAATTGTAAATAGGATTCTCAAAATCGACATCTTCTTTAGAAAACCCTTTCGATTTTTTAAAACTAAAGTAATAACTAACAACAATTAAAGCGAACAAAACCATCAGAATAATGGAATGCCCAATGGTATCAATGTTCTTGTAAATTAAAACTCCAACACCCGAAGTAAAAAGCAAAACGGATAAATACAGTAAGAAAAGCAACTCATTTCGAAGGGAAAAAATCCCCAAAGAAAAGTAGTTATGAATTGTTGTTTCTTGCTCCTTACTAATCAATTCTTGGTCCAAGAGTTTCTGAATGTGGCGATTTCTTTGATTCATATTAAAATAAGACGGTTCAATCAAAGATAGGAATTTTTGTTTGTAAATGACTAAACCGATAAATTTCACCTACAAAAAGAGCGCAAGGTTTAAAAATCTTGCGCTCTTTTGATAATTTTATTGGTATTGTTTTACAAATCAAATCCTAAATTAACTCCTAATTTATTAGCTATAATTTTAGTAATTCGTTGTTTTAATTCGGGTATTTTAATGCTTTCGATGACTTCGTTAGAAAAGGCATACATCAATAAAGCCTTGGCTTCTTTCTTCGGAATTCCGCGTTGTTGCATGTAAAACATAGCGCTTTCGTCCAATTGACCGATAGTACATCCATGCGAACATTTTACATCATCAGCAAAGATTTCCAATTGTGGTTTTGCATTTATAGTTGCTTTATCACCTAATAAAATGTTATTATTTTTTTGAAAAGCATTCGTTTTTTGGGCTTCTCTTTCTACATAAATTTTTCCATTGAAAACTCCAGTAGAACTATCGGCAAGAATGGTTTTGTAGTTTTGATGGCTTTCACAGTTTGGCGTAGCGTGATTTACCAAAGTGTAATGATCTACGTGTTGCTTGTCGCCAATAATAGTAATTCCTTTTAAAGTCGAATCAATTCGTTCGCCAAAATGATAGAAATTCAGGTTGTTTCTAGTAATGTTTCCACCAAAAGAAAACGTATGAACCGAAACTCTACTTTCTTGTTTTTGAGAAACATAGGTGTTATCTACCAAGTTTGCCGATTGCAAATCATTCTGAATTTTATAGTAATCTACAATGGCACGTTTTTGAGCAAAAATCTCGGTAACAGAATTCGTTAACACAGGATTTTCATTCAAACTTTGGTGTCTTTCTATAATTTGAACATGGGCATTTTCGCCCACAATTACCAAGTTTCGTGGTTGCACCATCAAGGCATCTTCCACTCCAGTAGAGAAATAAATGATCTCGATTGGCTTTTCAACTACCTTACTTTTTGGAATATTTATATACGCTCCTTCATTTGCGAAAGCGGTATTTAGAGAAGTTAAACTCTCTTCTTTACTGGCAATTTTGTTGAAATATTCATCAATAACCATTTTGTATTTTGGCTTATTCAATGCCGAAGACATTAAGCAAACATCCAATCCATCGTGGGTAGTTGAGGATAAAAATGAGGAGAATTTTCCATCCACAAAAATCACTTTAAAAGTATCTATTTCGTGCAAAAAGTATTTTTTTACTTCTGCAAATTCAATAGAATTTTCGTGTTTTGGAAACACCGAATACTCATTTTTCAAAATGGAATTCAGCGAAGTATATTTCCATGCTTCCTCTTTTTTAGTTGGAAAACCCTTATTTTCAAAGTTTTTTATTGCTAAAGTACGAACTTCATGTAGCTTAGAAAGAACATCTATTTGCTCTTCAAATGCCATAAAAGACGATACTAATTTTTCTTTTAAATCCATGTTAAACTAACTCGCTTTTAATCCAATCGTATCCTTTTTCTTCTAACTCGTAAGCCAATTCTTTCCCACCCGATTTTACGATTTTTCCATCCATCAAAACGTGAACAAAGTCCGGAATAATATAATCTAACAAACGTTGGTAGTGCGTGATTACTAACACCGCGTTATTTTCGTTTTTAAGTTTGTTTACGCCATTAGCAACGATACGAAGCGCATCAATATCCAAACCAGAATCGGTTTCGTCTAGAATGGCTAATTTTGGTTCTAACATTGCCATTTGGAAAATTTCGTTACGTTTCTTTTCACCACCTGAGAAACCTTCGTTTAACGAACGGGATAAAAACTTACGATCCATTTCTAATAATTCCGATTTCTCACGAATTAATTTCAGCATTTCGTTAGCCGGCATTTCTTCTTGTTTGTTGGCTTTACGCTTTTCATTAATTGCTGTTTTAATGAAATTGGTAACCGAAACTCCAGGAATTTCTACTGGATATTGAAACGATAAGAAAACCCCTTTGTGAGCTCGTTCTTCAGGAGCCAATTCGGAAATATCTTCTCCTTCCAAAAGGATTTCGCCTTGAGTAACCGTGTAATTTTCATTACCCGCAATGATGGAAGAAAGCGTACTTTTTCCGGCGCCATTTGGTCCCATTATAGCATGAACTTCCCCAGCATTTACTTGAAGGTTGATTCCCTTTAATATTTCTTTATCTTCAATGGAAGCGTGTAAATTTTTTATTGATAACATTTATGGTTCTTTTTATTCGTAATGCCCTTTTAAAGACAAAATATTTAATATTTCTATGGTTTTTTCTTCTGTAACTCTATAAATAATTCGATGTTCTTGGTTTATTCTTCTCGACCAGCGGCCAGATAAACTGTACTTTAAAGGTTCTGGTTTTCCAATTCCTTCAAATGGGTGCAATTGGATATCTTCAATTAGAGCAGTAATTTTATTCATAATTGCTTTATTGCCAGATTTTTTCCAATATTCTCTATCTCTTTGGGCTTTTTCAGAATAAATTACTTCCATAAATCTTCAAGATTTATTTTTATCCCTTTGCCATCTTTAATACTTTTTTCGGCCTCCAAAATTTCTTTAACAAACTCTGGATTATATGGTTTTTCTTCTTTAACGATTTCAAAACCTAATGATTTTGCCAATGATTTTAACAATGGAAAATCTTTTTTCTTAACGTTTTTTAAAACTAATTCCATAATTTAAATGTTTGAAATTATAATTTATTTATTTAGCGTGTTTTATTTCGAACAATTCTAAAAGTTTTTTCTCAACAATTCTAGCATTAAAATCTGACAATTCTCCTAATTTTCTTTTTATTAATTCTTTAGGAATAGTTACAACTTTATGCAATTTAATAATGGAGTCAACATGTAAACCTGTCTCTAAATTTTCATTTGCAATAATTTTCAAATCGGATTGTAAACTATTTGCAGAAATCTGACTTGAAATAAATGCTATTACAATATGATTATAAATACCTATTTCGTTTGTTAAACAAAGTGCTGGTCTAACTTTTATTGATGAAAAATCATCAAATGGAAAAGGGACTAAAACTATACTATTTTTCATTTTTTAAAGGTTGTCCGTCGTTTATTGAATATATATCCGCTTCTTCCTTCAAGAAATTAAATGCAGGATTTGAAGCAATACTTTCCATCCACAATTCTTCTTCATTTTCTTCTTCCACCAAAATTATCACTCGAACATTTTGGTTTTTTTGTTTCAATGAGTAATTTAGTTCTAAATCACCAAATTGATTGGTGTGTGTTTTTATTTCAATTGCTCTCATTTTCTGAATTTTAATTCAAATATACAAACTTTACCCAACACTTCCTTCCAACGAAATTTCTAATAATTTCTGTGCCTCTACTGCAAATTCCATTGGTAATTTATTCAACACTTCTTTACTAAAACCGTTTACGATTAAAGCAATTGCTTTTTCAGTTGGAATGCCTCGTTGGTTGCAATAAAAAACTTGGTCTTCCCCTATTTTAGAGGTTGTGGCTTCGTGTTCAATTTTTGCGGAAGCATTTTTACTTTCGATGTACGGAAACGTGTGAGCACCACAATTATTTCCCATCAAAAGCGAATCGCATTGCGAAAAATTTCGCGCGTTTTCGGCATTGGCACTAATTCGAACCAAACCTCTATAACTGTTTTGTGATCTTCCTGCCGAAATTCCTTTAGAAATAATAGTTGATCTGGTATTTTTACCCAAATGCACCATCTTGGTTCCGGTGTCGGCTTGTTGGAAATTATTAGTTACCGCAATTGAGTAAAATTCGCCAATAGAATTATCGCCTTTCAAAACAACCGATGGATATTTCCAGGTTACTGCAGAACCAGTTTCCACTTGCGTCCAAGAGATTTTTGCGTTTTTTTCGCAAATTCCTCTTTTGGTAACAAAATTAAAAACGCCACCTTTTCCTTCTTTATTTCCTGGATACCAGTTTTGTACGGTGGAATATTTAATTTCAGCATCGTCCATGGCAACTAATTCTACAACGGCAGCATGCAGTTGATTTTCATCTCTGCTTGGTGCAGTACATCCTTCAAGATATGAAACATAACTACCTGCATCGGCAACTAAAAGCGTTCTTTCAAATTGACCTGTACCGGCTTGATTGATACGGAAATAGGTAGACAATTCCATTGGGCAACGAACGCCTTTTGGAATGTAACAGAAACTTCCGTCAGAGAAAACAGCCGAATTTAACGCGGCATAAAAATTATCTTTTTGCGGAACCACAGTTCCTAAATATTTCTGAACTAATTCTGGATATTCGCGAATCGCTTCGGAAATACTCATGAAAATAATCCCTTTTTCGGCCAATGTTTTTTTGAAAGTAGTAGCAACCGAAACCGAATCGACTACAATATCCATAGCGACATTGTTCATCATTTTTTGTTCGTCAATCGATATTCCTAACTTTTTATACATTTCCAAAAGGTCTGGGTCTACATCGTCTAACGTTTTATTTGGATCTGCTTTTTTGGGTGCCGAATAATAAGAAATTGCCTGAAAATCTGGTTTTTCATAATGCACGTTTGCCCATTCTGGCTCAATCATTTGCTCCCATGCACGAAAGGCCTCAATACGCCAATCGGTCATCCATTGTGGTTCCTCTTTTTTCAAAGAAATGGCACGCACAATGTCTTCGTTCAATCCAATAGGAAACGTCTCCGAATCCAATTCGGTGTAGAATCCGTATTCGTATTCTTTGGTTTCTAATTCGATTTTTAAATCGTCTTCTGTATATTTTGACATTATATTTTTTTTAAAACCATTAAGATATTAAGTTTCATTAAGGCTTAATTTTCTTAGTATCTTAATGGTTCAAATAATTAATTTTTGAAACTTTTATAGAGAAAAACTTTCTCCACATCCGCAAGTTCTGCTTGCGTTTGGATTGTTAAATACAAATCCTTTTCCGTTCAAACCGCCTGAAAATTCTAAAACCGTTCCTGCTAAATACAAGAAAGATTTTTTTTCTACAGCAATTTTTACGTGATTATCTTCAAAAACCTTATCGTTTTCGCCCAATTCTTTATCGAATTTTAATTCGTAAGACAAGCCCGAACAACCACCACTTTTTACGCCCACACGAACGTAATCTTGCGATGGGTCAAAACCGTCGTCTTGCATCATATCGATAATTTTTTTGCTTGCAGTATCGGATACTTTTATCATAACATTAGTGTTATTTATTTTTCTAAGAATTCTGTAATTTGCATTGAAATACTCCATCTAATTGAGGTTTTCCCCAATGCTCTTTACGTTCCTTATTTTGATTTTGTCTAAATAAAGGGCAAAGTTACTACAAATATCCTTTTTTCCCACAAGCAATAACATTTTTATAACGTATGATTCGATAGAAAAAATTGATTTATGTCACATTTTTTGTATTTTTATTGCAATTTTGTAAAACCATGAAGCAAAAACCCAACATTCCGGCCTTTCTCCTTTGGGAATACGATTTAAAAACCTTCAATTATGACAAATCGTATAAGATTGTTATTGAAAGAGTTTTACAAATGGGAACTATTGCTGATTGGAAAGAAATGGTGAATTATTATCCGACAGTAAAAATTTTGGAAACTATAGAATGGTCTGCTCAAATTGAAAAATCCGATAAAGATTTTAGTAAATTATTTTTAAAATCCGATATGTTGCATGCTATTTAAAGATCCGTTTATAATTCAGCCCGAAACATTTTCCTTAATTCAAGAATTGCAATCCTTGGAGTTTTTGAAAGCATTTTATTTAGTTGGAGGAACATCTTTGGCGTTGCAATTGGGCCATAGAAATTCTATTGATATTGATTTTTTTACTCAAAATGAATTTGACGACGCTGAGTTAATCGAGAATCTTTTGAAGAATTTTCAAATTAACATTGTCTTTTCCAAAAGCAACACGCTAATTGGCGCAATAAACGGAATCAAAACCGATTTTATAAGACACAATTATCCTTTGTTAAGAGATCCAATTACGGAAGAAGGAATTACCTATCTTTCTATGGAAGATATTGCTGCAATGAAACTACAAGCAATTGTAAATTCTGGTAAAAGACTAAAAGATTTTATTGATATTTACTTTCTATTGGAACATTTTTCATTAAAAATGATGCTCTCTTTTTATCAAGAAAAATATCCTCACATGAATCAAATGATTGCGCTTAAAGCAATTAATTTTTTTGATGAAATTGACCCAGATATCGACCCGCCTATTTTGAAAAACCCAATTTCGATTTTAAAAATTAAAAAACGAATCAATGAAGCAGTGTTGAAAAGCAACAAAATATTTTAAACATTAAATAACAAATGAAACTATACCCAATAGAAGCCGGAAATTTTAAATTAGATGGTGGTGCGATGTTTGGCGTGGTGCCAAAAACCATCTGGAATAAAACCAATCCGGCAGACGAAAACAACCTTATTGATATTGCTGCGCGTTGTCTTTTAATTGAAGATGGCGATCGATTAATACTCATTGATACAGGGATGGGAAACAAACAATCGGATAAATTTTTTGGCTATTATTCGTTGTGGGGAACCCATTCTCTAGACAAATCTTTGGCAAAATATGGTTTTCATCGGGACGATGTTACCGATGTTTTTATGACCCATTTGCATTTTGACCACTGTGGCGGAAGCGTAAACTGGAATAAAGACAAAACTGGTTACGAAGTTGCTTTTAAAAATGCAAAATATTGGACCAACGAAAACCATTGGGAATGGGCAACTAAACCAAACCCGAGAGAAAAAGCATCGTTTTTGCACGAGAATATTATTCCGATGCAGGAAAGCGGGCATCTTAATTTTATCAAAAGAACCGAAGGCGATTTTGTAGAAAAATCCGAGTTGGGTTTTGGCATTTTCTTTGTGGATGGTCATACCGAAAAAATGATGGTGCCTTACATTGAATTCCAAGGGAAAACCATTTGCTTTCCAGCCGATTTATTACCAACTGCAGGGCATGTGCCGATTCCATATGTAATGGGATACGACACGAGACCCTTGTTAACCATGCCCGAAAAAACAAAGTTTCTTACCCAAGCGGCAGATCAAAATTTCTATCTTTTTCTAGAACACGATGCCCATAACGAAATCATAACTGTAGAAAAAACAGAAAAAGGAGTTCGCTTAAAAGAAGTTTTCCTATGTGAAGACCTCTTAATTTAGTGTTAATCCTTTCGGAAATTCTATTTAAAGACAATATTTTTATCGCAATTATCAAATTAATTTAACAAAATGAAACTAAACCCATTCTACATTTCGGCTATAGCCCTTATGGCCAGTGCGTCTATAAATGCACAACAAAGCACCAACACTTTTATTGCTAAAAAAACCGAATTAACAGAACTTCAAAAACAACGTTGGAGCGATTTGGATTTAAAAAAGGACTCTATCCCCGGAATGAGTGTGGATAAATCGTATTCCGAACTTTTGAAAAACAAAAAAGGAACCAAAATTATTGTGGGTGTGGTAGATTCCGGATTGGATATTGACCACGAAGATTTAAAAGGTAAAATTTGGACCAATACGAAAGAAATTCCTGGTAACAATATTGACGACGATAAAAACGGATTTATAGACGACGTTCACGGATGGAACTTCCTTGGCGATGCTACTAACGAAAATTTAGAGTTAACCCGTATCGTGAAAAAAGGCGATGATGGGTCGGAAAGTTACAAATCTGCGAAAGCAGAATTAGACAAAAAGTTGGCTGGATTAAATCCACAGAAAAAGCAAGTGGATATGATTGTTGCTGCTGACAAAGCCATTCGCGAAGAATTAAAAAAAGACAAATATACTATAGAGGAACTTAAAGCCATTGTTACTACCGATGCTGGTTTGTCTCGAAGCAAAATGATTATGTCAAGCATTGCTTCTCAAGCGGGAGAAGGTTTTCAAGACGAAATAAAATCCTATTCGGATTATGTTTATGACCAATTAAATTTCAATTTGAATGTAGATTTTAATGGAAGAAAAGTAGGTGATAATCCAGACGACATGAAGGAAACCCATTACGGAAACGGAAATGTAAAAGGTCCTAATGTAGAAGATGCGCTTCACGGAACCCACGTTGCAGGAATCATTGCTCAAATTCGTGGAAACGATAAAGGTGGCGACGGTGTGGTAGCTGATAATGTAGAAATATTGGCGGTTCGTGCGGTACCAAATGGGGATGAATACGACAAAGATATTGCTCTTGCTATTCGTTATGCAGTAGATAATGGCGCTAAAGTAATCAACGGAAGTTTTGGTAAAGACTATTCTCCTCACAAAGAATGGGTTTGGGAAGCCATTAAATACGCTGCTAGCAAAGACGTTTTAATTGTTCACGCAGCAGGAAATGATGCAAAAAGTGTAGATACCGAACCTAACTTTCCAACAGATGAAGTTAACGGAAAAGAAATTTCTGATAATTTACTTACTATTGGTGCCTTAAACAATAAATATGGTAAAGATTTAGTAGCCGATTTTTCTAATTATGGTGCTAAAAATGTAGATGTTTTTGCTCCAGGAGTAGAAATTTATGCTACGGTTCCCAACAACAATTACAAATACGAGCAAGGAACCTCTATGGCATCGCCAAATGCAGCAGGTGTTGCAGCTTTAGTTCGTTCGTATTATCCAAAACTTACTGCATCGCAAGTGAAACACATCTTAATGGATTCTGGAACTCCAATTACAGAAACCGTAACGGTTGATGGAACTAAAAAAGATATTCCTTTTACTAGCACTTGTGTTTCTGGTAAAATTGTAAATGCTTACAATGCTTTGCTTATGGCAGAAAAAATGTCTGCAAAAACAAAAGTTAAAAAAGGCAAAAAATAAAAATAATTCACACAGAAAGGAAGGCTAACCCCTTCCTTTTTTTCTTTTAAAAATATGAAAAAAACACTTTTATTTTTACTTATCGGATTGGTTACCCCAAAACTAGTAGCACAAAGCAACGGCTATTGGCAACAGCATGTTGACTATAAAATGGAGGTTGCTGTGGATGTAAAAACCTACCAATACGAAGGGAAACAAGAATTGGTGTATACCAATAATTCTGCCGATACCTTGCGTCGGGTTTTTTATCATTTGTATAACAATGCCTTCCAACCCGGTAGTGAAATGGACATTCATTTGCAAACGGTGAAAGATCCTGATGGTCGAATGGTTACCAAAACCAAAGTAGGCGATAAAGAAATAAAAGAAAGTAGAATTGCTAAACTGCAACCCAATGAAATTGGGTATTTACACGTTTCTAATTTCAAACAAGATGGCGTTACTGCTGTTGCAAAAGAAATAGAAACCATTCTAGAAGTTACGCTTGCAAAACCTATCCTTCCTGGAAAAAGCACCACTTTTACGTTAGATTTTACTGGGCAAGTTCCCGTTCAAATTCGTAGATCGGGGAGGAATAACAAAGAAGGTGTCGAACTTTCTATGGCACAATGGTATCCTAAAATGGCCGAATTTGATTTTGAAGGATGGCATGCCGATGCCTATATCGCTAGAGAATTTCATGGCGTTTGGGGAAATTTTGATGTAAAAATCACCATCGATAAAAATTATCTTTTGGGCGGATCGGGTTATTTGCAAAATGGCAACGAAATCGGATTTAACTACCAAGATAAAGACGTGGTGGTAAACGTTCCTAAAAAGCAAAAGACCTTAACTTGGCATTTTATTGCTCCTAATGTGCACGATTTTACTTGGGCTGCCGATAAAAATTATCTTCACGATGTGGTTCCTACCAACTTTGGGACGACATTGCATTTTATCTACAAAAACAATCCAAACATAATTGAAAACTGGAAAAAAGCCGAGCCTAAAACGGTGCAATTGATGGAATACTATAATAAAATTGTGGGCAAATATCCCTACCAACAGTATTCGGTGATTCAAGGAGGCGATGGCGGAATGGAATACGCCATGTGTACCTTGATTCTTGGCGAAGGCAAATTCGAGGGCTTAGTAGGAGTTATTGCGCACGAAATGGGACATTCTTGGTTCCAACATATTTTGGCTTCCAACGAAAGTAAACATCCGTGGATGGATGAAGGATTTACCTCTTTTATAGAAGATTTAGGATTGAATGAATTGGCCGAAACCAAGACAGCAAACCCATTTGCAGGAGCCACCAAAAGTTATATCCTTTTGGCAAACTCTGGCAAAGAACAACCGCTATCTACCCATGGCGATCGCTATGATGAAAATAGAAGTTACAGCATTGCTTCCTATAGCAAAGGGGAGGTTTTCTTGTCGCAATTGCAGTACCTCATCGGGAAAGAAAATATAATGAAAACCTTAAGAAGGTATTTTGATGATTTCAAATTCAAGCATCCCACACCCAACGATATTAAACGCACCGCAGAACGAGTTTCGGGAGCGAATCTCGATTGGTATTTAACCGATTGGACGGAAACCTTGAACACGATTGATTATGGCATTAAAGAGGTTGTAGAAAGTGACGGAAATTATTTGGGCGCAACTGCAACCAAAATATCACTAGAACGCATTGGAAGAACGCCTATGCCACTAGATGTATTGGTGGAATATACCGATGGCAGCAAAGAAAGTTTTTACATTCCGTTGCGGATGATGAGTTTTGAAAAAGAAAACCCAACTCCCGAAATTGCAAGAACTGTCTTGAAAGATTGGGCTTGGGGAAATCCAAATTATTTCTTTGAAATTACTAAATCGAAAGATAAAATCAAGAAAATTACAATAGATCCTAGTGGTTTAATGGCCGATGTGAAGCCAGAGAATAATTTTTATGAAATAAAATAATTCAAACAGCGTTCTCTTCCAGAACGCTTTATTTTTAGAATAGAATTTATAGTTTTACACCCGATGTCGCGGATTTGCACCTTAAATCCGCATGTTTCAAATTTAAAATTATTTTTTTATACTTTTTCTGTTTTTTTTTGCATTTTCAATTTGTAATTTAGGCTTTTAGAGATAAAAAAGTTTTATGTTTCCAATA
>CANFZM010000002.1 GCA_947451525.1 Flavobacteriaceae bacterium
GGTGATCCTGCTAAGAGACAAGCGGTAACTAATCCAACTAAGACTATTGCTTCTATCAAACGTTTTATGGGTCATTCTTTTTCTGAAGTTTCGGCTGAGGCAAAAAGAGTTCCTTATTCTGTAGTAAAAGGAGACAACAATACACCACGTGTGGATATTGATGGTCGTTTGTATACTGCACAAGAATTGTCAGCTATGACACTTCAAAAAATGAAAAAAACTGCTGAAGACTATTTAGGTCAAACAGTTACTGAAGCGGTTATTACTGTTCCTGCTTACTTTAATGATGCACAACGTCAAGCTACAAAAGAAGCTGGTGAAATTGCAGGTCTTAAAGTTATGCGTATTATCAACGAACCTACAGCTGCAGCTTTGGCTTATGGTTTAGATAAAAAAGGTAAAGATCAAAAAATTGCTGTTTACGATTTAGGTGGAGGTACATTTGATATTTCTGTTCTTGAATTAGGAGACGGAGTTTTTGAAGTATTATCTACAAATGGTGATACTCACCTTGGTGGAGATGATTTTGACCATGAAATTATTGACTGGTTAGCTGACGAATTTAAAACGGAAGAAGGTATTGATTTACGTTTAGATCCAATGTCTTTGCAACGTTTAAAAGAAGCTGCTGAAAAAGCAAAAATTGAATTATCTTCTTCTTCTGAAACTGAAATCAATTTACCTTATGTAACTGCTACAGCTTCTGGACCAAAACACTTAGTAAAAAAATTAACTAGAGCTAAATTTGAGCAATTGACGGATTCATTAGTGAAACGTTCCATGGCACCAGTTGCTAAAGCTTTAAAAGATGCAGGTTTATCTGTTTCTGATATTGACGAAGTTATTCTTGTAGGAGGTTCTACTCGTATGCCAAGAATTGCTGACGAAGTGGAAAAATTCTTTGGTAAAAAAGCGTCTAAAGGAGTTAACCCTGATGAAGTTGTTGCAATTGGAGCAGCTATTCAAGGTGGAGTTCTTTCTGGAGATGTAAAAGATGTATTGTTGTTAGACGTTACTCCTTTATCTTTAGGTATCGAAACTATGGGTGGTGTTATGACAACTCTTATCGAGTCTAATACAACTATTCCAACTAAAAAATCGCAAATTTTCTCTACAGCTGCAGATTCTCAGCCAACTGTTGAACTACACGTTCTTCAAGGTGCAAGAGCAATGGCTGCAGATAACAAAACTATTGGTCGTTTCAATTTAGATGGTATTCCACCAGCACCAAGAGGAGTTCCACAAATTGAAGTTACTTTTGATATTGATGCTAATGGTATCATCAAAGTTTCTGCTACAGACAAAGGAACTGGAAAATCGCATGATATTCGTATCGAAGCTTCTTCTGGTTTAACTGCTGAAGAAATCGAAAGAATGAAGAAAGATGCTGAAGCAAATGCTGGAGCGGATAAAATCGCTAGAGAAAGAGCTGAAAAATTGAACGAAGCAGACGGAATGATCTTCCAAACTGAATCTCAATTGAAAGAACTTGGTGATAAATTAACTGACGATCACAAAACAGCAATTGAATATGCTCTAACTGAATTGAGAATGGCACACCAATCGCAAGATTTAGAGGCTATCCAAAAAGGTTTAGACAACATCAATGCTGCTTGGAAAACTGCAACGGAAGCAATGTATGCTCAAGGTGGTGACCAAGGTCAAGCACAACAAGCTGCTCCATCAGAGCCACAAGGAGATAACACTCAAGATGTGGAATTTGAAGAAGTTAAATAAGTATTAAGATATTAGTACAAAGTATTAAGACTAAACCGAGCAAGAAAATTGCTCGGTTTTTTTAATGTTTGTGTCTATTGTTTTTTTAAACCTAATTTAATATATTTGTGTATCAAAAAACGATTTATGCTATTTGAATTTTCCTCACATAGTTTGGAACAAATTAAATTACGTTCCATCACTAAAGAGATTGTAGAGTTAGTTATAAATGAGCCTGATGAAATAATTATTGAAGAGAATAATCAACAAATTTTTCAAAAAATTATTGAAAATTATTTATATAGAGTTTTTGTTAACTCAAATAAAACACCTTCAATTATAAAAACTGTTTATAGAACTTCTAAAATCAATAAATACTTGTAAATATGAAAGTTAAATATGATAAAGAAACAGATATATTGTATATCACTTTAAGTGATGAAGCAATTGAAGAATCAGATGAAGAAAAAAAAGGATTCATTTTAGATTATTCTAAAAATGGTGAATTGGTAGGAATAGAAGTGCTAAATGCTTCAAAATCATCAATCAATCCAGCTAAAGTTGAATATGAAGTAGCATAATTTTTTTAATTTTAATATTGGTACAAAGTATTAAGACTAAACCGAGCAAGAAATTGCTCGGTTTTTTTTATTGATTATATTCTACTTTTTATTATTAAACATTTTTGTTATCACAAAAGCATGAGGAAAAGTTATTGCTGCTAAAAAAGAAAAAAAGATGGCATTAAATATTTGCTTGTCCTTAAATATATAATAAAGTAGGATAATTCCAATAATAGATATTATCCAATATACTAATGCCGTTTTACAATAGGATTTAAAATTTTGCAATGAATATTCACCATATAAATAATTCATTTGTTCTAAAATTGAAGGAATACTGTGCCACAAGATAAAATATAAAGAGAATCCCCAAATCAAACTTGATGTTTTGAAAATGATGGTAAACACTATTAAATAGAATAACTCTTTAAGAATTTTTTCTCTTAACCTTTTATAAATATAATAAGTGTAAACTACTATTATAAAAAAAGCACTTCCAAATATTTTGAATAGTAGAGGTAGATAAAATGTTGGCATTCTAATCTTAGTAATTTCGAAAATTATATTTTCAACTTCTGATGTATGAAAAATAAATAGCAGTAATAGAATAAAAAGCCCGTAAGAAAAACCAATGGAATTGCAAATCCAATTCGGATATAATCCAATTAACTCTTTCCATTGCTGTTCCCCAAAATGAAAAGCACTAACTATTATAAATAAGAAAAGTGCAAACCATGGTAAGAAGTAAAATAGTATCGCACTTAAGATTACAATTAAGATGTAGATTATTAGCGTTTTAATAAAAAAAGAAGTGTTTTTTTTATTGTTTTTGTTTTCAATTAAGAGCAAATCATTAGCTCCATGCAAGATTCCGAATGAAAAAATGAATGAAAATCCTAAAATTATTTGAATTTGATTAGAAAAAAATGAATCTAACCATAACCCAAAAAAGCTTGCTACTATTGCAATATTTGAATATTTACCCATCATGTTTTATATTTTGTTTAAAAATATGAAAAAAAAATTAAACAAAATGCTTTTTTATTGTTTAATTATTCATATGTTTGTTTAAACAAACCCCTTAAAAATAATTTATTATGACAAAATTTATGCTTATCCCAGGATTGATTGCAAAATTGTTACCTACTGATTATGTTGGTTTTACATTTTTTGTTGGCTGTATGGCTATGATGGCTGCATCAGCATTTTTCTTTTTATCATTGAATCAATTTGATAAAAAGTGGCGTACCTCTGTATTGGTTTCAGGTTTAATAACCTTCATTGCAGCAGTACATTATTTTTACATGAAGGAATATTGGGCAGAAATTGGTGAATCACCAACTTTTTTCCGTTATGTAGATTGGATTTTAACAGTGCCATTAATGTGTGTTGAATTTTATTTAATACTAAAAGTAGCTGGAGCAAAAACAGATTTATTATGGAAAATGATAGCACTATCATTAGTAATGCTTGTTACAGGATACGTTGGAGAAACAATTGATCGTCCAAATGCATGGATTTGGGGATTGGTTTCTGGAATAGCGTATTTCTTAATTGTTTATGAAATTTGGTTAGGTAAAGCATCCAAATTAGCGCAAGCAGCTGGCGGAGATGTATTAGCTTCCCACAAAATTTTATGTTGGTTCGTACTAGTAGGTTGGGCAATTTACCCATTAGGATACATGTTAGGAACGGATGGATGGTATACAGGTATTATTGGAAAAGGTAGCGTAGATGTAGCTTACAACATTGCAGATGCAATTAACAAAATTGGATTTGGTTTGGTTATTTACAATTTAGCTTCAAAATCCCAAACTAATTAATATTTCTATTTTCCAAATTAAACCGAGCAAGAAATTGCTCGGTTTTTTTATTTAACATTTTTCAATAAGTTTATTTTGTATATTAGACATCACAATCATCTAATTAGAAATAAATGAAAAAAATATTTTTCCTAGTAGTACTTTCTTTAATTGGTTACAATTCCTTTGGTCAGAAAAAAAAATCGGCACCAAAAGCTAAACCTTTAACTGTTTTTGCAAAAGTGGATAATCTGGTAGCCGAAGTTAAAAACGGTACTTTTCAAATTACAATTAATGAAAATGGCACTCCAAAAGATGCTATTGAAGTTAAAACTGTAGAAACTAAATTTGCACCAACCGATTGTAAATTAACTCCCTTTAAAGCAAATGGTACGCAACTTTATCTATTATCATGGACAGAAAGCACACAGACAAAAACCGATTTAAAAACAGAAGATGCTGCTACTATTTATTCTAATATTTATGAATTAACTTCTAAAAAATTAATATTGTCTAACAAACAAGTTTCTAGTCATATTGTAGAAAAAGTATTTTTAGATAAATTAAAAAATGCTAGTGAAACCCAAGAAAGAAAGCATAGTGAAGGATTGGAATTCAAATTAAATCCGGATGGTTCAATTATTCAGAAAACCAAAACCCAAGAAAATAAGTTGGTTTATGATGTTGCTAAAATGCAATATGTAATTTCTAAGAAAAAATAAAACAAAAAAAAACCGAGTTATTTAACTCGGTTTTTTAATATAAATTCAGTTGTTTTACTAATAAATTTTCTAGTCTTAGAAATTTTAACTTCTTTTAAATTAGAATGATACCGTTCGCAAAAATGAGAAGCAATCTCTGTATTTTCTTCCACAGATTCAAAAACATTTTCCTGGCATAAAGTACAAAACCGTACCTTTTCTTCTGAGGATAGTTCCAACCAATTCTCCTGACAGTGTCTTGGTATTACATTACTTTTAGTTGCCATGAGTATTTATTGGTTTATTTTAATCTCAAACATTTTGTCCCAATTTTTTCCAGTTACAAAGAATGTTTTAGTTTTTGGGTTGTAGGCAATTCCGTTTAATACATCTACATCTGGTAATTTAGTTCTTTTGTTTTCTAAATCCGATAAATCTAGCATTGCTTCAACTGCACCACTTTTAGGATTAATAACAATTACAAAGTTTTTTTGATAAATATTACTGTAAATTTTACCATCAACCCATTCTAATTCATTTATTGAAGGGATTTTAGATCCACCAGAATAAACATTTAAATAGTCAATTTGTTTTAATGTTTCTGGGTTCACAACATGAATTTTCTCGGAACCATCATTATAATATAAATTCTTACCATCATTAGTCATTCCCCAACCTTCCATTTCTTTGTAATATGGCAATGTTTTTAATTTCTTAAATGTATTAACATCATAAACATAACATTCGTTATTTTTCCAAGTTAATTGATAAATTTTTCCATTTAAAATTGAAATTCCTTCACCAAAGATTTTTTCTGGATATTCTACTTTTTTCAAAATATTTCCAGTTTTATAATCTACTTTTCTCATGCTTGAAATACCTTTTATTCCAGTGTCATTTCCAGCACCATTTCCAGTTCCTTCATACAAAGTATCTCTATAAAACTCTAAACCTTCAGTGTAAGCCTTGATATCATGAGGGTAGGTGTTAACTATAGTATAAGTAAGAACTTTTGGAGTAATATCCGAAATCAATTCTACTCGAGAAGAATCTACTTCAGTAGAACCTTCAAAATAAATATTGGCCTTTAAATTTTGATACCCTAATTTTTGGTCTTTAAGCGCAAAACTGAATTTACTATTTCCTTTTACCGAACCAACTTTTAGGTTATTTATTGAGTAAACAATACTGTCAATTTTTTTATTACTGCTGTCTACAACTTCTAATTTTATCGATTCTTTTGGCGTGTATTGCGCCTTTAAAACGGCTTCGTTAATGCTAAAAAAACTTTCTGTATTCGTATTGTCTTTACAACTTACCACCAATAAAGTTGCTAATAAAATGAATGCTAATGCGTTATATTGTTTCATTATAAAAAGGTTGAATTTTATTGTTACAAATGTATTATTTAAGATGTTAATTTCTTGCAAAAATATAAAAAGATTGTATATTTGCAGCGGCAAGTCCTACACGACCAGCTCCTGCAGACTCCTCCAGGATGGGAACATAGCAAAGGTATGTGGTTGAGCGGTGCGATGTAGGTCGCTTGCCATTTTTAATCTCCGAACTCGTTTCGGATTTTTTTTTGCCCAAAAACTCCCGTACAATTTTCCTAATTACCTAAAAATTCAATTTATTCCTTTAGGTTACATTAAGTTTTCTATCTTTAGACTCTAATTCAGAATTTATGAAATTTCAACCAATAGTTCCAATGATTTGGACTAAAGAATTGCACGAAACCGTCGATTTTTACTGTGATATTTTAGGATTTACCTGCGGAAATTACAATGAAGATTGGGGTTGGGCAGCCATCCACAAAGACGATTGCGAAATAATGATTGCCAAACCCAATGAACATACTCCATTTGAAAGACCTTATTTTTCGGGAACATTTTACATTAAAACCGACGATGTGGATGCACTTTGGAACCAAATAAAAGACAAAGTAAAAATTGCTTACGATATTGAAAATTTTGATTGGAACATGCGCGAATTTGCCATTTACGACAACAATAGTTACATAATACAGTTTGGGCAAGATTTAGTTAGAAAAGCAATTAGTAACTAGTAATTAGTTCTAAATTCTGAAATTAAATTCAAAAAATAAATGAGTAAAGTAGTTTTAATAACCGGTGCATCTTCAGGAATAGGAAAATCCATAGGAGAGTTTTTGCATGCCAAAGGATTTACCGTATATGGCACCAGCAGAAATCCAGAGCGAATATCTAATTCTGTTTTTCCGTTATTGGCTTTAGACGTTCGCAACAAAGAAAGCATCCAAAAAGCAGTAGCCGAGGTAATCCAAAAATCGGGTAGGGTAGATGTAGTGATTAATAACGCCGGGGTTGGAATTACTGGCCCAATCGAAGAAATTCCCACCGAAGAAATTAAAAACAATTTCGAAACCAACCTTTTTGGACCAATCGAAGTAATGAAAGCCGTTTTGCCTGCCATGCGTTCGCAAAATTCGGGCTTGATTATCAACATTACCTCCATTGCAGGCTATATGGGATTGCCGTATCGCGGAATTTACTCTGCCTCCAAAGGCGCACTAGAACTCATTACCGAGGCCTTACGAATGGAAGTAAAATCCTTCGGAGTTCACATTACCAACGTTGCCCCGGGTGATTTTGCTACCAATATTGCTGCCGGAAGATTTCATGCTCCTTTAGTAAAAGGATCCGCCTATGAAATTCCTTATGGAACCACTCTTAGCATGATGAACGAACATGTAGATAGTGGCAATAATCCCAACGAAATGGCAGAGGCTATTTATAAAATTATCCAAATTCCAAACCCTAAAGGGCATTACAAAATTGGTGCTTTTATGCAAAAATTCTCCATCGTCTTAAAACGTATTTTACCAGATAAAGTCTATGAGAAAATGCTTATGAATCATTATAAAATTTAAAATATCAAAAATCAATTTCAAAAATCAATTTCAATTTCATATTGCCATTTCCATTGACTCTTGATATTGATTTTTGAAATTGACTTTTGCCATTGCCATTGATTTTTGATTCTTGATATTGATTTTTGATATTGAAATTGATTTTTGATATTGAAATTCGTAATTTCGCCACATAAATAAATAAACACAACTTTTTAACATACAAACTATGAAATTTTTTATCGACACCGCTAATCTAAACGACATTAAAGAAGCACAATCTCTAGGGATTTTAGATGGTGTTACCACCAATCCTTCCTTGATGGCCAAAGAAGGAATTACCGGAAAAAACAACATCCTTAAGCACTACGTAGACATTTGCAATATTGTAGAAGGCGAAGTAAGTGCTGAAGTTAACGCTATTGATTACGACGGAATGGTTAAAGAAGGCGAAGAATTAGCCGATTTACACGACCAAATCGTAGTTAAATTGCCAATGACCAAAGAAGGAATCAAAGCCTGTAAATATTTTTCCGATAAAGGAATAAAAACCAATGTAACCCTTGTTTTCTCGGCAGGTCAAGCATTATTGGCTGCCAAAGCCGGTGCTACTTTCGTGTCGCCATTCATTGGACGATTAGACGATGTTTCTACTGATGGTTTAAACTTAATTCAAGAAATCAGAGAAATCTACGACAACTACGGTTACGAAACTCAAATCCTTGCAGCATCCGTACGCCATACCATGCACATTGTAAACTGTGCTAAAATTGGAGCCGATGTCATGACAGGTCCATTATCGGCAATTTTAGGGCTATTAAAACACCCATTAACCGATATTGGTTTAGCACAATTCATTGCCGATTTCGAAAAAGGAAACAAATAATTCCCAATCTCTAAACCACATACTAAAGTGATTTTCAACCGAAAATCACTTTTTTTTTTGGAGCAAATCAGTAGGCATTTTAGTAAACGTCATTCCCGCTTTTCGCACCGCATGGCGGATTGCTTCAATCGGGGCTACTCAGGTTTTGTCTTTTGTAAAATTAGAATTTCAAAAGTAACTTAAATTAAAATAACAATACTACATTTTCCTAATAAATAAAAGATAATATATATATTTGGTAATAATATGCATAATTGTGGCAATCAACACTAAAATGGGTTTATTTACAAAGTTGAGATGCGTATATTCAAAATTTACCAGCCATTATCTCGCGACATAAACGTAAAAACAAAAATAGAAATATGAATAAAAATACTATACTAAAACTAAAAATACTTTTCATTCCTTTTTTAATTATATCAATTGGATTTTGTGCTATTTATACATTTTTAAATTGGCTTTTATTAATCAAATTTCAATTATTTTCAGTTAAAGAAATTATAGTAGAATTTGGTATTCCACTTGTACTTCCAGCAATTCCAATATTATTCTATTTGCGCCCAAGATTAAAAATTTTGAATTTAGAAAAATCAAATGGAAAATCTTTAAACGATTTCTATATGTTTATTCTGTGGTTTGCAATTGCAGGCCCAACTTTAATCGCTCAAAGCTATTTAAAAAACTCAACTGGTAAGTTAAGTCAAATTGAAAACGTTAGTCAAATTTCAAAACAAAAACAAACTAAATATTACAAAATAAAGCGGTTCTATTTAGACAAATCAAGTGTTGGGGTTCATACGGCATTTGAAGTTACTGGAAAATACAATAATGACTTTAATATGACCTTATTTGTAGTTTTACCAATTTTCGATAAAAAAAGTAAAACTTCTGAGGCAACTTGTAAATATTGGTTAGGTGTAAAATATCACAATCGTATTAGTAACAAACTTGAAGAAAAAGAGAAAGAAAATGAATATGAGAAATTTTTAAAAGAAAGTCAAAATGACTTTGATAGAAAAGATTTGAATGATTTTGTGTATTTAGAACGAGTAGGGAATTCTGATATTGGTGATGGGTATAAAGAAGCTTTAAAAAAATGTACAAAGTTTAATAGTGAAGGTTCTACAATCTTCATTTCAAACAATGAACCATTTGAAAAAAGAAATGGGAATACTCTTTCTTGGCTTATTGGAACATTCTTAATTGGTGCTTTAGTTTGGTTAATAATGATATTAATTCCAAAATTTAATAAGACAGAATTGAAACGTTTTCAAAGTGGAAAGCCATATGAAGATAAAGACTTAAAAGAATTTATAGAATTTCTAAAACCAAGAGAAGGTTATTTCATAACACCTATTTTAATTTATACTAATATTTTTATTTATTTAATAATGGTTTTTGCTGGATTAGGATTTATTTCATTTAATGGACAAGATTTATTAAAATGGGGTGCAAATTTCCGACCATCAACAATCAATGGAGAATGGTGGAGACTTATAACAAATACTTTTCTTCACGGTGGTTTAATGCATTTGCTGTCAAATATGTTTGGTTTATTATTTGTTGGTACTTTTATTGAGCCAATTTTGGGTAGAACTAAATATCTAATCATATATTTAGTCACAGGAATTTTAGCAAGTTGTGCCAGTATTTGGTGGTACGAAGATACAGTAAGTATTGGTGCTTCAGGAGCAATATTTGGACTTTATGGTCTATTTTTAGGATTACTATTAACGAAAGTCTTTCCTCCTGATTTTAGCAAAACTTTTTTAACTACAACTTTGATTTTTGTTATCTACAATTTGCTAATGGGATTGACTGGCGGAATTGATAATTCTGCTCATATTGGTGGACTTTTGAGCGGCTTTATAATTGGAATAATTATTAGTAAATCGTTAAAAGAAGAAATTGATAACGGAAAAATTGAAAATAGGTTAAGTAGAAAAACAGAAGAAAAAGAATAATACCAAAAAATGAAACTAGAATATAAAATAGAAGAAAACGACTACCTCCAATACCAACTTTATACAGCATCCAAAACGGAAAGAATTAAGAAACAAAGAATAAAAAGTTGGATTTTGGTTTCTTTATTATTCTACATAATCAGTCTTTTATTTTTGATAAACGAAAATAAAATGGCATTTTATAGTTTCATGATATTTGGATTTATAACTTTAATTTTTTACCCATCTTATTTGCGGAAGCACTACAAAGAGCACTACAGTAAATTTATCAAAGAAAATTATAAAAATAGATTTGATGAACGTTTAGTAATTGAATTTTTTGAAAATGAATTAATGTCAAATGATTCTAATTCAGAATCTAAAGTAAAATATTCCGCATTTGAAGAGTTTAACGAAATAGGAGATTTTATTTTCCTAAAGTTGAAATCTAGTTCAAGTTTTATAATTCCAAAATTAAAAATAGATAATTTAGAAGAACTAAAAGTGGAATTAAATACTATTGCAGAAAAATACAACATAAAACAAAATGTTGAATTAAATTGGCGATGGAAATAAAATAGTTTTATTTCCAATCCAAACCCGATGCTAAAAACTAAGAGTATACTTTATTATATTGACAACTATTATCCTCAAAGCTGTCATTCCGTAAGGAATCTCAAAATAAGTAAGGTAATACCATGGTGAAGATCTCTTAAGATTTCCAAAAGAAATTCTCGCAAATAAAATCTTCAATCCTCAATAATTCAATAAAACAGGTGTGTAATTTGTCAAATCTATATTAAAAAGATAGAATTACAATTAAATCAGTAATATTAGTATATCCGTCTGTTGTTTTTTTATATTTTTGCTACGCTAAAACAAAAACCATGAACTTCGATAGAAAAGACTTATCCAATATACAACTATTAGATTTATATAAAAGACTATTAAAACCAAGACTTATAGAAGAAAAAATGTTGATTCTTCTTCGTCAAGGCAAAGTTTCTAAATGGTTCTCGGGTATTGGTCAAGAAGCTATTTCTGTTGGAATTACTTCGGCTTTAGATAAAGACGAATACATCCTACCAATGCATCGAAATCTTGGTGTTTTCACAGGACGTGATATTCCGTTGCACCGCTTGTTCTCCCAATGGCAAGGAAAAGCAACCGGTTTCACTAAAGGGCGCGACAGAAGTTTTCACTTCGGTACCCAAGAGTTTAAAATCATCGGAATGATTTCGCATTTAGGTCCGCAATTAGGTGTTGCCGACGGAATTGCCTTAGCCAATAAACTAAAGAAAAACGGAAAAGTAACTGCAGTTTTCACCGGAGAAGGAGCAACTAGCGAAGGTGATTTTCACGAAGCTTTAAACATTGCAGCTGTTTGGGATTTACCAGTTTTGTTTGTAATTGAAAATAATGGTTACGGACTTTCAACGCCAACCAACGAGCAATACCGCTGCGAAAACCTTGCCGATAAAGGAATAGGGTATGGCATTGAAAGCTACATTATTGATGGAAATAACATCTTAGAGGTTTACTCTAAAATAGCCGAATTAAAGGCTTCATTGGCCGAAACTCCAAGACCAGTTTTATTAGAGTTTAAAACCTTTAGAATGCGTGGTCACGAAGAAGCTAGTGGAACCAAATACGTACCGCAAGAATTAATGGACATGTGGGCAATTAAAGATCCAATTGCAAATTATAAAGAATATTTACTTTCAATAAGTGTCCTTTCGGAAGAAATGGATGCCGAATTTAAAGCCGAAATTAAAACTGAAATTGATGAGCATTGGGCAATTACGCAAGCCGAACCAGACATCATCGCTGATTTAAGTGAAGAGTTAAATGATGTTTATAAAACCTATCAATTTGAAGAAGTTAACCCTTCAAGTGAAGTAGAAAATATCCGTGTGGTGGATGCTATTTCGCATGCTTTAAAACAATCTATGGAACGCCATGATAATTTGGTTATCATGGGACAAGATATTGCAGAATACGGTGGCGCATTTAAAATCACCGATGGTTTTGTTGATTTATTCGGGAAAGAGCGAGTTCGTAATACGCCAATTTGTGAAAGCGCTGTGGTTTCTGCCGGAATGGGGTTATCCATAAATGGACATAAGGCTGTAGTTGAAATGCAATTTGCTGACTTTGTTTCTACAGGATTCAATCCAATAGTGAATTTATTAGCCAAGCAACACTACCGTTGGAATGAAAAAGCCGATGTGGTAGTGCGTATGCCTTGCGGTGGGGGTACTCAAGCAGGGCCTTTTCATTCGCAAACTAACGAGGCATGGTTTACTAAAACCCCAGGTTTAAAAGTTGTTTATCCTGCCTTTCCGTATGACATAAAAGGCTTATTGAATACTGCTATTAACGACCCTAATCCGGTGTTGTTTTTTGAACACAAACAATTATACCGTTCGGTTTACCAAGACGTACCTAAAGACTATTACACCCTTCCTCTCGGAAAAGCCGCTTTGCTAAAAGAAGGAACAGAAGTTACTATTATTTCTTTTGGTGCAGGAGTACATTGGGCATTAGAAACTTTATCTAAAAATCCAGATATTAATGCCGATTTATTGGATTTAAGAACGCTACAACCATTAGATAAAGAAGCAATTTTTGCTTCCGTTAAGAAAACTGGAAAATGTATTATTCTACAAGAAGATACTTTATTTGGTGGAATTTCTAGTGATATTTCGGCAATGATAATGGAAAACTGTTTTGAATTCTTAGACGCTCCAGTACGAAGAGTAGGAAGTATTGAAAGCCCTATCCCATTTGTTAAAACTCTTGAAGATCAATTCCTTCCAAAAGTTAGATTTGAAACCGAATTAAAAGAATTGTTGGCGTATTAGTGGTTATATTGTTTTCAGTTTTTTTATGCTATTTTCCATTTTTTTAATTTTCAAAAAATGACTATATTTGTGTAAACTAAAATAGTTATTTTGTGAGTGCTACTAATAAACTTAAGATTTTTAACGACCCCATTTATGGTTTTATTACCATTCCCAATACTTTAATTTACGATTTAATACAACACCCTTATTTTCAGCGTTTACGACGGATTTCCCAAATGGGAATGTCTTATTTGGTTTATCCGGGAGCACACCATACTAGGTTTCATCATGCTTTAGGTTGTATGCACATTATGCAAAAAGCAGTACAAACATTACGTTTTAAAGATGTTGCTATTTCCAACGAAGAAGAAAATGCACTTTATGTTGCTATCTTGTTGCACGATATTGGCCATGGCCCTTTTAGTCATGCTATGGAAAACAGCATTGTAGAAGAAGTGCACCACGAAGAAATTTCCCTAAAATTCATGAATGCTTTGAACGAAGAATTTGAAGGAAAATTAGATTTAGCAATTCAAATTTTTAAAGGAGAATACCATAGAAAATTCATGCTGCAATTAATTTCTAGTCAACTAGATATGGATAGGATGGATTATTTAAAACGCGATAGTTTTTATAGTGGTGTTGCCGAAGGAAACATCAACAGTGATCGATTGATTCAAATGATGAATGTGCAAGACGATGCATTAGTTGTGGAAGAAAAAGGAATTTACTCGGTAGAAAAATTCTTAGTTTCCAGAAGGTTAATGTATTGGCAAGCCTATCTTCATAAGACTTCGGTAGTTGCCGAAATGACCTTAACTAAAATTTTGAAAAGAGCCAAAGAGTTAACCCTTAAAGGAATTGTTTTACCTTGTAGTGAGCCCCTTTCGTTCTTTTTAAATAATAAAATAATAATGGTTTCCTTTGATGAAGAGGTATTGCGAATTTTTGCATTGCTTGACGATTACGATGTTTTGGGAGCAATTAAATCGTGGCAATTTCATTCGGATTTTGTGCTGAGTTCTTTAAGCAAGATGATTATTAATCGCGATTTATTAAAGATTATTCTGTTGGATGAAAAAGCCGATACGGAGAAATTAGCCGATTATAAAAATAAACTAATGGCTTTGTATTCTATTTCCGACAAAGAAGCAGCCTATTTTGTGTTTAAAGGAAAACTAAAAAATCAGGCATATAACAAAGAAAGTGAGCCTATTAGTATCTTGAAAAAAGATGGTACCATTGAAAATTTAGTAGATTCATCGGATCAGTTACAGGTAAGGGCTCTCTCTAAAGCAGTTACCAAATATTTCATCTGTTTTCCAAAAGTGTTATTAGATACCTAGTGTTTAAATTTAATTTTATATTTTTGCAACTTAGGCGAGGAGCAATTTAGCAGGAAAAGAAAAGTAATACCAGTTCCATCATGTTAGGATGGGAAATATAATTTAAGTAAATGAAATTCACAGCAGAGCAAATTGCGGGGATATTAGACGGAGAAGTAGTGGGTAACCCTAATGCGGAAGTTTATAAATTGGCAAAGATTGAAGAAGGGTCACTTGGCTCTCTTACTTTTTTGTCAAATCCAAAATACCAAAATTACATCTATTCTACTCAGGCAACCATTACTATTGTTAACAAAAGTTTTGAGCCAGAGCAACCTATAGTAACTACTTTGATAAAAGTAGAAGATGCTTACCAATCTTTTTCAAAACTACTAGAATATTACAATCAAGTTAAATTGATGAAATCTGGAATCGAGCAACCATCGGTGCTATCAGAAAATGTAACCTATGGGGAGGATTTGTATTTAGGAAGTTTTTGTTATGTAGGTAAGAATGTGAAAATCGGTAATAATGTAAAAATTTACCCTAATACTTTCATTGGTGACAATGTAATTATTGGGGATAATTGCGTTTTCTTTGCAGGTGTTCGAATTTATTCAGAAACCGAAATAGGAAACAATTGCGTAATTCATTCGGGAGTTATTGTGGGTTCCGACGGATTCGGATTTGCACCATTGGAAGATGGAACATATAGTAAAATTCCGCAAATAGGAAATGTTATTTTAGAAGACGATGTTGAAATTGGTTCTTGTACAACTATTGATAGAGCCACAATGGGTTCTACTATTATTCGAAAAGGAGTAAAATTAGACAATCAAATACAAATTGCGCACAATGTTGAAATAGGTGAAAACACCGTCATCGCTGCACAAACAGGTGTTGCAGGATCCACCAAAATTGGTAAAAACTGCATGATTGGTGGGCAGGTAGGAATTTCAGGACATATTACTATTGGTGATAATGTAAGAATACAAGCACAAGCGGGTATTGGAAAATCCATTAAAGATGGAGAAATAGTGCAAGGAACTCCAGCATTTAATTATGGAGATTTTAGCAAATCCTATGTTCATTTTAGAAACTTACCAAAAATAGTTTCCGATTTGGATGCCTTGAAAAAGAAAATAGATTAGAAAATATAATAAATAGTTTAAAAATTATGGTAAAGCAAAAAACCATCCAAAGTGAAATTTCACTTACAGGTGTTGGATTACATACTGGAAAAGAAGTAAAAATGACTTTTAAACCAGCTCCAATTAACAACGGTTTTACTTTTGTAAGAGTTGATCTAGAAGGAAGCCCTATTATAGAAGCAGATGCTAACTATGTAGTGAATACCCAACGCGGAACAAACTTAGAAAAACTAGGTGTTAAAATTCAAACTTCGGAGCACGTTTTGGCTGCATTTGTTGGTCTTGACGTAGATAATGTTATCATAGAATTAAACGAATCCGAACCACCTATTATGGATGGTTCTTCTAAATTCTTTGTAGAAGCTATCGAAAAAGTTGGTATTGTTGAACAAGATGCCGAACGTAAATATTATGTTGTAAAAGAAGTCATTTCTTTTGTAGATGAAGCAACTGGAAGCGAAATTATTGTAATGCCATCCGATGATTATCAGGTTACTGCAATGGTAGATTTTGGTACTAAAGTATTAGGAACTCAAAATGCAACTCTAAAAAACATTGCTGATTTTAAAACTGAAATATCCGATGCTAGAACATTTAGTTTCTTACACGAATTAGAAAGTTTATTAAATGACGGTTTGATAAAAGGTGGTGATTTAAATAATGCTATTGTTTACGTAGACAAAGAGATTTCTCCTGAAACTATGGAAAATCTTAAAAAAGCATTCGGTAAAGACCATATTGCTGTTAAAGAAAACGGAATTTTAGATAACTTAACTTTGCATTACCCTAACGAAGCAGCACGTCATAAATTGCTAGATGTAATTGGTGATTTGGCTTTAATAGGAATTAGAATTAAAGGAAAAGTAATTGCTAATAAACCAGGACATTATGTAAACACGCAGTTTGCTAAAAAAATGGCTAAGATTATTAAAATTGAGCAAAAGAATCACATTCCGGTTTATGACTTAAATTTGCCTCCTTTAATGGATATTCACCAAATTATGAATATCTTGCCACACCGACCACCATTTTTATTGATTGACAGAATCATAGAAATGTCAAGCACACATGTGGTTGGGATGAAAAATGTAACCATGAATGAAAATTTCTTTGTGGGTCATTTTCCAGATGCACCAGTAATGCCAGGGGTTTTAATTGTAGAAGCAATGGCACAATCGGGCGGAATATTAGTATTAAGTACCGTTCCAGATCCAGAGAATTATTTAACTTATTTCATGAAAATTGATAATGTTAAATTCAAACATAAAGTATTGCCTGGCGATACATTAATATTTAAATGTGATTTAATTACTCCTATTCGAAGAGGAATTTGTCACATGCAAGCCAATGCTTACGCAAATGGGAAATTAGTTGCAGAGGCCGAATTGATGGCTCAAATTGCTAAAAAACAATAAAAAAAAAGTTTATTGTTTATAGTTTATTGTTGCTTTAACAATAAACTATAAACCACAAACTACAAACAAAAAAAACATATGAATCAACCGTTAGCATACGTTCATCCAGGCGCCAAAATCGCTAAAAATGTTGTAATTGAACCTTTTACAACTATTCATAATAATGTGGAAATTGGTGAAGGAACTTGGATAGGTTCTAATGTAACCATCATGGAAGGCGCTCGAATTGGTAAAAATTGTAATATTTTTCCTGGAGCCGTAATCTCTGCAGTACCACAAGATTTAAAATTTGGAGGAGAAGATTCTCTTGCAATTATTGGCGATAATACTACAGTTAGAGAATGCGTTACCATCAACAGAGGAACTATCGCATCTGGCCAAACTAAGATTGGAAGTAATTGTCTAATCATGGCAACAGCACATATTGCTCACGATTGTCACATTGGTGATAATGCCATTATTGTAAATGGTGTAGCATTAGCTGGACACGTAATTGTAGGAAATTATGCCATCATTGGCGGATTGGCTGCTTTGCACCAATTTATTCATGTAGGTGATCATGCTATGATTTCCGGTGGATCTTTAGTTCGTAAAGACGTTCCCCCTTATACTAAAGCAGCAAAAGAGCCTTTATCTTATGTAGGTATCAACTCGGTTGGTTTAAGAAGAAGAGGTTTTACTTCCGAAAAAATTAGAGAAATTCAAGATATATACAGAATTCTATACCAAAAAAACTATAATACTTCTCAAGCAGTTGGGATTATTGAAGGCGAAATGGCAGCATCTCCAGAACGTGATGAAATATTAGACTTTATCAAAAATTCTTCTCGTGGTATCATGAAAGGATATTCTGGGGGATATTAGTTTTTAGTATTCAGTGGTCAGTTTTCAGTGATCAGATAAAAAATAAGCAAATAAACAATAACAATAAACACATTAAAAATGGCATCTACTTCAGATATTAGAAACGGATTATGTATTAAATTCAATCACGATATTTATAAAATCATTGAATTCCTTCACGTTAAACCAGGAAAAGGGCCTGCTTTCGTAAGAACCAAATTAAAAAGTTTAACTAACGGAAAAGTATTGGATAATACTTTTTCTGCAGGTCATAAAATTGAAGATATTCGTGTGGAAACACAAACGTTTCAGTATTTATATGCTGAGGGTGAATTATATCATTTTATGAACACCGAATCGTATGAACAAATTACATTAGATAAGAAAATTCTAGATGCTCCAGATTTATTAAAAGAAGGAACAATAGTTATGGTTCAAATTAATACTGAAACGGACATGCCTATTTCGGTAGACATGCCAGCATCAATTGTATTAGAAGTTACTTATGCTGAGCCAGGTGTTAAAGGTAATACAGCAACTAATGCTACAAAACCTGCTAAAGTTGAAACTGGTGCATCCGTAAACGTCCCTTTATTTATTAATGAAGGAGATAAAATCAAAATTGATACAGCTACTGGTAACTACATGGAACGCGTTAAAGAATAGTTTTAGTGAGCATTATTCAGATAATACTGAATACTGAGCACTAATTACGGAATACTAAAATTATGAAATTCAACAAAACCCATACTTTAAAAGAAATTGCAACTATTATCAACTGTAACTATGTTGGTGATGCAAATTTTTCGGTTACTGGAATGAATGAGATTCATGTGGTTACTGCTGGAGATATTGTTTTTGTGGACCATCCAAAATACTACGATAAAGCATTACAATCTGCCGCAACTGTAGTTTTAATCAATAAAGAAGTAGATTGTCCTGAAGGAAAAGCGTTGCTAATTTCAAACGATCCTTTTAGAGATTTCAATAAACTTACCAATCATTTTAGACCTTTTACTGCTGCTAATGTTTCGGTTTCTGAATCGGCAGTAATAGGACTAGGGACAGTAATTCAACCCAATTGTTTTATTGGTCATAATGTGACTATAGGTAGCGATTGTATTATCCATTCTAATGTTTCCATTTATGATAATTGTGTAATTGGAGATAACGTAATTATTCAAGCAGGAACTATTCTTGGAGCCGATGCTTTTTATTATAAAAAAAGAGCAGAAGGTTTTGATCAACTCCTTTCAGGAGGAAGAGTGGTTATTGAAAATAACGTTGGAATTGGAGCGCTATGCACCATTGACAAAGGGGTTACAGGTGACACTACTATTGGAGAAGGAACAAAAATTGACAATCAAGTGCATGTTGGTCACGATACCGTTATTGGTAAAAAATGTCTTATTGCTGCCCAAACCGGTATTGCTGGTTGCGTAATTGTAGAAGATGAAGTTACCCTTTGGGGACAAGTAGGAACTACTAGTGGCATCACTATTGGTGCGAAAGCAGTAATTTTGGGACAAACCGGAGTAACCAAATCGGTTGAAGGTGGTAAATCTTATTTTGGAACTCCAATTGAAGAGTCTCGAGAAAAATTAAAACAATTGGCTTATATCAAACGTATTCCGGAACTTTTAAAAAATCTTAAGTAATGACTCCAAAAGAACTAGTTTTAGATTTTTATAAAAATGATGTGATTTTAAATCAATCGGAAGTAAATGAATTTTTGCATCCCGATTTAATCATTGAATGGAACAGCAGTAAAGGTTTCGTTCAAATGGATAGAAACGATGTTTTAAATCTAACATTAGAATTAAAAAAAGCATATACACGTTCCAAAATGCGAATAACCCATGTAATTGAAGAAGGTGCTATGGTATCTATTCGTTATTCCCATTTTGTAAAGACATTTGAAAACCCAAGAGAGGAAATGCTTTTGGCACATTTTTTTGTAATTTGGGAAGTCAAAGACAATAAATTGTACCGTGGATACCAAATGAGTCAATTCAATTAAAAACATATATAGAAATTTAGCAAGATTTAGTTAAAAAACTAATTACTAATGGCTAATTACTAATTACTATTTTATACTTTTGCAACACAAAAAATTAAACACAATATAATATACATATCATGAGCGTTTTAGTTAATAAAGATTCAAAAATAATAGTTCAAGGATTTACTGGAAGCGAAGGAACTTTCCACGCACAGCAAATGATTGAATACGGAACTAACGTAGTAGGTGGTGTAACACCAGGAAAAGGTGGTTCAACTCACCTTGATCGTCCTGTTTTTAACACCGTTAAAGATGCTGTTGAAAAAGCAGGTGCCGATACTACTATCATTTTTGTACCACCAGCTTTTGCTGCAGATGCAATTATGGAAGCTGCCGATGCAGGTATTAAAGTAATCATCTGTATTACAGAAGGTATTCCAGTTGCCGATATGATTAAAGCATATGCTTATATTAAAGATAGAGAATGTAGATTAATAGGTCCTAACTGCCCGGGAGTGATTACTCCAGGAGAAGCAAAAGTTGGTATTATGCCAGGTTTTGTTTTCGAAAAAGGAACTGTTGGAATTGTTTCTAAATCAGGAACATTAACTTATGAAGCTGCAGACCAAGTAGTAAAACAAGGTTTAGGAATTACTACAGCAATCGGTATTGGTGGAGATCCAATTATTGGAACTACTACAAAAGAAGCTGTAGAATTGTTAATGAACGATCCAGAAACTAATTGTATCGTTATGATTGGAGAAATTGGTGGTCAACTAGAAGCAGATGCTGCTAAATGGATTAAAGCCGATGGTAACCGTAAACCAGTTATTGGATTTATTGCTGGTGAAACTGCTCCTAAAGGTCGTACAATGGGTCATGCTGGTGCGATTGTTGGTGGTGCTGATGATACTGCAGAAGCTAAAAAACGTATCATGAGAGAATGTGGTATTCACGTAGTGGATTCACCTGCTGAAATTGGTAAAAAAGTAAAAGAAGTTTTAGGATAGTTAAATGTCCATTCAAATATAAAGAAGCTCTACTGTTAAGTAGGGCTTTTTTTTGTGTTAATTTTTAAAAATCTAAAACTATTTTTTTTATTTTTGTTTTAAATTATACTACCATGATCAATATAACTAGTATAGAAATGTATAACATACTCAAAATAAAGCTTGGCGAAAAAGAAGCAAAAGCTCTTACAGAGTATGTGGAAAGTCATGTGGAAAAATCTTTTGAAAAAGAAATAGATAGACTGGCTACCAAAGAAGATTTGCTTGCATTGCGAGTAGAATTAAAAGATCAAAAAGCAGAAATAATAAAATGGATGTTTATTTTTTGGATCGGACAAGTAGCGGTTACTTTGGCTATTGTATTTTTCAGAAAATAAATATTAAAAAGTAAAATATTTTTGAAGCTCTACTGTTAAGTAGGGCTTTTTTTGTGTAAAATTATGAATTTAATATTTTAAAAATCATGGAGTGAGAAATTCACAAAAATTTGCAAATAAACGAGTTATACAAATACTATATTGATTTAATGAAATAAATTTGTGTTATAAAATTTGAATTATGGATAACGTTTATATAAAAGGAACAGGATCTTATGCTCCAGAAAATGTGGTTAAAAACGATTTTTTTGACGCAATTGGTTCTTCCGATGAATGGATATACTCCAAACTAGGTATAAAAGAAAGAAGAATTTCTACTGGTGAAGTAACAAGTGATTTGGCATACAAAGCAGGATTAAAAGCAATTGAAAATGCTAATTTAACTGTAGATGATATTGATTTAATTATTGTAGCCACAACTACTCCCGATAGGCCAGCACCTTCCTGTGCTTGCTTTGTTCAAGACAAATTAAAGGCACACAAAGCCGTAGCATTTGATGTTTCGGCAGTTTGTTCGGGTGCGTTGTTTAGTATTGCAATTGGGGTACAGTTTGTAAAAACGGGCATGTACAAAAATGTTTTGGTTATTGGTGCCGATACCTTCTCGAGTATTATCGATTGGGAACGTCGGGATGCCGTTTTCTTCGGAGATGGAGCAGGAGCATTAGTGCTTTCGGCCACCAAAGAAGATAAAGGATTTATCGATTTTAATTTGCATTCGGATGGTGAAGGAAAAGAGCATTTTACGGTTCTTGCTGGTGGTTCTGAAAATCCTGCTACTGCACAAACGGTTGCCAATAAAATGCACTATTTTAAAATGAATGGCAAAGAAGTTTACGATACTGCTACCAAAGTAGTTCCTATAAGTATCAACGAAATCTTAGCAAAAAACAACTTGACTATTGATGCTGTCGATTTTATGTTGCCGCACCAACCAAGCATTCGAATACTGAAAGAAATTGCCGAAAAAGTAAATCTTCCTTTTGAAAAAGTAAAAACCAATATGGATCGTTATGCCAATACATCCGGCGGTACGGTTCCAATAATATTGGATGAAGTGCACCGAAATAACGAATTCAATACTGGAGATATTCTACTCTTTGCTGCAGTAGGAGCAGGGTGGACTTGGGGAACCGCATTATACAAATGGTAAAATTAGTTTAACAAATAAAATTTAATTGCAATGTTTACAAATAAAACTTTTTTGATTACAGGAATAGCCGACGAAAATTCTTTAGCAATGTTCGTTGCCAAAAAAATTATTCAAAATGGCGGTAAGGTGGTTTGCACCGGACTTGGAGTAAGTGAATTCCACACCAATTTATCCGAAAAAGCAACCCAATTTTTGAATAATAACTTTGAAGATTTTAAACAATCCGTTCAAAAAGAATTAGGTACTGTTTCAACTGAAATTTTGGACGTTACTTTGGATGCCAACATAGATTCTTTTGCCCAAAAATTAAAAGAGAAAAATATAAAATTAGATGGATTTTTACATGCTATTGCAATGGATAAAACCATTCGAAAAAAAGAAGTAAAACCATTATTGGAAGTTACTAAAGACGAGTTTTGTGACACTATGGAAGTTTCTGCATTTTCTCTTATCCGAATTGCACATTACTTATACAAGTACAATATTATACAACCGGGTTCTTCTATTTGTTCTTTAAGTTATATTGCTGCTGCAAAAGTTACGTTCCATCCGTATCGAAATATGAGTATTGCCAAAGCGGCTTTAGAGCGCATCACTATTGAATTGGCTGATGAATTAGGACGTAAAAATGGTACTCGTGTAAATGCCATTCGATTTTCTCCATATATGGGAAGCAAGGCTGGAACTGCAACATTAAATCAAGAAGATTTTGATACTGCCAATAAATTAAGCCCTTTAGGCAATGCAACTCCCGAAGATTTAGCCAATGAAGTAATTCATTTATTCCGACCTAACGGAAGAATTACTGGAGAAATTCGACATGTAGATGGTGGATATAATATTATGGGATAAAATAATTTAAACTACAAATTCGCAAATTATATCAATAAATAGTATTTGCGAATTTGTAATTATTAACCCGTTGGGTGTAATTAGATTTAATTATATAAAACTACAAATACAGATCAGTTATAAGTTTTTTTTGTCATTTCGAGGAACGAGAAATCACATTTCGTGTATTTATTATGTGATTCCTCCTTTGTCGGAATGACAAAACAATAATTTTTTCAATTTTTAAGCAATTGCACCCAACGAGTTAATTATTATTATTTAGGTACTAATTAAGAAATGGATTGGACCATTTAGCATCTGTATAAACAGCAGTTCCAGATAATGTTTTGATGAATGCAATAACCGAATTTACTTCCGTAGAGGTTAAATGCAATTGTTGTCCTATTCCTGTTGGATTTAGTTTTTGATCCAAATTCGTATTTCCAGGAGCAACTGTAATCGTTCCATAATGACCAATAACTTGTTGTAAAGTACTGAAAACTCCTGTATGCATCATAGGTCCATTTAAGGTTCCATTAGGTTTTACAAGATTTCGTAAGGATGGAGCTCTGGTAACAGTAAGATCAATTCCTGTACCACTTATAGTTCCAATTACTCCATTGTTATGGGAATTTATAGAAATGTCAAACTCAGGTGCTTTATGACATTGTGCACAACCCAATCCTCCTGAAATTCGGTTTCCGGTAGTATCAAAAACAGGTGTTGTTAAAAATAAATTTTTACCATCATTTTCTTCATTTGTAAAATTAGGAAAAATAGCACTATCAGTTGCAACTTGACTTCTACCAGCATCGTATTTAGAATCAAAGGATTGAATGCTTTTTATAAATTGAGCCAATGCCAATTGCATTTTACTTTCGGTGATTTCTTCAGTACCATAAACAAATTTAAATAACTCTTTATAATATCCAATGGCACTTAATTTTGTTACTAAATCAGTAATACTTAAATCTCCATTAAGGCTGCTATAGCCCATTTCATCATGATTTTTTATTGGCATGGTGGTTTGCATTTCTAAAGAAGTAGCTCTTTCATCCCAAAAGAATTTAAATTCAGAAGCAAAACGAGTATTAATAAGTCGCATTGAATGTCTTGCAGTGGTTCCGTTTGCTCCAATACTTGCTACTGCAACATCACTAAAAGCATTAGCTTGTTGGTGACAAGAAGAACATGAAATTGTATTATTGAACGATAAATTTTTATCATAAAATAAAACTCTTCCTAATGTTGCACCTTTATTTGTAATAGAATTACCTAGAGTTGTATTATCTTTAGTAATATACGATGGCACAGTTTGCCCTGCATAATCAATTAGATTATCTAAATCTATGGTAGTACCAAAAGCGGCTTTTACATTTGGATAATTACTAATAGCTTGATAGTTATCTTCCGATTTACTACATGAAAAAATTAACGTACTGATTAGCAGTAAACTAAAAACTCTAATTGATTTCATAAATAATTATTTGTTCGTAAATATAATAAAAGAAATTATATTTCATATTTATTAGGTAGTTTCCAATGCAAAAAAGATTGATTCTTAATTGTTTATCCAAACCTATATCCAATTAGTATTTCTATTCAATTGTAAGTAACTTTATTATTAGCATAAAATTAGCGGAATTCAAGCTTATTAACTTAAATTGTATTTCTTATATTTGCAAAGCAATAAACAAATAAATACTATTATAGATATGAAATTATTGGAAGGAAAAGTAGCGATTATAACTGGAGCAAGTCGCGGAATTGGAAGTGGAATTGCAAAAGTATTTGCACAACACGGTGCCAACGTAGCGTTTACTTATAGTGCTTCTGCAGAATCTGCTTTGGTTTTAGAAAATGAGCTAAATGCTTTAGGAATTAAAGCAAAAGGATATAAATCGAATGCTGCTGATTTTAATGAAGCGCAAAAATTGGTTGACGATGTAATGGCCGATTTTGGTACTGTAGACGTTTTGATTAACAATGCCGGAATTACCAAAGATAATTTACTTATGAGAATGAGTGAAGAAGATTTTGATAAAGTAATTGAAATCAACTTGAAGTCGGTATTTAATATGACTAAAGCGGTACAAAAAATCATGCTTAAAAACCGTAAAGGTTCTATAGTAAATATGAGTAGTGTAGTAGGAGTGAAGGGTAATGCCGGACAATCTAACTATGCAGCTTCCAAAGCTGGAATGATTGGTTTTACCAAATCTATTGCTTTAGAATTAGGTTCAAGAAATATTCGTTGTAATGCTATTGCACCTGGATTTATTGAAACCGAAATGACTGCCAAATTAAACGAAGATGTGGTGCAAGGTTGGAGAGATTCTATTCCATTAAAACGCGGTGGAACTCCCGAAGACGTTGCTAATGCTTGTCTTTTCTTTGCTTCCGATATGAGTGCTTATGTTTCTGGGCAAGTTATGAACGTTTGCGGAGGAATGCTTACCTAATATTGAGTTTTAAGCATTAAAGAATTATTATTTAGATACTACACATGAACAATTCCACTATAGTTTTACTACTTCTATCCGTTGTAATAGCAGGTGGTTTGTCTTATTTTCAATATTTCTTCAAAGCCAAAAGCAGGTCGAATACGACTAAACTTTTGGCTTTTTTACGTTTTCTAACTATTTTCGGATTGTTATTGTTATTGATAAACCCAATTGTAAGCCGAAGCACTTTTGAAACTATAAAAACCCCTTTGCCAATTGTGGTAGATAATTCGAGTTCCATTATAGATTTAAAAGCGACTCAAGTTGCACAAGAAGTTTATGAAAAACTAAATTCCAATTCCGATTTAAAGAATAAGTTTGATGTACAAACCTACCGTTTTGACTCCGAATTTCAATCGGCGGAAGCCTTTGATTTTAAAGGTAAACAAACCAATTTGGATGCTGTAGCAGAAAATTTAAAAAGCATTTATAAAAATCGTTCCTTTCCAACGGTATTAATTTCCGATGGAAACCAAACCACAGGTTCGGATTATGTTTTTAGTTTTGATGCTGCTAATAAAGTCTATCCTTTAGTAGTAGGAGATACCACTACTTATTTGGATTTGAAAATCAATACCATTAACGTTAATAAGTATGCCTTCCATAAGAATAAATTTCCTGTAGAAGTATTTTTACAATACGCAGGAACTAAATCGGTAACGGCTAAATTTTCAATTACCCAAGGAAACGAAGTGCTTACAACTCAAAGTGTTTCCTTTTCTCCATCTAAAAAATCGGAAGTAATAAATGTATTATTACCTGCAGATAAATCGGGATTGCAAATTTATAATGCTAAAATTTCTTCTTCGGAAACAGAAAAAAACACCTATAATAATTCTAAGAAATTTGCTGTAGAAGTTATCGATCAAAAATCGGAAATCGCTTTAATATCAGCAATTAATCATCCCGATTTAGGTGCTTTAAAACGCGCCATTGAAACTAATGCACAACGAAAGGTAACCATACTTAAACCAAATCAAGTCAATAGTTTAAATAATTACAATGTTTTAATTTTATACCAACCAACTGCCGAATTCAAGTCGGTATTGGAAGCCAATAAAAATCTTAAAATAAATACCTTTATCCTTACAGGAAATAAAACTGATTTTGGATTCTTAAACCAACAACAAGCAGACTTTGAATTTAAAATGTCTTCCCAAAAAGAAGATTATTTATCCAATTTCAATACTGATTTTAATGTGTTTGCCACCGAAAATATTGGTTTTGAAAATTTCCCACCTTTAGAAAATCCTTATGGAACTATTTCTGCTAAGCCTAATGTTTCGGTATTGCTTACTTCTAGCATTAGAAATGTATCTACCAACGCCCCATTATTAGCATTTACAGATACTTCAGGTAAACGTAGTGCTTATTTATTTGGTGAAAATATCTGGAAATGGCGTGCCGAAAGTTTTATTAGTAAAAAATCTTTTGAAGCATTTGATGTTTTCATGGATAAAATCATTCAATTTTTGGCATCGAACGATTCTAAAAAATCGTTAATAGTAAACCACGAACGATTTTATAATTCGGGGGATGCTTTGGAGATAACAGCGCAATATTTCAATAAGAATTACGAATTGGATGAAAAAGCACGTTTAACAATAGCCGTTACCAATACCAAAACGAAGCAAGTTAAGAAATACGATTTATTAAAAACTACCTCTAATTTTAAAGTAAACCTTGACGGATTGGCACCCGGAAGTTATTCTTTTTCGGTGAAAGAATTGAATTCTAATGCTAGTTATTCGAGTACTTTTGAAGTCATTGATTTTGATATTGAAAAACAATTTGTCAATCCAGATGTAGCAAAACTGAAACAATTGGCATCCCAAACCAAAGGTACCGTTTATGTTCCAAATCAAGTGGATGCACTTATAAAAGTATTGCTTGACAATGCCGATTATAAAGCGGTACAGAAAGCCGTAGTCCAAAAAACACCATTAATCGATTGGTATTGGTTGCTAGTTCTTATTACTATAACACTGGCTAGCGAATGGTTTATTAGGAAATATAATGGGTTATTATAATATTTATTTTCTACGATTCACTTTTATATCTCTTAAAAAACCAAACCTTCAATAAATCGGCTGTAATTATATAAGCAGCGACAATTAATAGCATTGCGCCTAACTGAAATAAGGGTAAAGGAACCAGTCCTACTTCTTTTGCTAACGGAATATACGGAAGTCCAAGTGTAAGAATAAAGCCCAAAATACTCAATAGAAATAAGTATTTCCCTGGTTTGCTCTTAAAGAAATTCTTGTGGGTTCGAATGATGAAAAGAATGAATAATTCGGTCAAAATAGATTCTATAAACCACCCAGTTTGGAAAGCCGATTCTTTTACTTTCAAGACATACAATAATGTACAAAAAGTTAGTACATCAAATATGGAACTGTGAATACCAAAAATCACCATATAATTTCGGATGAATTTTAAATTCCATTTTCCAGGTCTAGACAGTTGTTCTTCATCTACATTATCCGATGCTACGGTAAGATAAGGAAAATCGGTAATGAAATTAGTTAGTAATATTTGCTTCGGTAACATTGGCAAAAAGGGCAATACCAACGATGCAATTGCAACGCTAAACATATTTCCAAAAGTGGAACCTGTATTTATAAAAATATATTTTAGAGTGTTGGCAAATGTTTTTCTGCCTTCTACAATTCCTTCTACCAGCACCATTAAGTTTTTCTCCATTAAAACAAAATCGGCTGCTTCTCTGGCAACATCCACTGCATTTTCTACCGATATCCCAACATCGGCAGCAGTTAGCGCAGCCACATCGTTAATACCATCGCCCATATAGGCAACCGTATAACTTTTTCGTAATGCTTGAATGATTCGCTCTTTTTGTTGGGGCTCCACTTCTGCAAAAATGTGGATTTTTTTCACCAATTGCTTTAATGCTTCCGGACTAGTTTTTAATAGTTCGTTGCCGGTCATAATTCTAGGCTCTTTAATTCCGATACTTAATGCAATAGATTGTGCAATATTTCTATTATCACCAGTGATAATTTTCAGACCTACTTTAAGTTTTTTTAACTCGTCAATAGTTTCAATAATGCCACTTTTCACTGGATCTTGCAATAATATAAACCCCATAAATACCATTTCTACTTCGTCTTCCTTAGTGATAATAGTATCGGTAGTTATGTTTTTACTGCAAATGGCAATTACTCGCAAACCACTTTTTCCGTAGTTTTCAAACTTGGTTTGTAAATCGGGTAGGTGAGTAGAAATAGCCTCAATAGAACTTTCGCTGGTTTTTATTTGGGTGCAAATTTGTATAATTTCCGAAAAGGCACCTTTACTAATTAATAATTTTTCAGAAGGAGTAGCAACTGCAATACTAAGACGTTTTCGAATAAAATCATACGGAACTTCGCCTATTTTAGTCACTTCAAGTTTTGCACTAGGAGCCAATTGTTTCAGCGCTTCATCAATAGGATTGGTATAGCCGGTTTCAAAAGTAGCATTCCAATAGGCCAACGTTTTAACTTCTTCACTTTCTTCTCCAAGTCCATTTACAAGGCCAACCACCTTAATCATCCCCTCGGTAATGGTGCCCGTTTTATCGGTACAAAGCAAATTAACTTCACCCAGATTTTGAATGGAAGATAATTTTTTTACAATCACTTTTTTCTCCAACATTCGTTTAGCACCCGTACTCATTGCAATGGTGGTAATGGCTGGCAATAATTCGGGAGCCATTCCAACGGCTAATGCCAAAGCAAATAATGCCGATTCGATGACACTTTTATGATTAACTAAATTTACTACTAAGATAAATACAGAAAGCACTAAGGTGATTTTCATTAAAAAGAAACCAAAATCTTTAATTCCCTTTTCAAAAGTGGTTTCTATAGTTGTAGAAGCACTTTGGGCTATAGAGCCAAAAATAGTGTCTTTGCCGGTGTGAATTACTAATGCTGTTCCCTTGCCACTAACTACGTTGGTTCCTTCCCAAAGACAATTGGTTCTTTTGGATAATTCGGTAGAAATATCTAGTTCTCCCACTTCTTTCCGAATAGGATACGATTCTCCAGTTAAACTTGCTTCATTAGCATTCAGTTCGTTGGACTCTATTAGTAAACAATCGGCTGGAATCCTATCGCCTGCTTGAAATGAAATAACATCGCCAACTACTATGGTAGAGGAATCTATTTTCTCCAGTTTACCATCTCTAAAAACAGTACTTTTTAAGGAAATCATCGATTGTAGTTGTTCAACAACTTTACTGGCATTTCGTTCTTGGTAAAAACTTAAGATACCTGTAGATAATACAATAAACAATATAATAAATACGTCGGAAGTATCTCCTAAAAAAGCCGATAAAACCACTGCTCCTAAAAGTAATAGCATCAACGGACTTTTAAATTGACCCAGAAAAAGAATACAATCTTTAACAAATCTTGAACGTACTTTTGTAATTCCACTTGCTTGTAAATACAATTTATGTGCAACCGCTTGCGATAATCCGTTGGCAGAAGAATTTAATTTTTTGTACCAATAGGAGGTAGGGTTGTTCCAAAAATTAGAGTCTGTTGGTGTCATAATCGTAGTTTAAGATTAAATTAAAAAAGGATTAAATAAACTGTAATTTACGCTTTTTTCTCCATTTCGCGTACAATACTAATGATTTTCTCCAATCTATTAATTTTCATAGAATGGACTAGTATTGTAAATGCGTCAATTTAATTGTAGTATTCTTATCCATAGAAGAAACTTATCCGAGTTATCGGTGTCTATCTGGGATGGCTATTTATACTCGAAAAAATAACTACATATCGCTCAATTTAAAAAGTTGTTGATAACTTTAAATGCTTTACATAGGAATGGCTGTTGGCAGTAGTTTATTATTTTTTTAATAATGGTCCTATTTCTTCTGTTTTTATTGATAAAGGTTCGTTTTCAGAAAATTTCACAAGTAATAAAGTATCTGATATTTCTTTTGTTTTTCTATTGAATTTTGCACAAACAAATATATCATTGTATTTTTTAAGAATTACAGTATTTTCTTTTGTTGAAATTGTTTGAAATGTTTTTTGTTTAGTTGCTTCTGCATCTCCAAAGAAAAAACAAAAAAAGGGTATCATTAGTAATATAAAAATAAAGTTAGTTTCTTTTTCGTCAAATTTTTGCAACAAATTTGATAATAAATAGTATTTTCCTCCATTAGGTCTTTCATCTTCAATTTGTTGAAGTTTTTCTTTTAAACTTTTCTTTTTACGTATTAAAAAAAGAAATGGAATACCCCAAGTTAATAAGTTTACGAGCAATGCAAAAATCAAAAAGTAAATTAAAATTCTCCAACTAAAAGGATATATAATAAGCATCAATATTCCAATAACTACAATGATACCATTTAATAAATTTATGCCTTTTAAATGTTTTTTATTTTCATTTTTGACTGCATTAAAGAATGGAAGTGATAAGCCTAAAATATTAACACTAGAAAATAGAATCCCAAAAAGTGAAGTTGCAAAAATCAATATTGTTGTTAAGCAAGGTTCAATTAAATATTTAGGAATTCCAAAATGATTGCAATATCCAAATTCATATTCAAAAGTTATAAAATAAATATAAGCTGGAATAATAGCAATCAAAATTGTTGCATCTATAATTTTTTTTTGCTTATTTTCTTCCATAAATTTGATTTTCAGTTTTTGTGGTTAAATTACTGCCAACGTCAGTTCGTCTAAAAAACCTAAATTTTCATAAGAACTCACCTTAATTAAAATCAAATATACTACTTTTTAGCAAGGATAAAAAGATAAATTATAAATTAGGGTTTGTGATGAATTGCAAAACAATTGCTTAAAAAGAGCTTTAAAACCGTTGTAAAAACCATAAAAAGTAAGCCAAAGTATCTTTAGATACTTTTTGATTAGATTATGGTCAATGAGGTATGCAATTTTGCCTATCTATAGAAGGGGCATATCCGAGCTATCTGGGTTTTATTCTTAAATCTCTATTTTATCAATTTCTTTCATTAATCTATCCGTTTCTGTAAGTGCTACAATTATCTTTTGATAATGAAAAATGTCATCAAAATTTAAGGTGTTGCCTTTTCTATCTTTCAGCCATTTTTGTGCGGGTTGATAACCACCAATATAAAAATTCCAAGCCACATTGGGAACATTGTCAAAATATTGGGTTTCGTTGATGTAAACACGCCCGGTTTTGTCCTGCTGACGTAAGGAAGCATCCCACTCGATTGGATTTTCTTTATGCGATTCCTCCTGCGTCGGAAGGACAAAATGCGGTTTTTCAACGTTGTTATCGCCAATTACATTAAATTGTGTGATATAATTTTCTACAACACTACTTTCTAATAAATGAATTTCTCGAATTTTCGAACCTAATGCTACCAATTGCCAAAACGTAGTTGCATCTTTTGGATAAGGAATTTTAGGAAAATCTATTTTTAAAAATTCTTTGTATTTTTCTCTGTAAGTAGGCGAGTGCAACACCGCATAAATATAATCGAGAATATCAATAGGAGCGAAATTGTTTTCGGGTTTCGGGTTTCGAGTTTCGGGTTTCTCAACAATAAATTCTAAACCTAAACCTTTGGCAATTTGAGTAACAATTTCAGGTTTTAAATTTGGTTTTCGGATTTCGTCAATTTCTGTAGAAAGTTGCCCATTGGTTTCTGGATAAAGATATAGTGGAAAAGTATTAACACTATCTAATGAAGAAACTAAATTTTTATCTGTTATTTGCTTGCTTAAAAAATAATTATGAGAATTAATTGAACGTCCATTTTTATTTAAGTTTAAAGCAATATTCTGTTTTTTTATAAAATGACACATTACTTTTTCTCTTGCTCTTTCAAGCAATTTGGTATCATAATAAACAAATTTTAAATCAAAAGGTCGGTAAGATAATTGTTTAATTAAATCAGGATTTCCACTAATATTGTAAAATTCATTTACATTTTTTAGTAATGTATTTTTATTTTCATTTACAAGAATGATATCTTTTGAAGTTACAATTCCAACATTGTTTAATATGAATAAATCATTTATTGAAAATCCTTTGTTGTAATTATCTTGTTCTTTAAAATCTTTTTTTACAAAAAAATAATTTGGTGCATCATTTGGTAATTCTTTATAATCAATTGAATTTATTGAATTTTCATTTAAAAAATCATATTTAAACTCTCTTTTTCCATACAAATCATAATGAAATACTGTTCCTAATTCATTTGGTTTTTTATTTCCTGTTTTTACAAATAAATTTATAGAAACACCTTGCATAATATCAAATACGTTTATATCAGCAGAACCGTCTGGCGCGCTTTCTTTTTTAGTTGAATTTCCGTGCAAATCTATTGTGTAAATTTTGTCGTAGGTTTTTAGCAAATTCCAACGCATTCCTCTAAAAGTAGGATTGTCTAAAAATCCGTGAGGATTAATAAAAGCCAAAACGCCACTTCCATTTTTTTCGATATAATGCTGACTGTAACGAATAAATTTTACATAATCGTCATTTATTGCTTTTGAATTTTGTTCTTTTAATTTTTCTTTTCCGCCTGGCTCTTTTTTGTAATCGTCCATTAGTTTCATAACCCATTCGCCTTTGTTGGCGCTTTCGCCACTATAAGGTGGATTTCCAATAATGCACATTACTGGCGTGTCGCGTTTTATATAATTGGCTTCGTTGGCTTCACTACTCAACCAATTGGCAAAAAGCGTTCCTGTGTCAGGATGGCTTTCTTCTAAACTATTGGTTAAATAGATGCGAAAACGTTGGTCTTTGGTTGGTTTATAGCCTGTTTCGGTAAGCAATAAATCCATTTGCAAATGTGCCATTGCATAACTAGCCATTAGCAATTCAAAACCGTTTAATCTTGGCAATAAGTGTGTTTCTATATAATTGCTCCAAATGCCTTGTTGACCACCAAATTTTTTGTGAATGTGTTTTACAACTTCTGCCAAGAAAGTTCCTGTTCCTGTTGCAGGATCCAGAATTTGCACTTTGTGTACTTCTTCTTCAACGGTTCTTATATTGTCTTTGAAACGTTTGTCTGTAGCTTGCAGGTTTACTTTTATTTTGGTTTTGCTTGTGTCTGCCAAACCTTGAGGCAAATCAAACTCGGTTTTAAGAATATCATCAACAGCACGAACAATAAAATTTACTACAGGTTTTGGTGTGTACCAAACACCTTTTGCTTTTCGGAGTTTTGGGTCGTATTCGCTCAAAAAAGTTTCATAAAAATGGATGATTGGATCTTCCATTTTGGTGCTTTTTCCGTAACTTTTTAGAATTTCGGCAACATTACAAGCCAAGAAAACATCCACTAGACTATCAACAACCCATTTAATACGGTCGTCAATATCTGGACCTGCAATATAACCAAACAATTTTCTTAAAAATGGATTTGATTTTGGTATTAATTCAGCCGCTTCTTGACGTGAAAAAGTAGGCAACGTTGGGTCGTGCAAACGTGCGCAAAACATTCCGTAAGCAATAGTTTGCGCATACACATCAGCAAAACCTTTGGGTGTAATGTCGTGAATTAGTATTTCTTTAAAAGCGTTCATTTGGTCTTTCAGCGTACTATCTTCCTCTTTATTTTCGTCATTTGTTAATGCTTCATCAATAATATCGGCTAGTAAACGTGCTTTACTAGCCATCATTTCGGCAAGTTTTTTAGAACTTTTAATAGTTTGACCAACGTGTAAACAAAAGTTTTTGATAAGATTGGTAAAGGAGGTGAAGTTTTCGGGTAATGCTTTTATTTCGCCATTTACTATTTCTGCAATGGCAATTTTAGTTATAAGAACATCGTTTAGATAAAAATGAAAATCAATATAATCAGTAAAGATTAAATTTTCTAGCGATTTTTTATAGCGATCAAATTGTTCTTTGTTCCCTGTTTTTTTTGCTCCTGATAAATCTTTGTCGCCAACATCTTTAGCTTCAATAAATCCAAACGGAATATCTTTTCTCGTTAGCACATAATCGGGGGCACCACACGAAATTCTTTTAGGCTCGTTGGTTGCCGTAATGTTTGGAACAATACTTTCTAAAAGTTGTTTTAAATCGCCACGATACGTATGCTCTGTTGCAGTACCTCGTTTATAGGCTTGATTTATATTGGAAATGTATTGTTCTAAAGTCATTTAAAAAGTATTTTAGCAAATATAAATAATTGGTAATGATTATTTTCGTTATATTTGAAATTAAACATACTAAAAATGGAAAAATACAAATACAAACCAACCAAATTATTTTATTTTCTAATTGGAAGTTTGCTGGTTTCCATACTAATTTCTCCGATTGCTTTTGGTATTGTTTTCGGAATTTGGTTTTTTGTTGCTTTGATAAATTGGGCGAACAAAATAAACAAAGAAAATAATTGTTAATTATCTATCTTTAGTCTATTTTTATGTGGTTCGCAGATATTATATAAGCTATTTATTCTCAATATTGTGCTTACAGATAGGAACAAAATTTAGTTTCAAAATCACCAATTCTGATAAATCCCAAGCCCCGCAATTTCTTGTAGGAACTGCTGTAGTATGCAGGCTTTATTCAATTATTACTTCTCTATAAATAGCAATTGGACTAATCGCAATTTTAGGAAAACTTGGTACAAAAAAGAATTTTTCAAAGTTTTCAAATGATGAAAAAACATTTCGAAATATTTTGTCATAAACTACAGCTTCTGTTAATTCATCATCTTCATAACCCAAAAATTCATCATTTAAGTCTACACGAATATCTTTTTTTCTTGGACAAGATGTAATAATACCAAAAACCGATAACTTTATGTTAGGTCTACTACCATAAGTGAAAATTACATTTTCAAAATCTCCATTTACTAAATATTGGCTTTTCAAATTTGATAAAATTTGAAATTCTGGGAACATTTCAAATGGAGCTAATCTAAAATTTAATCTATTTGGTGAAAATGTATCCAAAAATGTTTTAACTCTTTCTACAAATGTTTCGTCAAGAAGTTGTGCTTTTGATAATTCTTCAAGAGTTTTATCAAATTGTTTTTCAATTGCTTTTAGTTTAGCCAACTCTTTTACATTATTTGCCTTTGCAAGTCCTCTTTTCAGTTCATTAATTTCTTTTTTTTGAGCTATTATTTCTGGAGATTTTTCTAAAGCTGATGCATAAATTAGTCTTTGAATTTCATTAAAATTTGACATTATTTCTTTGAATCGTTTGAAATCTTCAAACGAACTCCAACCATTTGCTTTGATATAGTTAAAGTTTGGAACTTCTTCTAAAAAATCATTAAATGAAGTTGTAAGCGATAAATTTAAATCTTTAAGAACATTATTTTCAGTTAGTTTTTTTTCTACATCGTTTAATAATTCGTGATAAAGTTCAATTTTTTCTGTTCTAATTTTTTTGTCTTTATCAGAAGTTCCAATACTTCCTTTTAAAATTTTTAAATCAAATCCTAATTCTGAATTTAGTCCACCTTCTTCTTCAATTGCTCTAGTTATTTCGTTAATTAATCCTCCGCTCAATTGGCTACTAATAGATTTAGCTTTGTCATAATCGAAATATATTAAATCTTTTATTGATTTCATTTTAGTCTTTTTTAGGATTTTTTTTCAGAAGCTTGCAAACAACGTCAGTTCGTCTAAAAACCTAAATTTTCATAAGAACTAACCTTTATTAAAATCAAATATACTACTTTTTAGCAAGGATAAAAAGATAAGGTTATTTTAATAAAAAAATGAATGATTTGGTTAAAATAAATCCATTAAATAACAAAACACATCTTATCTCGGTTTTACTACATCTAGTTTGTATCCGAATATATCCACAACAGAATGACTTAAATCTGTATTTATGTTATCAAGAGCTTTATTTATGTCGGCAAGTTCTAGATCGTGATTATACCAATCCAGCACCTGATGAATCCAATCTGGAACATAATTACACCAATCTAGTACAGGTCGACTTCAAGATTAATTTTTTAAAAAAAATCTAAAACTAGACAACTTAAATCTACAACAAGGTCATTTCAATACAACACTTGACAATATAGATACAGATTTATGTTGGTAGGAGCTGGAACACAATTACTCCAATACAGCACACGATTACTCCAATCGAGAACAAGACGACTCCAATCTACTGTTTTAGTAATTAAATAATTAGCGGAGCCCAATAAAATTAAGTATTTGTAAATTTTAAGAAAATATTTAGAATTTTAACATACTATGCTGCAATATAGTTAGTTATATTTTATATCTTTAAATAAGAATTTCAACAATTGTTTAATTAAAATTTAAGTAGAAATGGGAAGATCCTATTTTCCAACGTCGGATGCTGCGCAATCCGCTTGGGCAAGCAATTATAAACTTAAAATTGCAGAGGTTGCTTCTGCTCTTGGTTTGACACCAGAGCAAGCAGAAAAACAAATCGCAAATTGCGACAAAATTATGGGAGGTATCAGTAATGTGTCAGCCAAAAGAGCCGATTTAAAAGAGGCTATCGGAAAACGAAATGGAATAATTGCTACTAATGGAGAAGCATTGCGCGCAGACATTAGTAACATTAAAACATTGCCTGGCTATACTGCGGGTATCGGTAGTGCGTTGGGTATTATTAGCGTTTCCTCCAGTACCGATTATGCCACCTTTAAACCAACATTAATTATTGGGATGTTTGGTGGTAAGGTGCGTATTAAATTTAAAAAAATGGATACGGACGGTGTAAATATCTATCGCAAAAAAATAGATGCTTCCGAATGGTCTTTCTTAGCTAAAGCTAACAAGAGTCCGTACGATCAAAGTTTTATTTTGGAAGTGCCTGGACAAACTGAGATATGGCAGTATCGTGCCTATGGGGTTTTAAATGATATCGAGATAGGAAAACCAAGTGATATTATTCAGGTAGTTTATCTATTATAGGTTGGAAAAAAATGTTGTGGAAAGAAAAGTAGGCGGGAGCCTACTTTTTTTTATCTTAAAGTTACTCAATTGGTATAATTCAATTTATTTTTCTATAAATCCAAGGGTTTTAAAATAAAAATCCGAACCAATCCATCAATATCCATTTTATCCGCGTTCCAATATTTCGCTTTAGCGAAAAGCCAAGCACCTTTTACCCAATCCAAAACTATGTTCTATAAGATTTAAAATAAAAATCCGAGCCAATCCATCAAAATCCGTTTCATCCGCGTTCCAATATTTCGCTTTAGCGAAAAGCCAAGCACCTTTCACAATTAAAATAAGGATTTATTAAAGTATTTAAAGCTATTGGAACTTTACATTAATTACTAAAAATAATTTATGCTTTTTTCTCCATTTCTTCCAACATCCGAATGATTTTATCCAACTTATCTACTTCCATAGAATTGAGTTGGATGGCAAGTGCTTCAATTTCAATCTTAGCATCAATATTGGTTTTGTAATCGGCTTGAGCCTGAACGCGATCTCTTTCGTTTTGACGGTTTTGAGCCATCATAATAATGGGAGCGGCATAGGCCGCTTGGGTAGAAAACAAAAGATTTAATAAAATGAAAGGGTAGGGATCCCAATGCGAAACATAAGCTATCAAATTCAATCCCATCCAAACTACTACTAAAATAGTTTGAATAATTATAAAAGACCACGAGCCCATTCCGTTAGCAACTGCATCGGCAACCCTGCTTCCTAAACTTAAACTAGCTTTGTGTTGTTCGTGCCAATTTTTAGGTAATTCCATATTTTTTTGTTGAAAGATAGTAATAATAGTTCAGCTCTATATCAAAGAGGTTATTAATAATTTAGGTTATGAATCCAACTGAATTTTACCGCAATACATTGGATATTAAGATAAAATAAAGTATTTTTGTTGCAAATTTTAACTTTACAAATAATGAATTTCCCCAAATTAGTATTATCCCTTTTCGTATTGGCTGCAGTAACAACTGTAAAGGCCCAAAGTGTTTCTTCTCAAATGGTAGAATTTCAAATGTTGAAAGCGCCAAAAAATCCAATTGATGCTGCTTCTAGGCTATTGAAAGTAACCGTTACTTCTCCGTATAGTTTGAAAACAGAAGATGTAGTTGCACAATCGAAAGTAGATTTTCAAAATGCTTTAAAAAACTACAACCAAACGGTTGCAGATAGCGAAAAAGAGTTCCAACAAAAATTGGTAGATTACAATCAAGAAGTTGCTAAGGCTAAAGAAAAATTTGAATTGGAATCGGCTGAATTCAAAAAATTATCCATGTTGGAGCGTTTAACAATGACCGATCAAGGTAAAAACCCACATTTGGTTACTCCTACAAAACCATTGTATTACAAACCACAACCTCCTGTTTACAGAGATCCAAACTTAAACGACTATATCATTGTAGATAATAATGTATTGGCTTCGCAAGTAACTATTGCTGGTTTTTCTCGTGACGGAAATTATGTGGATGTTAATTTAGACATTCAAAAATTGAATTTTCAAGATAACGCCGGACAAACTTTTGCCAACCAACCAACTAAATTGGTTGTAAAAGTAAACGGAGTAGAAAAAATCAATACTACCTTCTTTAAAGATTTTGCTTTTATTTCTTCTGCACCAACAAATAACATCAACAAACCATTAGAAGAAAAAAATCACTTGAACAAAGTTATGGCTTTCATCAACCAATATCTTAATGATAATTTTGGATACCAAAGTATGCGAGGTACCGTGAAACTTCAAAGTGTAAAAAATAAAGGGAAATACGATGATTTGGAAAGAGCAGACATTAATGTTACTACCAACTTAAGAAAGTTAAACCCACAAAATCCTGAAATAACTGCTGTTGCAATGACTAACATGCAAAAAGGAATTGATATCTGGAAAGAAACGTTAACCAAAATTGCTTATAAAGATAAAAATGCCGATTTCAACAATAAAATTGCGGAATTTGTATATTTCAACTTAATCCGTTTGAACATTGCTTTGGGTAAAAAGACAGAGGCTGAAAAATATTTAAACGAATTTCAAGAGAATCAAATTTATATGAAATTGTCTTATGACGATCAAAATGAATTGAAATCTTTAGAAACTTCTATTTACAATTCTAAATAATAAACTGGGGTAAAGCAGCTACTGTTTTACCCTTTTTTTTATTCTAAAATTGGCATTTACGAAAGCAAAATTGGGTTAATCTGTACAGCTTTTGTCTATCCGACGAAGCAAATCCCCTAACGTAAGTAACTAATGCGATTGCTGCTCTAGTTCGCTATGCTCGTGCCCTCTTTCGTAAGAAGGACAACAAAACTAACAAAATTTGTTTTCTACAAATGCTTTAAATAATAGAATAAGTATAAAAATTACAAAAAGCAATTTCAACGAAACTTTAAATAACCTAAAAAATTACCAATGAATATTAAAATTTTTACCAGTTTGGCTTTACTAGTAGTTTCTAGTTTAATGGCACAAAGTAAAGTAGAGTGGGGTACCAAGTTTGATGTGGATACCAAAAACGAGCAAGACCTGCAATTGGTTATGAAAGATAACTACAATTACTATATGGCTTCTGTGGTTAACCATGACGGAATGTTGGCTCAAAACCAAGTGATTATTAGAAAGTTTGATCAAAGAAATCAATTGGTGAATACCTTCACGCAAAACTTTCCGTTAGCAGATATGTTCACTTTGCATTTCTACAAAGGAAGTTTCCAATTGGGAGATACTAAATTTGTAGTTTTCACCCATTCGTATTCTAATAAAACCAAAAAAGCACAGTTAGACAAAATTGTTTTTGATAAAACTACTGGAACTTTTACTACCACTACGCTTTTTGAATACCCAATACTTTCTTTGTCTAAATCGGGAGACATCTATACGATGCGTTCGGAAAACGGAAAATATATTGGAATTGTATTTCAAAAATATGGAACGAAGAAAGATCCAGAAGAAAGCGATTGTATTGTTTTAGACGGGGCTACCTTGGACGAAGTTTGGAAAAAAACTATTTCTTTTCCAGCAGAATCCAATACGAATGAAAGAGTGCTTACCAATTCTGGTAGATTTGCATTCGTAAGAACCATCAAAGAAGTCGGTTACAACCATGTTTTAGCCATGGTAGATGCTAACGGTATTGAAAATAAAGATTTTGGTGCCGTTATCAAACTTCAAAAACCTATTGCAATTTCTATTGGAACCCAAGATTATCTTGTTGCCTTTAATTATCCCGCAAAAGGAATCCGTAGAGGCGATTATGGTTATTTAATGCTGTACGATATTCAATTGGGTAAAATGCTACAAAATAATGATATAGATGGATTTAATAGTATCAAAGATCTTAATCAAGTAGTGTTTAGAAATGTAACTATCCAAAATAACGAAATTCAGTTGTTTTCAGATTGTAAATACCAAGCGGGTACTATGCCAGATCCTGCATTCCCAAATACTAGTTTTACAATTCCTTTATACAGATTTGGTCATTCTAGCGTTATTGTTCTTGGAATGGATGGGAAATTTAAGAAAAAAATTAATTTAGGTGATGAAACTAATATCTATAATGATTCTTTCGGTTTGCTTAAAAACCGTGGTGATTATTATATCAATTTAGGGTATCACGGTGGTTTCTTTAAATTAAACTCTCCTAACTTAGATACTAGAGAAACTAAAATATCTTTAGATTATAATTCGGAGTTTAGAGATTATCAATATGGCGAATACATCAACCAACTTTTCACTTATTTTCCAGATAGAAATGCCATGTTGTTTGCTAAACGATTTACTGATGGTAAAATGATTTTTGTAAGTTATAATGATGTAAAACTATAAGTTACTCACCAATATAATTGCAACAAAAAAATCCGGATTACGATAAGTAAATCCGGATTTTTCATGATTAATGATTTGTAAATCTATGGGTTATTTTATTTCTGGTATTTCTTTTTCTTTAGCAAATAGGATGCTGTTTGATAATACGAAATAGTTTCCTTGATTAAATCGGTTCGTTCTTTTTCCAAAGGCTTTTGATCGTAATACAATTGAAAATCAGGTTCTATTCCTTCTTTTGGTTGCAGTGTTAATTGGAACTGTTTGGCTTTTTTAACTGGTGAAATAATCGTCAATACATTGTCTTTTATCAATCCTAAATCTTGGTAAGTTGCAATTAAAGCACGCGGTTTATAATCAGGTTTAAGAACGTCTTGTCCGTAAAATTTGCTATCATACTTGAAGTTCAATAATCCAAATAAAGTAGGCATTACATCAATTTGCGACATCAAATTAGTGTACCGTTTTGGCGCTACAAATCCTGGTGCATAGATCATAGCAGGAATTCTATATTTATCTGCTGGAAGTTCGGTTTTGCCAGAACTAGAAGCACAATGGTCAGCAAGAATTACAAATACTGTATTTTTAAACCAAGGTTGTTTTTCTGCCATAGCAAAGAATTTTCTAAGCGCATAATCGGTATATTTTACGCCACCTTCCCGAGATTTTGCATGCGAATCAATATCAATTTTTCCATCAGGATAGGTAAAAGGTCGGTGGTTGCTTACGGTCATCCAATGGTTAAAGAAGGGTTTGCCCGAACTTGCTTCTTGGTTCATCACCTGGATTGCTTTGTTGGCCATATCTTCATCACAAACGCCCCAAATATTTGCAAAAGAAATTTCATTGGGTTGGAACGCTTTTTTATCTACAATATCATAACCATTTCCAGAAAAGAAATCGCCCATATTATCAAAATACGCATCCCCACCATACAAGAATTTAGTAGCATATCCTCTTTGTTTGAAAATACTTCCTGTAGAAAATTTGTTTTTATTATCTACCCGCTTCACCACGCTTTCGCCAGCAGTAGGAGGGAAGCACAAAGTAACAGCTTCTAATCCACGAACGGTGCGGTTTCCAACAGCATACAGATTGGTAAATAACAAACTTTGGGTAGCCAAAGAATCTATAAAAGGAGTGATTTTTTGATCGTTCCCGTAAGCCTTTAAGAAATCGGCGCTGTAACTTTCAATTGTAATTAGCACTACATTTTTATGATTTTCGGCAGCAGCACTATTAATTTGTCTTAGGGAACTATCTCTACCAATACCTGGAATTTGCTTTTGCAGTAATGCAAAAGCTTCTTTTTCCGGAAGGGTTTTGTAGAATTTATCGTAATCCAATTCACTATTCATAAACGCCAAATAGAATCGGTAAAGTCCATTGGCTTGTAATTCATTGGCAAACACATTAGTCGAATTTTGTAGTTTAGCAACCGCAGGAATTATAAATAAGGATATTACAAATAAGAAAGCGTAAAGTCCGAAATTCTTGATTTTTTCCAATCCATTTGGAAGATGGTCTAAATAATTGCTAGATCTTTTTATGATAAAAATAGTTGCAATCAAAGACACAAGCCCAACTCCTATAAACAAAGGGACTACAGGATAGGATTCCATAATATTTCCAATTACAGTATTGGTGTAAACCAAATAATCTACCGCAATAAAGTTGTAACGTACCCCAAATTCATTCCAAAAAAAGAATTCACTAACTGCATTTTGTACAATGACCAATACAAAAATAAATATCGTAATAGAATACAGTGCAAATCGGATTTTACTTCTGTATTTAGGTAGAAATAATAACAAACCGAATAAAACTGTTTTTAATGCAATAAAGGAAATTCCAATTTCTGGCAACGAACCACCATATTCATGCAGTATCGATTTTCCAGAAATGGCATATAGTAATAGTAAAACCAAGCCACCAAAGAAAATATATCCCCAAGGTTTATCAAATTTAGAATTGGATAAAAACAATAAATACAACCAAAGTAAAACGCTTGCAACTAGAAATACAAAAGCATCGGAAACTAATCCTAGTACAAATATTTTGATACTATCAATAACTGTGAAGCTAGTTTGGGTAATTGGATGAAAAAGAAGTACAACTCTTGTAATAAAACTTATTAGTATATAAAACAAAGCCAGATTATAAAAGGGAGATTTTTTTTGAAATAATTGCATTGTTACTATTTTTTACAAATGTATAAAAAATAGTCCTCTTTAAAAGTAGTTAACGGTAAATTAAGATTCTCTTAAAATCAAGCAACATTAACATTAATTTATACTAATAATATTCGATTATCGTTAGGTTTACAAGCAAAAGAAGTCTTTGTATTTTAGAATTAAAAAAAACATTAAATCATGAAAAAACAAGTAGTAATTACTTTCTTTATTGCATTCTTTTCTGTTATTGTTAATGCACAGCAATGGAAAACCAATTTTGAAGAAGCTAAAACCGAAGCTAAAGCACAAAATAAACGAATAGTTTTAGTTTTTTCGGGTTCTGATTGGTGTGGGCCTTGTATAAAATTAGATAAAACAGTTTGGCAATCGGCAGAATTTAATAAGTATGCCAAAGATAATTATGTTTTGTATCGTGCCGATTTTCCTAAGAAAAAAGCCAATCAATTGCCAGAAGAATTGCGAAAACAAAATTTAGCTTTAGCAGAAAAATATAATGAAGATGGAAATTATCCATTTGTTTTGCTATTAGATAGCGATGGAAAAGTATTAGGTGTTTTAGGATATTTAGATTTAGAAGCCTCAGAATACCTAGACAGAATTAAAGAATTAGATAAAAAATAAATGAAGAAAATAGGATTTTTATTACTACTTTTAAGTGTTAGTTCACTTTCTGCACAAGTAATCCATAAAAGAGTTCTAAGCTTACTTGGAAGCCCCTTTGAGATTACTTTGGTAGGAAAAGACACCATCGAAGTCAATGAAAATATAGACATTGGTGTTGCCGAAGTAAGACGAATAGAAAATTTAATTTCCGATTGGATTCCGACTACCCCAATATCTGAAATCAATAGAAATGCAGGAATAAAGCCAATTAAAGTTTCAGAAGAATTGTATAATTTGGTAGATAGAGCAATAAAAATTTCAATGATTACCGATGGAGCTTTTGATATTAGTTATGCATCGATGGATAAAATTTGGAAATTTGATGGGAGCATGAAAGAAATGCCATCAGAGGCAGCCATAAAAGAATCGGTTTCTAAAGTTGGGTATAAGAATATTATTTTAGACAAAAAAAATAGCACTATTTTTTTAAAATTACCTGGAATGAAACTCGGTTTAGGAGGAATAGGGCAGGGTTACATTGCTGATACGGTTGCTATTTTGTTAAAATCAAAAGGGGTAACCTCTGGAATTATTAATGTTTCTGGGGATATCAGCACTTGGGGAAAACAACCTAATGGCCAACAATGGAAAGTTGGAATCAAAAATCCAATGAATAAAAATAAGATATTTGCAATGTTTCCGCTAGAAGATTCTGCTGTGGAAACATCTGGAAGTTATGAGAAATATGTGATTTTTAACGGAATTCGATATTCTCATATTATTGATACTCGAACAGGGTATCCTGCACAAGGTTTGGTGAGTGTTTCGGTTTTTGCAAAAACCACCGAAGTTGCAGATGCACTTGCAACTGGAGTTTTTGTTTTAGGAAAAGAAAAAGGAATGGCTTTAGTTAATAGATTACCCGGAATTGGTTGCATTATGGTAGACGATACCGGAAAAGTAACTTCTTCTAATAATATAGATTTAAAAAATTACAAAAATTATTAAGTATTTAGTGTTGTTAGTATTTGCTGCTTCGATGACTTCTTGCGTAGCCGTAAAAGAGTATGAAAAAGAGTTAATTAATGATCCTGAAATGAAACTAGGAGCAAGATCTTCAGAGAAGTATGAAGTTACTTTTCAAGTTTACAGAGAAGCTGCTGCAGGCGCTAACGGAGGAAAATCGGGTGGAGGCTGTGGCTGTAATTAATTTATGAAAAAGCAACTATCACTTTTAGTTTTATTTATTTCATTGGTTTCTTTTTCGCAAGAAAAGACAAAGGACACGGTCGTGAAATTCAAAAAAGCAGTTTTGGAAAGTACTGAAGCCGATATTTTAATGAGTTATTACAAGCAAGACGGAATTCACTCGGCAGTTTCAGGAGGAATGGGGTCGGAAAAATTATCCGATTTCGCCACCAATATTGTAGTCGCAGTTCCAATGAATGATGATGATGTATTAACTATTGATACGGGTATTTCGGCTTATACTTCGGCTTCTTCCAGCAACATCAATCCATTTAATAGCAATAGTACAAGTTCTGGGGCTTCTGGACATTCTACCACTACAACCTCGCCTCCTGTTGGAACTCCTTGGTTGGCTTCATCAGGGGCTTCGGCTTCCGATCAATTAATTACTTTGAGTGGTAATTATAGCCATAGCAGTAATAATAGAAATTTTATTTGGAATGCCGATATTTCGGTTTCCAATGAATACGATTATACTTCTTTTGGTTTTGGGGGAGGTATCACTAAATTATTCAACAAGAAAAATACCGAGTTGAGTTTGAAAACCAATATTTATTTAGATAAATGGCGACCAATTTACCCAACCGAATTACATGAATATGCTAAGTATGGTAGTACTTTTCAGTACAATGGCTATTTAGCAGGAGTTACTATAATGAATGAAAATGGCGCTGCTAGTACTTTGTATAAACCAATAAAATTTACAACATTAGATATAGAAAAAAGAAATTCGTATTCGGCTTCTTTTAGTTTTTCGCAAATAGTATCGCGTAAATTACAGTTCTCTTTATTCTTTGATTTGTTGCGTCAAGAAGGTTTATTATCTACCCCATACCAACGAATTTATTTTGCCGATGTGGCCAATTATTATATAGGACAGAAACAGTACATCCCAAATTATGAATCTTCATCCAATGTTGGGGTATATCGGTTAGCAGATGATATTGAGCGTTTGCCAGGTACAAGAGTGAAATTTCCTATTGGAATTAGAGCCAATTATTATATAAATGAAAAGTTTAAATTAAGAACCTATTATCGCTACTATACAGATGATTGGGGTATTAATGCGCAAACGTTTAATGTTGAAATTCCGATTAAAATAAACGATAAGTACACGGTTTATCCTATGTATCGTTATTATACACAAAATGCTTCTAAATATTTTGCACCATTTGAACAACATCTTTCCACAGAGATATTTTATACCTCCGATTACGATTTATCTAAGTTCAATAGTAATCAATATGGGTTTGGTGCAACCTATTTAGATATTTTTACTAATTTTAAACTTTTTGGTTTCGGTTTGAAAAATATTGACTTTAGATATAATAATTACCAACGAAATGATGGCTTAAAAGCCAATATTGTTACCTTTAACTTTAAATTTGTATTATAAATAACTTTTATGGCAAAAATATTAATTATAGAAGATGAAATAGGAATTTCTAATTTTTTAACCCAAGGTTTGGAAGAAGAAGGATATGAGATTATTGTGGCTAATAATGGGCATACAGGTTTAGAATTGGCACTAAACTCTGGTGCAGATTTAATTTTATTGGATTGGATGTTGCCAAAAATGTCTGGAATTGAAGTTTGCAAAAAGATTAGAGAAAAAAATAAGCAAGTTCCAATTTTATTTTTAACTGCTAGAGATACCATTCAAGAAACTATTGAAGGATTAAAGGAAGGTGCAAATGATTATATCAAGAAACCTTTTAGTTTTGAAGAATTATTAGAGCGAATTAAAATTCATTTTAGAAATAGTACTTCAGATGAAATGCTAACTTTAGGTACTATAAAAATAAATCTTGCAAAGCACGAGGTTACTTGTAATGATAAAATAGTGTCTTTTACCCAACGCGAATATGAACTTTTAACCTATTTAGTAAAAAATAAAGGTAGAGTTTGTACAAGAACCGAAATAATAGAAAAGGTTTGGAATATTTATTTTGAATACGATACCGGAGTTATTGATGTTTTTATGAATTCCATCAGAAAAAAACTAAATATTAACAAAGACAACGATTGTGTAAAAACCATCCGAGGTGTAGGATATATTGCTAACGATATTTAATTATGAATAATTTTTCTTTAAAAAATCGAATAGCGTTTTACTATATTATATCTGCAGCATTATTAATTTTTGTTGTATTTTTCTCTATTTATAATATTGTTTCTATAACAGTAAATAAAAACATAAACGACCATTTATTGTCTGAGGTAAAAGAATACCAACATAAATTAAGTTATGAAGAAGATGAAGAAATAGAGTTTATTGATCACGAAGAATGGGAAAATAGAGAACATAATGAAGTATTTGTAGATCCTGTTTTCTTACAAATAACCAATCCAGATGGAACTGTAATTGAGAAATCGGGAAACCTTAAGAATAAAGAATTATTATTTGAAAAGAAACTTAAGATTCAAAGAATATCTAACTTTAAGTTTACGGGTAAAAGTATTCGTCAAATTCAAGTTCCCTTATTTAATAATGAAAAAATTATTGGGTATTTAATGGTTGCTGTTTCAATTGAAGAAGAAAATGCAATTCAAGAAAAATTAAGTACTATTTTATTCATACTTTTTCCATTCGTTTTAGTTTTATTATTTTTTATAGCCCAATTTATTGCTGGTAGAAGTATCAAACCTATTAATTCTATAATTGCTGTATCCGATTCTATTAATAACAACAATTTAAAGACTAGAATTCCTTTACCTAAAAACAAAGACGAATTATATAAACTTTCCAAAACAATTAATAATCTTTTAGATAGAATTGCAAATACTATTGAAAGGGAAAAACAATTTACCTCGGATGCTTCCCATGAATTAAGAACACCATTAGCGGTAATTAAAGGTACTTTGGAAGTTTTAATACGCAAGCCTCGAAATACAGAAGAATACCAACAAAAAGTAAATTTTTGTATATCTGAAGTGGATAGGATGAATAATTTGGTAGATCAATTACTGCTTCTTGCACGATTGGAAAATCAAAAACTATTTCTTAGAATTGAAAAGCAAAATTTAAATGAATTAGTTAATGAAATAGTCTTCCATTTTGCTGGTAAACTGCAAGAAAAACAAATCTCAATTTCTCTAAATAATAAAAATTCCTATTTCATAAATACCGATAAATACTTACTTACTATAGTTCTTCAGAATTTAATTTCAAATGCCATTAAATATTCTAAAACAAATGGCACAATTATAATTGATACAGAAAAAGTAGATACTAAAACAATTTTGAAAATTTCAGATGAAGGAATTGGTATTGCAAAAGATGAAATTGATAAAGTATTCAATGCATTTTACAGAACAACTTATTCAACAAATCACCCCGAAATTGAAGGAATAGGTCTAGGCTTATCAATAGCAAAAAGATTATGTGATATTTTAAATATTGAATTAGGAATAACTAGCGAAGAAAATAAAGGAACTACTTTAAACTTAAGTATTAATTAACTTAAATTTTAACTTAATTTGTATTAAAATAAGTAACTTTAAAGTAATCTTTAAATATAGAAATTATGAATGATGCACATTTACATATGGTGGTGAACCACTTTCCTATTATTGGAATTATTTTGGGGTTAGGCGTTTTAATTATTGGAGTTGTACTTAAAAACAAGACGGTAATAAATACAGCTTACGGATTGTTTATTGTAGGTGCAATTTTTGCTGCTTTGAGTATGGCAACTGGAGACGGTGCTGAAGAAATGGTAGAAAATTTTCCAAATATCGGCAAACAAATTATCCATGAACATGAAGAAATTGCAGAAAAACTCGCTCTTGTTTTATATATTTTAGGAGTGGTTTCTCTTATTGGATGGTATCTAAATATTAAAAATCATTCTAAAGCGGCTTTAGTTTCATTTCTTGCTATTACTTTAGCAATCGTTGGAGTTTTCCTCGCGCAACAAACAGGTACTACAGGAGGAGAAATACGCCATACTGAAATAAGACCAACAAATACTACAACCGTTATACCAACAGAAGAAAACGAAGATAAATAATCAATCTTAGTTTTTCTCTAATAATTGCAATTGACTCTTCCATCTTTCTATAAGCATCGTAATTATACGCTTATTTAAATTGGAAGAGTTTTTTGTATATTCTATATACTCTTCTACCGAAAATAAGCCAACAACAACTCCAATAAGTTGGTTTCTAAAAGCAATATCCGTTGTGGTTGCCTTTTCAATATAACTACATTTTTTGTCTAAGGATAAAGTAAAAAAAACATTTTTATTCCTAGTGGCATAACTAATAAATAGTTGTAACAATAGGTTATTTTGAAATTTCAAAATAGGGCGGAGGGTGTTGTTTTGAAACATCTCATCAGTTGACATTCCTTCAGTTACCTTACCTAATGTTTCGTTTCTTAATTCTATAACTTGTGTATCTCTATCTTTCATTTTCTTGGAATAAAAAAGCCTCTGTTTTTAAAACAGAGGCTTTCATTAAATATAAATTATTGTATTATTTTCTTACTTTAAAAGTTACTCTTCTAACAACTTTTCTCGCTTCTTCAGAAGTAACGTCTACTGAAGTATCTTCTCCAGAAGAAATTACAGTTAATCTTGAAGCATCAATACCAGATTTAATTAAAACAGATTTAACTGCTTCAGCACGATCTTTAGAAAGTTTAAGGTTACGATCATTAGCACCAATTTCATCTGCGTGACCTATAATGCTAATAGATTCAGTAGGGTTGTTTTTCAAATATGTTCTAATAAAATCAATACCTTCAGTAGAAACATTAGTAGGATTAACTTTACCTGTATCAAAATATGTAGCAACATAACCATCATTAATAAAACGTTGTACCATTTCAACATTATTGGCTTTAGTAGTTTCTTTATTGTTTTGATCAATAAATCTTTCTAATTCATCCGGAACACCATTTCTGTTAATATCAACCATTCTTCCTTTGGTATCTACAGCCACTCCAGCAACTGAATTGTTTTCTTGATCTAAATAATCAGGAACACCATCTTTATCAGTATCATTCATAAGAGTTTCAACATCATTTATCTTTTTTTGCATTGACTCAATTTGAACTAAATTTTTATCTTTAATTACAGCCCAATCTCCATGCATCTTGTTTTTCCCTAAAGAGTAGGTAAGTCCAGCTGACATAGAAACCAATTGACCAGATAAGTTATTAGAATCATCAGAATAAGCACCATCCCAAGCAAAATGTTGTCTTAAATTGGTTACAATAGAAATGTCAGTAATAAAAGAAACTCTTTTAGTCAATCTTAATTGTGGTGAAAAACCAACAATTAAACCTCCGTTATATTCTTTTAAACCTGAGTTATGGTTACGAACCATCAAAGTTGGATTGGTTAAACTCATTTCATTTGCAGTAAGAGGTCTCATTTGTGACACTTGAATTCCTCCATGAAGTAACAACCCAAAACGTCCACTAGGTTTCTCAATATTAAATAACCTAGAAGCATTAATAACACCTTGAAAACCTAAAGTATACATTTTCATTTCAAAAGGTAAACTAATTGTATTTTTATTATTAACCAAATCCAAATATCCAATATCCATTTTTAATCCAAACACTGGACTTATCATATAACGTACTCCCAAATTATAAGAGTTTACAGTTATACTTCCAATAAACTTATCATTATTACTAGAAAAATAACCGTTGGTATATGGTTTAATTCCTTTAGCTTGACCTGCACTAAATTCAATGGTTAGTTTATTGAATTCTGATGAAATAGTGTCTTTTTCTATTTTATTTTCTTGTGAGTAACCAGAAAAACCAGAAAATATTAATAAAGACAGAATAGTAACTTTTTTCATAATTTAAGTTTATGTATTAAATTTCGGAATTATCTCACAAATATAAGGGTTTAGATTAAAGGAACAACTTTTTTCACTATTAAATCTTTAATTTTTATTAATTTTGTAAGGTAAAATTTAAATTATGAGAGTTTCTTTTATTTTTGTTACAGTAGATATAATTTTATTTAAAGAAGTTTCTAATAAAAATTTAATTCTTTTGATAAAAAGAAAAAATGAACCTTTTAAAGATTGTTGGGCTTTACCTGGTGGATTTGTAGATGAAAATGAAGATTTAAAGGTTGCTGCAATAAGAGAACTTCATGAAGAAACTCAAATTGAAATAGAGAATTTAGAACAACTTAAAGCCTTCGGAAAACCTTTTCGAGATCCAAGAAGTCATGTGGTTTCTATAGCATATACTGGTTTTGTTTCTCCCGAGACAAATGCAATTGCAAGTGATGATGCTAAAGAAGCGAAATGGTTTTCGGTTAATGATTTGCCAAAATTAGCTTTTGACCATGATGAAATCATTAATTTCGCATTGTTAAAACATAAAATAAAATGAGATTTCATACAAGAAAATGGGTTAAACCCGAAGATTTAAACCCAAACAGTACTTTATTTGGCGGACGATTACTTGCCTGGATTGATGAAGAAATTGCTTTGTATGCAATTATTCAATTGGAAAGTCCAAGAATTGTCACTAAACACATGTCGGAAATTAATTTTAGAAGTTCTGCTAAACAAGGCGATATAGTTGAAATAGGTATTGATGTTTTAAAATTTGGCACCACTTCGATAACATTAACCTGCGAGGTGCGAAATATGATGACTAAAGAAACTATAATTACTATTGATCAAATAACTATGGTAAGTGTTAGTTTAGAAGGAAAACCACAAGCCCACGGCAAAACAAAAATAGAATTTGTTGAAGACCGACTAAAAAATAATATTATTATATAGTTTTATCTGTAGACATTTCATAAACCTCTAAGTCGAAATAGGCTATAGAAGCAATGATATGATCAAATATGTCAGCCATTAAATATTCGTATTGTTCAAATCGCTGGTCTTTGGAGAATGCATAAATTTCTAATGGAATTCCTTGCGCAGTTGGTTGCAACTGTCTGCAAATCAATATCATATTTTTATTTATTCCTGGGTAATTTTCTAAATAATTGGTAATATATTTTCTAAACAACCCAAAATTTGTAATATTCCTGCCATTAATAGGTAAAGATTTATCTACATTATAGGTCTTGTTGTATTTATTAATTTCCAATTGTTTGCTTTCAATATAATGAGAAATTAATTGGATTTTTTTCATTTTAAGCAACTCTTCTTCATTTAGAAAACGAATACTTTTGGCTTGAATTAAGATATGTCTCTTAATTCTTCTTCCATCCGAATTTAGCATTCCTCTCCAATTTCTAAAAGAATCAGAAATCAAACTATAAGTAGGAATAGTGGTTGTTGTATTATCAAAATTTCTAACTTTTACAGTTGCTAAATTGATCTCAATAACATCACCATCTGCTCCAAATTTATCAAAGGTAATCCAATCGCCAATTCGAACCATATCGTTTAAAGATACCTGAACACTAGCAACAAATCCAAGTATAGTATCCCTAAAAATTAAAATTATTATTGCCGAGATGGCTCCTAATATTCCTAATAAAGTGTTTTTATTTATGTCAAAAATTTCAGAAATAATTTCACCAACACTAAATATCCAAAGCACAATCATAATTACTTGAATGTAACTATCAATTGGCTTATCACTAAAACGGGGTTGTTCTTTTAAAAAATCACTAGTGGCTTTTAAAATACTTCGAACAATCCATAAAGACAATAAGACGATGTAAACTCCTACCATTTTTCCGAAAACAGATTCCCAATAATCGTATTTTTCTAAAATTACAGGTACCGATTTGTAGATAAATAAAAACGGAATTAAATGCGCAATATATTTGGCTGTTTGATTGGAAACCAACAAATCATCAAAATTAGTTTTGGTTTTTTTGGCGACAATAGCCATTAAAGAAATCAAAACTAATCGAAAAATCACATAAATAATATAAGATAAAATACACAGAACGAATATATTAATAATTAAACTAATATAAGACGCTACAAGATCTCCCAAAGAAATTTTGCGTAACAATGGGTACAACCAACTGAATATTTTTTCTAAAAAATTATGCATTTTTCAAATATTTTTTTTCGATAAAAAAAGCACCAAACGGAATAAGAGAGCCTAAAATTACTATTAATAAATCTTTAATTGCCCAATTCAGTTTGCTTTTTACCATAAAAGTTAAGAAAAGATAACTAATAAAAAGTAGGCCGTGGCTCATGCCAATTGGGAATAATAAGATTTTGTATAATATTATGTTGTTAGGTTTAATAAATAACATATTTGCTAGTAATATTAAATAGGAAAACCCTTCTGAAATTGCAATAATTTTAAAAAATTTAATCATTTTGTTTCTTTTGATTTGCAAAATTAAGTAATAACCTTAAGATTAAAACTACAAAGTGAGTTACTTTTGCAATTATTTAGCATTTAGTTATGAGCAAACGAGATTTGAAAAAATACTTATCGGAATTAAATAAAGAACAACTAGAAGAACAAATCATAGAATTATATGATAAATTTAAAGAGGTTAAAGTTTATTATGACTTTGTATTTAACCCAAAAGAAAATAATCTAGTAAAGGAAGCAAAACTCAAAATTACCAATGAGTATTATCCGGTAAGGGGTAAAAAACCTAAAATGCGGAGATCTACTGCTCAAAAATTTATTAAACATTTTATTTTGTTAGGCGTTGATGTTTATGTCATTGCAGATATTATGCTATATAATATTGAAATTGCACAAACACTTTCTTCAGAAAAAGAAATTAAACAAGAAGCATTCTATAAAAGTATGCTTAACTCTTTTCAACAAGCAATAAGTTTTATTATTGAAAAAGGTGTTTTAGAAGATTTTAAGAGTAGAGTAGTGGCTATTCAAGAAGAAACTAATTCTCAAGAATGGATTAATAAATACGAGTTCAATAGTATTATTGAGCGATTTGATTATTAATTTATTTATTATTGAAAAATATCATGGTGAAACCTTTTTTTAGGTGTAATTTTGCAAAATTGTACAAATTACCATGCCTAAAAAAGATTTACTTGCCGAAATTGAAGGAAAAAAAGAACTTTATGGATACCAAATTGGTGACATAGATAAGATCTTTGAGCGTTTAGATAATGCCCCTCACAATTATCATTTACTTTACCAATTACCAACAGGTGGTGGGAAAACTGTTATTTTTTCAGAAATTACTAGACGCTATCTAAAACAACATAATAAAAAAGTTGTTGTTTTAACTCATAGAATCGAACTCTGTAAGCAAACATCTAAGATGCTTAAGGCATTTGATGTTAAAAATAAAATCATCAATAGTACTATTAAAGAATTACCAGATCAAGAAGAATATTCTTGTTTTGTAGCAATGATTGAAACTCTAAAGAATCGACTAAATGACGAAAAATTAGAGATAGAAGATGTTGGTTTAGTGATAATTGACGAGGCTCACTTCAACTCATTTAGAAAGTTATTTAGTGCCTTTGGTAATGCTTTTATTCTTGGAGTTACAGCAACTCCTTTAAGTTCGAATATCAAATTACCGATGTATGAAAACTACAACGAATTGATTGTTGGAGATACCATTCAAAATCTTATTCAAAACGGATTTTTAGCAAACGCAACAACTTATAGCTATGACGTTGGTTTGACTTCTCTAAAAGTTGGTATAAATGGAGACTATACCGTTAAATCATCGGATGATTTGTATAGTAATATGGTAATGCAAGAAAAACTATTGCATGCTTATACTGAAAAATGCTTGGGCAAAAAAACCTTAATTTTCAATAATGGAATAAACACCTCGTTGCATGTTTATGAAAGTTTTAGAACTGCAGGTTATAATATAAGACACTTAGATAATACAACCACTGTAGAAGAACGAAAAGATATATTGCATTGGTTTAAGAAAACTCCAGATGCAATTTTAACTTCCGTTGGAATACTAACAACAGGATTTGATGAACCAACTGTAGAAGCAATCATATTAAATAGAGCAACTAAGTCGCTAACTTTGTATTTTCAAATGATTGGTCGTGGATCAAGAAAATTACCTCATAAGGATAATTTTACCGTTATTGATTTAGGAAACAATGCTTTACGGTTTGGATTATGGAATAATCCTATAGATTGGCAGCATATTTTTAAATCACCAGAATATTATTTAGAAAGTCTTCGAGAGGATGCTGATATTGAAAGTAATTTCAAATATGTAATGCCGCCTGAATTACTAGCTAAATTTAATAAATCTACAGATATTTCTATGGATGTTATGGAAGAGTTTAAATTTACAATAAAAAATAATTTAAAAGCCAAAACTATCATTGAAAAATCTTTAGAACAACATGCCAATATGTGTGTTGAAAATACCGAAGATTTAATTTCTGCAAGAAAACTATCTAAAGAACTTAATGATGATATTGAATTTAGAATTCGACAATATTGTACTTGTTTAGGAAACGTTACCAAAAACTATAGAAGTTGGTTAATAGAAGATTATAGTTTAAAATTAACCATTGCAATTGGTAGAATTTACAGAATAAAAGTCATGAATGAAGCAGATTAATAACCTATCTATTTTGCACTATAATTTATATTATGTAAAATAGAATATTTAAGAATTTATTATTTACCCACTATTATTACTCATTTTTTATTGTTTTATAAAACAAAGATAAATAATAATTGAATTTGTATGACACTTATTTAATTATTAGAAACTTAAATAAATATTATCGATTCCTAGCATATCTTTATTAATTTTGTAGTATATTTAATTATATAATTTATCAGTCATGAATATGGAAAATGCTATTTCACAGCGTATAGCTAATTTTTTAAAAGATTATGAACCATTTAATTACTTAACCCACGAGGATTTAATTAAAATTGTTTCAACCATTCGTGTGCTTAATTTAGAAAAACATAAATCCCTGTTTCAAATTAATGAAACTTTACACGATTCTTTTTATGTAGTTGCTTCTGGTGTGATTCATTTATCAGTAATATCAGATGCTGAAGAAACTTTGCTTAATAAATGTTATGCTGGAGATATTTTTGGTTTGCGACCATTTTTTGCGAAAAATAACTACCAAATGTCTGCAAAAGCCCGTGAAGAAAGTATTGTTTACGCTATTCCAATCGTTACTTTCAAACCTTTTGTTGCTCAAAACCCAAAAGTTTTAGATTTTTTACTCGAAAGTTTTGCTGTAAATACCAAAAATAGTTTAGATAATCAAAACCACGGATTGATTTCTGACAATATAAGTTACACTGATAATCAGTCGGATATGCAGTATTTTCAGACTTTAAACTATAATAAAACACCTTTAAAAATAAGTTTTGATACTCTTATTAAAGAAGCAGCCCAATTAGTTACAGATAACATGTTTGATAGTGCATTAATTACAGACCAAAGTTATCCTATTGGTATTGTGACCGATAAAGATTTTCGTTCAAAAGTAGCAACAGGACGCTTTCCGTTAACCAATACTATAGATAAAATAATGGCTTCCCCAGTTATTACGGTAACCGAGAATATTTCGGTAGCCGAAGCACAATTGGTGATGCTAAAACATGGTGTTACCCACCTTTGTGTTACAAAAGACGGTACTGATAAATCGGAAGTAAAAGGAATTATATCCGAACACGACCTAGTTGTGGCCCAAGCTAACAATCCAGGTATTTTACTTAAAGAAATCAAACGCTCACAAACAGCAAAAGAATTAAAATTAGTTCGTAATAAATTATCAGATATTATTCAATCGTCTCTTAATAAAAATATTCCGCTTACCCATATTAATAGTATCGTTGGAGAAATTACTCTTGCTATTGTTAGGAGAGCCGTGGAACAAGCAATTTTAGATTTGGGCTCCCCTCCTGCTCGTTTTGCATGGTTAAGCATTGGAAGTCAAGGCAGAAAAGAGCAACTACTTTTAACGGATCAGGATAGTATTTTGGTATTTGAAGATGTTTCTGAAGATAAATATAGAGATGTTAAAGACTACTTTTTAAAATTAGCCAAGAAGACAACAGTAACTTTAGAAAAAGTTGGATTTATGTCTTGTCCTCAAGGGCATATGGCGAGTAACATGATGTGGTGTAAATCTCTGACAGACTGGATTAAACAATATAACAACTGGATGAATACTCCAGGTGAAAGCACCAATGAAATAAGCAGTGTTTTCTTTGATTACGAGATGGCATTTGGAGAGCAAAAAATTGAAGACGCAATAACCGAAACCATTTTTAATAATATAAAAAACAAAGTTCTTTTCTTTGATTATTTAGGAAATGATACTTTAAAAAAACCTACGCCACTCAACTTCTTTAAAAAATTCAATGTAGAAGAAGAAGGAGAAAACAAAGGAAAATTTGATATTAAAACAAGAGCGCTAATGCCATTAATTGATGGGGCGAGAATGCTTGTGTTGAGTAATACTATTAAAGGAATTAATAGTACTTATTTACGATACAAGCAATTAGCCATGGTTGACCCTAAATTTTCAGAGATTTATTTAAATTGTGCGGATGCCTTTTTAATATTATCTAAATTTAGAACTTTAGAAGGTTTAAAAAATGATGATTCCGGTCAATTTATCAATTTGGATGAGTTAACTAAAGTAGATAAAGAAAAATTGAAAAATGCTTTAAATCCTATGAAGGAACTTGAAGAATTAATTAAAGATAAATTCCAATTAACCCAATTTTCTTAATTTATGATTGATTGGCTAAAAAACATAAATAAAAACTCACCTGAATTTTGGAAGAGTTACTTAACTAAGTTCGAAAAAAAATCCAATCGATACGTAGTTTTATGTACTGAAACTAGTGGGTTAAATCCTAAAACGGATGTTATCCTATCTTTTGGTGCTATAGCGGTAATTGATTATAGTATTCGTTTAGGGGATGTATTTGAAGTGACAATTCCACAATATAAATTCTTACATGATAACGGATTATCTAATGATTTTCTTTTAGAATCCGAGCAGCCTAAATTATCTGAAAATCAAGCCATTGAAAAACTAATTGATTATATTGGCAATGCAACTTTAGTTGGGCATCGGATACATTTTGATGTAGAAATGATTAATCAGGCTCTAGAAAGATTGGCTTGCGGTAGATTAAAAAATGAAGCCCTTGATATTGAAGTCATGCATAAAAAATTAAATGACATCAATAACGCAAATTTTTCTATGGACCAGTTAAGTACCATTTATAAAATCCAAAAAAACGAGCGTATTTCAACTACCGATGATGCATATACCATTGCACTTTTATTTCTTAAATTAAAATCTCGTTTGGGATTGAAGTAATCGTAATAATTCGTTCAAATCTACCGTGATTAGTTATTGATAAAGGCTTTGTAGAGGAATCAAAAGTGTCAAAATAACTCGGAATTCCATTTTGTACTTGAATTGTTTCAGGTCTTTTTATGAGTTTTATTCTTTCAAAATCACTAATTAATTGAATTGCTTCCGAATAAATAAATTCGGGAGAGATTTCGGTTCTTGAATAATAAACCTGATTTCCAAATACTATTTTCCCATCTTCTGAAGCAAAACAGTCAAATTGAATAGGGTTATATTTTCTAATTCCCGATTGCCTATTGTATATTTTGTAAGCGGCCTCCTTCCTACTCCATAGACTCCAAATCATAGAGTTTTGATTTTCAGAAGAATGTATCTGTAATTGCTCTTGCAGCGTAAAGATTTTATTTAAAAAACCTTTTCGTTGCCAGTTACTTTCTTTTTTCGCTAAAGCCAAATCTACAATGTCGTTTCCTATCACTTTTGCGACAACTTGGTTTTAATAATTTCTAAAGCGGCTTTTATTGTTACCATTTTTTCCATCGAAATATTGTCAATTTCAATATCAAATTCTTCTTCGGTATCTAAAACAATGTCTACTAAATTAGCCGAATTGATTTGCAAATCGTTAATAAAATCGGTGTCTTCGGTTAGATTTTTGAATGCTTCTTCATTCTTAACAAATGGTTGTACAATTGCTTTTAATTTTTGTAAAGTTTCTTCTTGATTCATAGTTTATTTGTATTTTTTAAAGAGTACGCATCCATTTACATCTCCAAAACCAAAACTAGCTTTGGCAATTATATTTATTTCTGTTTCTATTATTTTTTTTGGAATACTTTTCTCTGATATTAAACCAGTTATTTCGGGATGTATATCCTCGCAATTAATATTTGGAAAAATAAATCCGTGGTACAGTTGCAAAATTGTAGCCACACTTTCTATGCTTCCTGCAGCTGTTAAACAATGCCCAACCATTGATTTTAAAGAGTTAATATATGGAAAGGCATCTCCACTTCGGTTCAAGGCTTCTGTCCAGTTTTTTATTTCCAAACTATCTTTGGAAGTAGCCGTTAAATGCCCATTTATTACATCAATATCTTCTGAATATACTTTGGCATTTTCAAGGGCATCTGTTATACATTTTTTTACAGCTACCGAGTTGGGCGCTGTCATTGTTCCTTCTCCACGTTGCCCACCAGAGTTTATGTTTCCACCTAAAACCTCGGCATAAATTCTCGCACCACGGTTTAAAGCGGTTTCTAGATCTTCTAAAATCAATGCTCCTGCACCACTTCCAGGTACAAAACCAGAAGCCGTGGCACTCATTGGACGTGATCCTTTTTCGGGAGAATCGTTATGTTTAAAGGTACAAACGCGCATGGCGTCAAAACCTCCCCAAATATAAGGGCCAGAATCACTGGTACTTCCTGCTATTATTCGTTTGGCTTGACCATTTTTAATTCGTTCATACGCCATTAAGATGCTTTCAGTTCCAGTTGTGCAAGCCGAGGAATTGGTTGTTACTTGATTTCCTAAGCCTAATTTCCCTCCAATATAAGCACTTACACCACTATTCATGGTTTGAACCACGGCAGTGCTACCTAATTTTCTGGTTTGAAAATCATCAATTTTGTAAATACTTTCTCTAAATTTATCAATTCCAGAAGTTCCTGTTCCGAAAATTGTTCCCGAATCCCAATCTGGATTTTCGTTGTTTTCAATTTCTAAACCAGCATCTTTCCAAGCATCCAACGCTGCAATTACGCCATACATTATTCCAGAAGAATTAAAATTCCGCAATTCTAATTCGGTAAAATAATATAACGCATAATCGTTGGTAATTTCTGGCCTACCCGATATTTGACATGAAAATTGCAGACGTTCTAATTCGGCATCGTGTTTTATTCCTGAAATTCCGTTTTTTATAGCATGAGTAAACGAATCAAGACCGAACCCATTTGGAGCCACAATTCCTAAACCTGTTATAACTACTCTATTTTCCATTTTATTTTATTCTTTTTGAATTGCAAAATTTTAAATATTTTTATTCATTTTAAACAATCATTCCTGCAATTGTTCCGTGACAAACTTCAATTCCTACATCGTTTATCATTCGGACTTTGCATTTTAACTTTCCAAATCTAAAATAAATTTTTTCTGAAATCACTGTAACTTTTTCTTTTGGATAAACAGGTTTTAAAAATTCTATTTCATTAGATGTTAATGCAATTAATGTATTTTTATTGATGTTATTATTTAATAAAAAAATACCAAGACAAACCACTCCTATTTGCGCCATAACTTCCGTCAATATCACTCCTGGAGTTACTGGATTATCTTTAAAATGACCTTTATAAAAATCTAAATTCTCATCAAAAGTATAGTTTCCTACTACCCCATTTTCAGTTATAGAAGTAATTTTATCTACAAAAAGAAATGGTTTAGAATAGGGCAATTGTGCTATAATTTCTGAATATTCCATAATTTAAAATTTTAATAAAATACGTTGAGCCGAAAATCCTGGTCCAAAACTTAGCATTAATCCCTTTTCTCCTTTTTTTGGTTGGGAATCCATAATTCGTTCTAAAACATAAAGGACTGTTGCGCTAGACATATTACCATATAATCGCAATACTTCCTTGGTATCGTTGATGTTTTTTCCTAAACTAGAAAATAAATCTTCCACAGTATTGACAATTTTCTTTCCACCTGGATGAAAAATTAAATGATCAATATCTTCTATTTTTAAATTGTTTTTCTTTAAAAAAGGATGAATTATATCTGGAAAATGAGAGGCTATAGTATCTGGAACTTCAATATCTAAAACCATTTGCAAGCCCGAATTGGTAAGTTTGAAACCCATCATGTGTATGTTATCGTAAAAATGATACATCTCTTCGGCAAGAATTTCAGGACCTTCATCTTCATCATTTGACGAAAGTAACACACAAGCACCACCATCGCCAAAAATAGCCGCACTTACAATATTTGCCATCGAATAATCATCCAACTGAAATGTGGCTGTTGGACTTTCTATAGCAATAACCGCAGCGCGTTTTCCAGGATTGGCTTTCAGAAAATTTTTGGCGTATATCATACCCGAAATTCCTGCAGCACAGCCCATTTCGGTGACTGGCAAGCGGATGATATCTTGGCGTAATTTTAAAGAATTGATAAGATAAGCATCTAGCGACGGAATCATTATTCCGGTGCAACTTACAGTTATAATATAATCTAAATCGGTTGGTTTCCAGTTGGCTTTGTTAAGTGCTTTTTCAAGTACTTTCTCTCCCAAATCAATTACTTCTCTTACATAAATAGCATTTCGTTCTTCAAAAGATGTATGCGTAAAAACCTCTATCGGATCCATAATAGAATATCGTTTGTTTACCATTGCTCCTTCAAAAATCTTTTTTACTTTTCTAATAAAACGTGGTTCTTGGTTAATTAACCATGCATCTAAAAAAGGTAAAATTTCTGCTGTAGTTCTAGAATATTTGGGTAATTGCTTAGCAACTGTTTTTATTTTTACACTCATATTTTTTTATTTTAGACCAATGGATGATAGACTAATAGATGATAGACGAATAGATGATAGACGAATAGATAATAGATCTACTGTTAACGGAAAAGTTAAATAATTAATAATCAATATTTTAATTGCCAAATTTATTTTATAATCTATCATTTGTATGTCTATTATCTATTCGTCTATCATCTATCTGTCTATTAATTTAAACTTTTTCAATAATCCACTGATATCGAAACGCCCATTTCCAGTGAATGGAATATTTTTTCAACTTTAATTTTTTTGAAAAATCTTCTAATTCTTCTTTTTTAAAACCTCTTAAAATTGAAATTAAGCCATCTTCTCTTGACATGGAATTCAATTTAAAAACAAAACACAATGCCTGAAATAATCGATAGGCAATTTTGCTTCTTTGTAAATCATTAATAATAATTCCAATACTCGAATTTTTATAGAAGATAGACATTAATTTTAGGATTTCAGCATCTTTAAAATGATGTAAAGTCAAGTTGCAAACTACAATATCATATTTTAAAGAGTTGAATTTGCTATCAAAAATATCTTCACATTTATAAGTAATATTTGGATACTCTTTAGATAATTCCTTTGCATGATCAATTGTAAATGGATTAGCATCGATACCAATTAATTGGAAATTTAAGTTGTTATCCTTAGCATATTCTGCTAAAACTCGCAACATATCTCCATTTCCGCAACCAATATCAACTATAGTAATTGTTTTGCCTAAATCCAATGCTTGCAACAAATATTGAACTCCCTGCAAAATCAACTTATTCCCTCCTAGTAACTGGTTTATTTTTGCTATTTTATCTAAAGCATCCCGAAGAACTTCACCTACTAAAGTAAAGTCATCCATTATTTCGGGTTCATCTGTTCTATGTTCAGTATTTAGAGACATTTAATTTTCAATTGTTATAGGTTTTCCATGGGTCTTTTTAATAATACTATTTAGTAAAAAAGGAAATAATAGTACAATATGCAGCAATTTTTCTGAAAGTTTTGGATTCAATAAAATTTTAGATAACAATCTTCCTATTTTTATTCGCCAATTAAAATTTGAATTCCATTTTTCTTGGTATTTATTTTCTAATTCAATTCTAGTTTTTATTTCCTTATTAAAATAAGCAATAACTAATTCAGAAACAATTTTAGCACTATGAATAGCCATTGCCATTCCGTTTCCGCTCAACGGATGAATTAATCCAGCAGTATCACCAATCATTAAAATATGATTTTCTACTGCTTGTTTTGGAACAAAAGAAATCTGACTTATTGTTAATGGTTTTTCAAAAAGGAGTTTAGAATTTTCAAATATTTTTTGCAAATGTGGGTTTTGTTTCACCACTAAATTTTGAAAATCTGCAATATTTTTATATTCTTTAAAAGAACTATACTTGGTTAAGTAGCAAATGTTTATTCTATTATTTTCAACTTTGGAAACTCCACAATAACCTCCTTCAAAATTATGTAAACCAACTAAGTCATTAGGGAATTCACCTGAATAATGCGCTTTTACAGCCAACCAAGGTGATTTTTGTTGGGTAAACTTTCTGTTTAACCTTAAATCAATATTAGATCGTTTTCCAAACGCACCAATAACCAATTTAGCGTTCAAAATGGTTCCTTCGGAAGTGCTAATGGTAAATTTTTCATTTTCAAAAACAATATTTTCGACTTCTTCTTTTAGGATTTTACAACCGTTAGAAAGTGCTTTTTTATATAGATAAAAATCCAATTCATAACGACTAATTCCTAATCCGCCCAATGGAAGTTCAGTTTTTATTAGAGTTCCATTTGCTGTAGAAAATTCAAGTTTATCAATGTAAGTAGGCTTCAAATCAGAGATTTTTAAATCTAGCCATTCCAAATAAGGAAGTACTTCATTAGAAATATATTCGCCACAAACTTTATGTTTTGGAAATTCATTTTTCTCAATAATTGTCACCGAAATCCCTTTTTTAGAAAGGTGTATTCCTGCGGTTAATCCTGCTAAACCTCCTCCGATAATTATTATTTCTGAATTATTCATAATCAAGTAAATGTAGGAAAATGATTTGTAAACAATGTTGTAATCTAATGTTAAAATATTGCATATCTTTTGGATATTTATTTTAAAATCTAAAATTTATAAACTTAATTTTATCAAATAATTGCATTACTCCTTAAAATTTAATAATTATTATTTAAAACTTTTTATCTTTATAAATTAAATTTAAATAATTATGAACTCCAAGATTATATTTTTTATAGTTTTATTTTCCTTAAGTATTTACAGTCAAAACGTTGCTATGAATAAAGATTGGCCTAATTTAAATAAGTATGCTTCAGAAAATAGCCAACTAACCTCTACTTTTAAAAGTGTAGTTTTTATGGGCGATTCTATTACTGAATTTTGGAAGGTTAATGATGAAGCGTTTTTTACTTCTAACCCTTTTATTGATAGAGGAATTAGTGGACAAACTACACCGCAAATGTTACTTCGTTTTCATCAAGATGTTGTTGAACTAAAACCTTCAGTCGTAGTAATATTAGCCGGAATTAATGACATTGCCGAGAATACAGGCCCAATTACTATTGACGAAATCATGGGAAATATCATCTCGATGGTAGAATTGGCCAAAACCAATAAAATACAAGTAGTACTTTGTACTATTTTACCTTCCAATCATTTTTATTGGAACCCAAAACTAGAACCCGCCGATAAAGTGATTTCTCTAAACAAATTAATTTCTAACTATGCTAAAAAAAATAAAATTACTTGCGTAGATTATTACGCTGCTATGGTAGATGATGCTAAAGGTTTGCCAAAAAAATATAGTGCGGATGGGGTGCATCCCAATCTAGAAGGTTATAAAGTCATGGAAGGATTGGTTGAAAAAGGTATTTTAACTTACATCAAAAAGTAATTTTATTAATATCCTTTTTGAATTCCAATAAACTACCTTTTAATTAGTGTTTTTTTGTACTTTTGCGGCTACCCTAAATTACAATTTTAAAATACAAAATAATGAAATTTACAGCGTCACGTCTTTCTTCTGGAAACAAATTTTTTCCAACCGAAATTTTCTTAGAGTCAACAGGAATTACTATAAAAATACCAGGATTGTTTAAAGGAGAAACCAAACAATTTGATTTTAATCATATTGCTTCGGTAGAAATTGATACGCCACTTTTAGGGTTTTCAACTATTTCTATTTTTGCTGGTGGTACTCAAATGACCGCAACTGGTTTTACTAAAGCCGAAGTTAAACAAATTAAAGAAGGTATCGAAAAAGGGAAATCTTCAATGAAAAACGGAACTAATACCGGTGGAAGTTCTTCTAGCCTTGCGGATGAATTGAAAAAACTTAAAGACCTTGCAGATTCTGGAGTTATCACAGCCTCTGAATTTGAACAACAGAAAAACAAAATATTAGGTAATTAGAAATTTTTATTTAAGCAAAAAATCTCCACTAGTACTGGAGATTTTTTGTTTTAAATTTAATCCAAAGTAATTGTAGATCCTGCAGATATTTTATAAGTTTTATTTTCTTTTTTTAGATAAATAGCAATAGAACTAAGATTAGAAACTAGTTTTTTATTTACTGAAAATTTCAAATTCCGAAATGCGTTTATATAATCTACTAATGCTATTTGGGAGGTATAATATATTGTAGGATTATCAGAAAGTAATTTAAAAAATTTCTCGGTTTCTTTCCATTTATTATCGTCGGTCCCCATTTCCCAACTATGTCCCCAAATATCTAATACGGCAAGTTCTTTCGTTTCTAAAAAATCTGTAATTACTTTGTTAAAACGGGCCATTTCTTGCGCATCTTTCTCGGGTTGGTTGGGTTCCCAATAAGCCTTTGCAAATTGGTGCATCGTTGGATGCCATCGTAAAAAGTCTATAGGAATTTCAAAATTATAGGTGTCCCCTACTGTTCGAGCATATTCAATTCCCAATCCATCCATGGCTTGAATTACTTCATCATTAGTGTTTCCAAAAGGATAAGCCATTCCTCTCACGGGATATCCCACCAATCGCTCTAGTTCCTTTCTGTCTTCAATAATTTCCGAAATAACGTCTATTTTAGATTGATCTGGCAAGTTAGGATGATTTGCAGAATGTACCGAAACTTCATGCCCTTTAAAAAGCATGTTTATTTCCTTTTTATTTAAGTAGTCTTTGGAACCCAATTTATTTGAATTCAAATGAAAAGTTCCAATAAGATGGTACTTATTCATTAGTTTTACTAATTGCCGGTCTTTGGTTCTGCCATCGTCATAACTCAAAATTAAGGCTTTAGATCTTCCTTCGGGAAAAAGCATTTTAATATTTATTCCGCTAGTAGCAATTTCAGGATTTGTCTGTGCAAAGCCCGAAAAAGCAATCAGAATTAATAGTTTTGGGATTATTTTTTTCATAATTTAATTTTTAATTATCCAACCAGTTTTTAAAATCAGGGACTCTATCTCGGCTTACAATTTTAGTATCGGCATCTAAAAATTTGCATGAAATAGACAATCGACTGTTAAAATAAGTACTTACTTTTTCTATAGAATGTATGTTCAATATTATTTTTCTGTTGATGCGGAAGAAATTTTTAGGATTTAACATCGTTTCCAATTGATCTAAAGTATAATCAATGAGATAATGATTTCCTTTATTGGTAACTAAAAAGGAAAGACTTTTTTTAGTTTCAAAATGATGAATTTCTTCGGTTGGAATGGTGTCGATTGTTTGCCCTAATTTGACTAAAAATCGCGTTTTGTATTCTTTATTCATTTGCTGATAAGCCATTGCAATGCTAGAAATAAGGTCTTTATTTTCAAGTTTTTGGTGCTTTTTGAATTTATCTAAGGCAAATTTTAAATCTTGTAAAGCAATGGGCTTCAGTAAATAATCGATGCTGTTTTGCTTAAATGCTTGAATAGCATAATTATCAAAAGCAGTAGTGAAAATAACAGGAATTTCTAATTGAATTTGATTAAAAATTTCAAAACTATTGCCATCTGCCAAATGAATATCCATAAAAATTAAATCGCAATTTAGGCCTTCTTTAAAAGCTATTACAGAAGTTTGAATCGTATCAAAATACTTAATTACATCAATTGATGAATCCATTTTTTGCAAAAGAACAGTGAGATGTTCTGCCGATAATTTTTCGTCTTCTATAATTACAACTTTCATCTTCTATGAATTAAAGGCAAAATTACTTTAAAAACTTCTCCGTTGTTAGACACAATTACTTTTTCATCGGTATAAAAAGAATACCGCATTTCGATATTTTTTAAGCCTGTTTTTGAACTTGTCACATCGTTGCTTCTTGGTTTTATGGAATTTTCAATAACTAACGAATTGTTTTGCGAATAGATCAATACTTTCAACGGATTGGCTTGTGATGCCTCATTATGTTGGATGGTATTTTCGACTACCGTTTGTAAGCACATTGGCAAAATATAATCGGATTTATTGCCTTCTTCAATTTTTATTTCAAATAGAATGCTGTCGTCAAATCGTATTTTTAACAAATAAAGATAATGATTTAAAAAATCTAATTCTTCTTGTAAAGTTACTAATTCAGCATTTTTAGTATCTAAAACATACCGATAGACTTTGGCTAATTCATTGATGAATTCGGCTGCTTTATCTTGGTTTTTATACACCAACGAAGTTAATACACTTAAATTATTGAATAGAAAATGGGGATTCAATTGGTTTTTTAGATTTTGCAATTGGGCATTGGCGCTGTCGGTTTTGTGTTTTTCGACTTCAATTAAACTTGCTTTCCAAGATTTAAAAAAATGATTCGCAATGTCTATCATTACAACCAGAAAAGTTATAGTGATAGTTGGAATAAATACTTCTCTTAGTTTGGGATTAAATACTTCTAAAGTACCAAATTTTAAGTAATTAATAATTAAAATGGAATCTATTAAAACTATTATTGTGAATAATAAATTAAGTAGTATTTGTATCAGAATTCTCTGGTAAGGTAATGTAATCCAAGAGATTTTTCTATCTAAGAAAATATCAATTTGCAGATTTCCTTCCCAAAGAAGAACCGTTATGATGCTAACAAATAAGATTTCCTCATCAAAAAATGTTGCACTTCGAAAAACAAATAATTTGAATAGGAAAGCAATGGCTAATCCTATTCCAAACATATAAAAAACTCTGTATTTGATAGTTCTCATGCTGATTTAAAACTGCAATTTATAAATAAAATTTGGAAAGAAGCCCAACTGATAGGTGGTATTCAAATTCATTCGTTGGTTATCGTACGATTGTGAAAACATATTTTTGTGATTGGTAACATTCTGTAAATCTAACGAAAACGATTGGGATAGTTTTTTGGTTTTACTATTAATTGTGTAACTTCCTTTTAAATCCAATCGGAAATAATTGGCATAATTAGCTGAATACGCATCCGTTGAAAGCACTTCATGACCTGTGGTTTGGGATGCTGCTATATCTACAGGAGTAAAAGCGCGTCCTCCCGCATTAGTAAATTTAATGTCTGTACTAATTTTGTTTCTTTTCTCGTCACCAACTTTCCATTCTTTTCCACCCAAAATATTGAAAACATATTTGCCATTGAATGCTGTATTTCTTTCAATGCCATCGCTTCCTTTATATTTTGAACTGTATAAAGAGGAAGTAAATAATCCATAATAGCCTTTGCTAAAGAATTTTTCGATTGTTATTTCGGCACCATAATTTTTTCCAGTTCCTGCATTGGTAAGGTTATCTTCTAAATCAGTTTTGAAACTTGAACCCGTATTCAACATCGAATAACTACTTGAAAAAGTATTCACAGGAACATTTGAAATGGCTTGATAATAGACTTCGGTTTTCAAACGCCAGTCTTTGAATGGCTGTAAATCATAACCCACAACAAAGTGCTGACTTTTAGTAAAATCTAAATTTTTATTGTTGTACGAATAGGATCCATCCGCATTTTGAGTCTGCAAAAAGTAAACATTTATGGGTTGCATTTGCGAATGTAAACCATATCCTAAACTGAAACTACTTTTACTATTTACAGCATATTTTAATCCCAAACGAGGTTCTACCGAAAACGAATTATTCAAGAAAAACTTCTGCGAATGAATGCCTGCATTTAAAGTCAATTGCTCGCTAATGTTGTATTTACCATGAACAAAGGCTTGAGCCAAATTGGTATAACTGTTGTAATCCCAAACTTGTTTAAATGGTGTACCGCCATTATCTTTTGTTTTATAAAATAAATCCAAGCCCATTAATTCATCTTGAATTCCTGCTTTTATAAAAAACTTTGAATTTACTTTTAAATTATAAGTCGAACTAAAATTATATCCTGTTTTAGCGACATTGCTAATTTCCTTAGTGAAATTAATATTTGCTATTCGATCAAAATCATACGAAGTTTGTTCTGTTTTAGAATAATTCAAACCAATGGTAGAACTGATAAACGATTTAGGATTAATTTGCTTAAAATGATTCACGCCAACAATTCCAATTTTACTAGCAAAATCAACTTGATTTCCGTTTCCGTATAAAGTATTAGAATTTCCACCACCAATATTTATTGTACTTGAAGCCAAAATTCCGAACATCGAAAATTTACCTAATTTGGAAGTTCCACTATTTATTTTAAAAGATAAATCTTGGTAGGAAGGTGTTGCTGTAGTTCCGATATTAACGCCAACTGCTTGTGCAATACTGGCCAAACCATAGCGATAGCCCACCAAATAGGAAGAACCTTTTTCTTTGTTAATGGGACCTTCGGTTGTGGCTTCAAGACCTGTAATTACTCCAAATTGTAAAGTGGTTTCTCTCTTTTTGGAATTTCCATTTCTGAATCCTAAATCAAAAACACCCGAAGTTGCATTTCCGTATTCGGCAGGAAAAGCAGAAGTAAAGAAATCGGAATTCTTTAATAAATTAGTATTCAAAGCACTTACCGCACCGCCCGTTGTTCCTACAGCAGCAAAGTGATTGGGATTGGTTACGTTCATTCCGTCAATGCGCCATAAAACTCCTACTGGAGAATTTCCTCTAATAACAATATCGTTTCTGGAGTCATCTGGAGTACTTACTCCGGCAAAATTGGCAGCCAATCGTGCCACATCACTCCTACCTCCAGCATAGCGATTGACTTCTTCCATAGAGAAAGTTCGGGCGCTTACCGTGGCCAATTTATTAATAGTTCCTGCTTTGTTGGAGGCTTTTATAACAACTTCATCTAGTTTTTTGAATTCATCTTCCATGGTAATATCCAAAATTACTTCTTTGCCCGAAGTTACTATCACATTTGGAATCACCACTTCTTTATATCCTATATAGGAAACTTTAATTTCATAACGATCTGGAGCAATATCGGTTAAAATATAATTTCCTTTTTCATCCGTTATGGTTTGCTTTTCGGAATTAAATACTTGAATTTTCGCACCAATTATAGGAGTTTGCGATAATTTGTCAATGACAATTCCACGAATGTTTTGCTTGTTATTTTGAGCAAATGATAGTGATGTGACGAATAGTAATACAAGGTATTTTTTCATAAAAATAATATTTTAGTTGTAAAACTAAATAGTTCAATTTACAACTCTGTTTCCAAAATTGTTGAGTTGTAGAAAAATCGTGTTGAATTGTAACAACAAAAAAACTGCTCCATTTCTGAAGCAGTTTTTAACTAAATAAACTAAATCTATAAAAAAAAACTATAATTTTCCTTCTTTAATTTCGTCCACAATTTCTGGGTTAAGTAAGGTAGATGTGTCTCCAAAGTTAGAGAAATCTCCTTCGGCAATTTTACGTAATATTCTACGCATAATTTTTCCAGAACGGGTTTTTGGTAAACCATTTACAAACTGAATTTTATCTAATTTAGCAATTGGTCCTATTTGATCTGAAATTAATTGGTTTATCTCTTTAGCCAAGTTCTCTTGATTTCTGCTTTCTCCAACTTCTTTCAAAATTACAAATCCGTAAAGTGCGTTACCTTTAATATCGTGTGGAAATCCTACAATAGCACTTTCTGCAACCGCTGGGTGCTCATTAATAGCATCCTCAATTGGCGCAGTTCCTAAATTATGTCCAGAAACAATAATTACATCATCTACCCTACCGGTGATTCTATAATACCCTACTTCATCGCGTAAAGCACCGTCTCCAGTAAAATACTTCCCTGGAAAAGCAGAGAAATAGGTTTCTTTATAACGTTGGTGATCGCCCCAAATGGTTCTTGCCATAGCAGGCCAAGGGAATTTTATACACAAGCTACCAGTAACTTGATTACCTTCAATTTCGTTACGTAATTCGTCCATTAAAACAGGCTGAATACCCGGCAATGGTAAGGATGCATAGGTTGGTTTAGTTGGCGTTACAAACGGAATTGGCGAAATCATAATTCCTCCAGTTTCTGTTTGCCACCAAGTATCTACTAATGGGCAACGTTTTCCACCAACGTGGTCGTTATACCAGTGCCATGCTTCCTCATTAATTGGTTCTCCTACAGAACCTATAACTTTTAACGAACTTAAAGGGAATTTTTGAACATAACTTAAATTCTCTTTAGCCAACGCACGAATAGCAGTTGGTGCTGTATAAAATTGATTTACTTGATGTTTTTCAATTACTTCCCAAAAACGGCTGTAATCTGGATAAGATGGTACACCTTCAAAAATTACAGTTGTTGCACCATTCAATAATGGTCCGTATAAAATATAAGAGTGTCCAGTAATCCAACCGATATCGGCAGTACACCAATAGACATCATTTTCTTCGTAATTGAATATGTTTTTAAAAGTATATGCTGTATAAACCATATATCCTGCAGTGGTATGCACCATTCCTTTAGGTTTTCCAGTAGAACCAGAAGTATATAAAATAAATAATGGATCTTCTGCATCCATAACTTCTGCTACATTAGTAGGAACCGCAGCGTCCATTAAAGGTTGTAACCATTGATCACGACCTTCTTTCATGTATACTTGAGTATTAGTTCTTTTTACTACTAAAACTTTTTCTACACATGGAGATTTTTCTAGAGCTTCATCTACAATTCCTTTTAAATCTATAGATTTGTTTCCACGGAAACTACCATCAGAAGTAATAACCATTTTACATTCGGAATCATTTATTCTTGCAGATACTGCTGAAGAAGAAAATCCTGCAAATACAACCGAATGTATTGCTCCAATTCTAGCACAAGCTAAAACTGAAACTGCCAATTCTGGAATCATAGGAAGATAAATACAAACTCTATCTCCTTTTTTTACTCCTTGTTCACGAAGTACGTTAGCCATTCTGGATACTCTGGCATATAATTCGTTGTAAGAAATGTGTTGTGCAGCTTCACTTGGATCATTTGGTTCAAAAATAATTGCAGTTTTCTCGCCTCTTTTGGCAAGATGTCTGTCGATACAGTTTTTAGTAATGTTAACTTTGGCATCCACAAACCATTTGAATTTAGATTCTTGCATGTCAAAATCCAATACTTTTTCCCATTTTTGGTACCAAGTAAAGTTTTCATCAGCAACACGATCCCAGAATTTTCTTGGTTCACGTACCGATTTCTTATACATTTTAAAGTAATGCTCTAAGCTTTCTATTTTATAATAACTCATTGTTTTTTTTGGTAATTAGTTAATAGTAACTAGTAATTTATATTAATTTTTTGTAAATATAAGTATTCTATTATTTTGTTAAAGAATTTTCTTGCTAAATAGGTATAGGTAATTAGATTAAAGAATATAGAATAAAGAAAATAGACTGACTAACTAATGAATTGAAAACAAAATTCTATTGTCTATATTCTATTGTCTATATTCTATTGTCTATATTCTATTGTCTATTTTCTTTTATCTTATCTAAAAGATCCAATTTTGGCTTTTTCAAATTCGCATCTAATTTCATCAATAATGGCTTCATCATCTATAGTAGATGGAATTTGGAAATCATCATCATCGGCTATGCTTCGTAATAATTTTCTTAAAATTTTACCAGAGCGTGTTTTTGGCAAACGTTCTACAATAACCACATCTCTTAAAGATGCTACTGCTCCAATTTGGTCTCTTACTAAATGAACCACCTCGTGTTGCAGTTGAAAATGTTCAATATCCTCCCCATGTTTAATAACTACTAAACCTAAAGGAACCTGTCCTTTTAAAGCATCGTTAATTCCAACTACAGCGCATTCTGCAACCGAATGGTGTGAAGATACAATCTCTTCCATTTCGGCAGTAGATAATCTGTGTCCTGCAACATTAATAACATCATCTACCCTACCGGTGATGAAAATATAATTATCATCATCTTTGAAACCTCCATCGCCAGAAAAATAATATCCTGGAAATTTATTTAAATAACCTTCTTGAAATCTATTGTTATCGTTCCATAAATCTAGCATTGTTCCCGGAGGCAATGGTAATTTAATAACCACGTAACCTTCTTCATTTGGACCTAATTCGGTTCCGTCTTCTCCAAATATTCGAATATCATATCCAGAAACTGCTTTTCCTGCAGAGCCTGGTTTTACTGGTAAATACTCCACTCCCATCATATCGGAAATCATTGGCCATCCCGATTCGGTTTGCCACCAATGGTCAATTGCTGGAACTGGAATATGTTGGTTATACCATTCCAAAGTAGCCACATCGCAACGTTCCCCTGCTAAGAATTGATTTCTTAAGCAAGATAAATCGTATTGTTTAATAAATTCTCCGTTTGGATCTTCTTTTTTTATTGCACGAATAGCAGTTGGAGCCGTAAACATGGTGCTTACTTTATGTTCGGCAATTACTCTCCAAAAGGTACTTGCATCTGGAGTTCTTATTGGTTTTCCTTCAAATATAATAGTAGTGTTTCTATTGATTAGTGGACCGTAAACAATAAAACTATGTCCTACTACCCAACCCACATCGGAGGCTGCCCAAAAAACTTCGTCTTGTTTTACCCCATATATGTATTGCATTGAAAATTTAAGTGCGGTTGCGTAACCTCCTGTATCTCTTACAATTCCTTTTGGTTTCCCGGTGGTTCCGGAAGTATATAAAACGTATAACGGATGAGTTGCATTTACTGGAATACAAGGCGTTTCTTCAGAGCCATAAACTAAAGCATCATAATCTACATCGTATTTTTTAAACGGAATTCTAGCACCTAATTTTCTATTGAAAACAATTACTTTTTTAGGTTTATGGGATGCTAATTCGATTGCCTCATCTACCAATGGTTTGTAGGCTATCAAACGGTCTATTTCAATTCCTGAAGATGCAGTGATGATTAATCTAGGTTTGCAATCGTCAATTCTTATTGCTAATTCGTGTGGTGCGAATCCACCAAAAACCACCGAATGGGTCACTCCTATTCGTGCACAAGCCAACATAGCAAATGCTGCTTGCGGAATCATTGGCATATAAATTACAGCAGTATCGCCTTTTTTTAATCCTAATGAAATCATTCCTCCTGCTAATTTAGCAACTTCCGATTTTACTTCATTATAAGTATATTTCTTTACCGTTTGAGTAACGGGCGAATCATAAATCATTGCAGTTGCATCTCCAAACCCATCTTGTATGTGTTTGTCTAAGGCTAAATAACAAATATTTAATTCACCATCCTTAAACCAAAGTGGGTAGTTATTATCATCTTTAGATAAAATAATAGATGGCTTGTTATACCATTCTATTTGATCTGCTTGTTCTGCCCAAAAAGTTTCAGGAGATTGGATACTTTTACTATAAAATTCTTCGTAATTCATTTGTAATAGGAGGTTTGCTGTTGTTTAATTTAGTTTAGTAAATTTAAAAAATTTACACATATAAGTTAAATTATTTTTGCAAAATAGATATATACGAAAACGTTTTCGTAAACCCACCATAAATAAAGAATAAGGACTTTTTTTTAGAAAAATATAGATAATTATATTAGTAGATATTTTTAATAATTACTTTTAATTAAGCAATTCGGCAACTTGTTCCACTACTTTTTTGATAGAAAAAGGTTTGGTCAAATAACAATCAGCTCCAAGGGCAAGTCCTTTTGCAATATCACTTTCTTTATTTTTTGCCGAAAGAAAAATAACTTTAGTATGCTTTAAATTTTCATCTTTTTTTATCTGTTCCAAGGTGGCATACCCATCAACCATAGGCATCATTACATCCAAAATAATAACATCTGGGACATTATTCTTTAATATATCTAAAGCCTCCTGACCATCTCTAGCAATGAATACTTCGTAATTATTTTTTTTAAAAGTATACTCTAACGACATTACAATGTTGGGTTCATCATCAACGATTAAAATCTTTTTCATAGGTATTTGTTAATTTTCCGAATTCTTGTTTTTTTGGTAATGTAAACACAACGCAAGCACCTTTTACACTTGGTTGCACCCAGATTTTACCTTTGTGGTATTCTATAATTTGTTTGCAAATAGCCAAGCCTAAACCACTTCCTACTGGCTTTTTAATATTTTGATTTATCGATTGATAAAATTTTTCAAAAATTGCTTCGTGGTCATTATCATTAATTCCTTTACCATTATCGTGCACTGAAGTTTGAATATAACCTTCAATTTCTTCTACTTTAATAATAATAACTCCATCTTTTTCAGGACAAAATTTGATAGAATTGGCTAATAAATTTGTCATTACTTGAAAAATACGATCTTCATCATAATAGGCATTTACCTTGCTTTTGCTTTCAACATAAACAGTAATCCCTTTATTTTTAATTAGCTGCTTTAATGGTTCCATTGATTTTTCAATGGTTTCAATTAAATTACTTTTGGTTGCATGTATAATTTGTTTACCAGTTTCGAATTTTTCTAAATCCAAAATTTTATCAATCAATCGATTCAATCGATCCGATTCGGAAATAATATTTTGCAAAAATTGCTTTTTTAATTCTTCGGGGATTTCGTCATCATCGTGCAAAATTTCACTAGCAGCACGAATTGCAGTAATTGGAGTTCGAAGTTCGTGGGTAATAGTATCTAAGAATTCGTCTTTTTGCTTGTCCTTCTCTATTAAAGAAATATTTGCATTTTGCAATTTGGCCGTAATTTCTTTTAATTCATTGGAAGTCTCGGTTAGTTTTTTATTAATAATAATATTTTCTTTCGATTCTTCTAAGATTTTTAAAACTTCGGGCAAACTAATTTTTTCTTCTTTTACAACACTTGAAATTAATATTCTAGCCGAAGCAGTTCCAATATGTCCTGTAAGTAAATTCTCAGAAAATTTTATCAATCTAGCATCTGCCAATTCTTGATTGATATCTACATTATATTTTACATTAAAAATATTCATGGCCCGCTTGGTTCTTTCTTCGCCAAGAAAACGCACTAATACTTTTTCGATGTCGTTTCTATAGGCAGTACCTTTCCAAATAAAGGCATTCTCATGGTTGGTGATGTATTTACTTATATCAACAAACATTTCGGCATAATTTCTTTCGCGGTAATTTCCTTTAAAACTAACGGAAACAGCAAAATAGGTAATGAAATTGAATAATAAACTCCAAAACAAAGCATGCGGAACGGGTTGCAAATAATCCAATCCAAATAATTGAAATGGTTTTAGCAAATGAATCCCCATAAATCCTTCGGAAATAAAAGTACTAGAACTATTGCTTAGTCCTATTGCATAGGGTGCTAACAACGTGTAAATACAAATGATAAATCCAACAATAATACTATAAACAGCTCCTAAACGGGAACCTCTTCGCCAGAATAAAGCTCCGAAAAACGCAGGTGCAAGTTGGGCAATTATAACAAAAGCAACCATCCCGATAGAAACCAAACTATAATCTAAACCAAAGAAACGGTAGATTAAATAGGAAAGTATAATTAATGAAAAGATACTTATTTTTCTTGTATTTAAGATTTTTCTACTGCTAATAGTTTCATCACTACCTTTAAGTTTTCCGATTAAATTATACGGAATCAAAACGTTATTGGTAACCATAGTAGAAAGTCCGATAGAGGAAACAACAATCATTGAAATTGCTGCCGAAAATCCGCCAAGGAAAACCATTACAGTAAGAAATTTATTATTGAAAAATTGCGGAATTAATAACGAATAAGTATCGGAATTCACATTTTGCCCATCAAATAAAATATTCCCTCCCCATGCTATTGGGTAAACAAAAATATTGAAGATAAGCAAATACAACGGAAACAACCAAACTGCAGTATTGATATGGTTTTCTCTGTTGTTTTCAATCACCGAAACCTGAAATTGTCTTGGTAACAAAAATATAGCAAACATAGATAAGACACACAGTAAAAACCAATTAATGGCCTGTGGCAATCCGCCAATGGTGTTTTTTTCTTTAAAATGTTCTAATAAAGAGGCTTTATGGTAAATGTCATCAAAGCCGTCAAAAACAAAATAAGTAACATATATTCCGATAATTACAAAGAATACCAATTTTAACACGCTTTCCATAGCAACAGCGGTAACAATACCTTTTCGTTTTTCGGAAGCATCTACATAACGAGTACCATAATAGGATGCGAAAAGTGCTAACGCAATAGCAACATAAGTTGTGGTATCGTTAAAAATTAAAGAACTTGCTTTGGTTTGCGTAACGATATGAAAGGTTTCTGCAATGGCTTTAAGTTGCAAAGCGATATAGGGCAATATTCCCGTAAGGCAAATTATGGTAACTATTGCTCCAAGAAAACGGCTATTTCCATAACGAAGCGATATAAAATCGGCAATGCTGGAAATTTTATTCACTCTGGATATTCGGATAATTTTCTTCAAAATTAATATCCACGAAGGTGCAATAATTATTGGCCCTAAATAAATAGGTAAATAACTTAAACCGCTATCGGCAGCAACACCAATGCTCCCATAATACGTCCAAGCAGTACAATAAACCGCTAATGATAAGGTATATACATAGGGATTGTTCGTCCATTTGCTATTTCCTTTTTTCTCTGCCCAATGAGCAATGAAAAAAAGAACCGCTAAATAGCAGGAAAGAATCACTAATAGTATTACACTATTCATTATATCGGTTTACAATTAAGATAGAAATTAATATAGAAAATAAGCAAATAGAAAAAAAGTAGATATAGATAATTGGGAATCCTAGTAAGCATTTAGCAGAATCGAAAAGTAATACCAACGGAAGGTTAAACCCCATTAGTAATACTACCGATATAATTATCATTTTTTGTTGGTGTCTTTTTTTCATGGTCTTTAACAGACTTAAAGCAATAGTATTAAAATTACTAATAAAAAAGTAATTCCTAATTTTGGTTAAAATTAAACATTTTATCTAATAGTAACCAATTTTTAAATTTCGGAGCTTTATAAAACCCAAAAGCCCTTATATAAAATAAGAGCTTTCAGGTAAATAAATTGCACTAATTAATCTTCGTACTCGTTAGTCATGGCATACCATCCAAAAATGGTTAGTCCAGTAACTACTAATGGTAGTAAAACAAAGAAGATAATTATTCCGAAAACTAAATCGTCTTGTTTTCCGGATGTTAATTTCCCTCCGAATATTCCAATGCAATAGTATGCAACAACAGCAGCTAGTGCTATCCAAATTATTCCGATATATTTTTTTATTGCGTTCATCATAATTTCTATGTTTTAGTCGTGAAGTGTATTAATTTTTCTGTCGATATAGATCATTCCAATAACGAAACAAATAGCCGCTATAATAATTGGATACCATAAACCTTCTAAGTAAAACTCAGGATTTAATGGTTTTGGGCCTGTACCTTTTGCAGTTGTAACTAAATAAGTTGAAATTGCAGGTAACAATCCACCAAAAATACCATTTCCTACGTGATATGGTAACGACATTGAAGTATATCTAATTTTAACTGGGAACATTTCAACTAAGAAAGCAGCTATAGGGCCATAAACCATTGTTACAAAAATAACTTGAATAAAGATTAAGAAAATTAAAGACCATCTTACATCATCTGTAATATTTTTAACCACAGCTACGTTTGGCTTAACGCTAATTCCATCAATGTGGGATTTGTCTTTAGCCTCACCACTGGTGAAAGTTTTCAATGCCAAAGCAGCAAGAGTATCTACTTTTACAGCAGTTTCACCTTCTTTAATATCGTTTTTAACTTTCACTACATTGTGAACTACTACTCCTGCTTTATCTTTAGAGTCATATTTAATCCAAGTTTCATTTTTACCTGATTCTTTTGCATCATATGCCAATTCTTTAGCTAAATACAAAGTATCTGTTTTAGTATAATGGAATTTAGCTCCGTTAGAATACAACGAATCTGTTTTGAAATCAATAAAGATTTTTGTGTTTTTAACTGTTGGATCTTTTTTATCTTTTTCTGTTTTTACAGTTGCTACATAAGAACCTATTGCTTTACAACTATCTTTTACAATGGTGATGTTGTTTTTAGCCATTTCTTTAGAATCGGTTAAATGGTACATCTGACGGTAAATTGGACGGTATAAAAATATTGCCAATAACATACCAGTCATCATGATGGTTTTTCTACCAATTTTATCACTCAACCAACCAAACAACACGAAGAATGGAGTACCAAATAATAATGCAATTCCTAATAGAGTATCTACTTGAGAAGAATCAATACTTTGAACTGTTTTCATGAAACTCATCGCATAAAATTGTCCAGTATACCAAACAACCCCTTGTCCCATTGTAGCACCAAATAAAGCAAGTAAGACAAATTTCAAATTCAATTTGTGACCAAAACTTTCTTTTAATGGGTTCACACTAGTTTTTCCTTCTGCTTTAGCTTTAGCAAAAACTGGAGATTCATCCATATTTTTACGAATCAAATACGAAACGAATACCATGATAATAGATACCCAGAACGGAACTCTCCATCCCCATGCATCAAAATCTTCTTTAGATAATAATCCTTTAGTAATTAAGATTACCATTAAAGAAATGAATAAACCTACTGTTGCAGTAGTTTGAATCCAAGAAGTCCAATAACCTCTTTGTCCTCTAGGAGCATGTTCTGCCACATAAGTTGCGGCTCCTCCATACTCACCTCCTAGGGCCAAACCTTGAAGTAAACGAAGTAACAATACTAATAATGGTGCCATAAACCCAATGGTTTCATAACTCGGAATACAACCAATCATAAAAGTTGCACCTCCCATTAAAACCAAAGTAACCATGAAAGTGTATTTTCTTCCAATTAAATCTCCTAATCTTCCGAAGAATAATGCTCCAAACGGACGTACTACGAAACCTGCTGCAAATGTTGCAAGTGTTGATAAGAATGCTGCTGTTGGATTGTCTGATGGAAAGAATTTAGTAGATAATACTACTGCTAAACTTCCGAAGATGTAGAAATCGTACCATTCTATCATCGTACCTAAAGAGGAAGCCGAAATTACTTTCCAAATCCCTTTTGTTGATTTATCACTCATATTTATAAAATTTATTTAGTTGGTTAATTATTAGAAAGAATAAGCACAAGAAATCATTGCTCTAAAGTTTCCTACTTTTGTTTGGTTATCTCCAGCTTTTCCATAAAGGTCAGCGTCTCCCCATGTTGCAGAAGTATATTCAACCTCTGGAGTTACTCTAAATTTGTTTTGTTTGAAATCTACTCTTGCAGATGCTCTCCATACATTATCCACAACTCTACCTCCACTAATACCTCTCATGTAAATACTAGATAAGGCGGTTGCAGCAGTACTTGCTCCGTTGTTTTTGGTAGAACCAATAAATAATCCAGGAGCAATTTTTTTACCATTGCTAGCAATGTCAATCCAAAATGCAGTAGTTTTAGTTGGATCGTAAGATTGAATACCGTTAGTTGTAGTTCCAGTATATCCTCCTAGCATAACCAAGTTATTAAGATTTCCACCTGAAATTCCGTAAACTTTTACTAAAAATTTATCATTTGAAAATTTAGCATATCCAAATAAAGAAGAACTATTTACTTTTTCAGTTGATACTAATTTTGGAGTTAAGCCATTATCAGTAAGTGGTTGCAATGATTTGTATTCCGCTCCTAAACCAGCAATCCAGTTTTTGTTTTTGTATTGAAACACAAGGTTTAAAGAAGGAGCTGATGAATTGATTGAAGCAGCATTTTGCGACCCTGGACCAGGAGCAACAAATTCTCTTTCTTTATAAGCAGTAAGTGCACCAGAAAATTCTTTAGTGAAATTTTGTTTTACTTTTACTTGAGTTGCCCATCCAAAAGGATTGAACATAATACCTGTGTTGAAATTTGCTACACCAGGAAAAACCTCTGGAATAAAAGTTGGGTACCAAGTTTGACCCATAGTTAAAGATGTTTTAGACCAATCCATATTTACAAAGGCATGTCTTAAACGGAAAGTTCCAATAGTAGCTTCGGTGTTACCATAAAAGTCACCTTCTAATGTACCACTCATTTTAGCACCCCATACATCTGGACCTTTAACTTTAGCACCTAATCTAGAAGTAATTGCAAGAAAATTTGATTGTCCTACAGCGTTAACATCATTTCCGTTGCTATCTTTAACAACATCCAAAGGATACAAATTCAATTGATCTTCCCTTACAGTAGCCGATTTTCTTGAATCATAAATATAATCGGTTCTAATAAAACCATACATACTTACATCCCATTCTTTAGCAGCCGGAGTAGCAGTTGCTGGTGTAGTCGTTTGTGCATTTCCTGCAAAAGAAAAAGCCACAAAAGATAACATAATAATTTTTTTCATAATTGTTGATTTTTTGGTTAGTAATACATTTTTGCAGGACTAAATTCTAATATTTTGTTAATGAAAAAAATTATGATATATAATATTGTAAATCGCTATAGTTAATCTTTAAAACGCTCCCATTTTATTAACATAAACTTATCTCCAAGTTCTGTAATTATCATTCCTGCACCTTTCAATTGGTCTTTATTTTTTAGAAATTCAACCAATTCTAAGTGATTATATATCTTATAAGTAGGATGATAATCGGTATGACTTGGTTTTGTCACTTTAAACTCTCTAACCCAGTTGCTAACCGTAACATGAGATACGCCTATAATACGCTCAATCTCTCTATAACTCAAGCCTTCAAGGTATAATTGCAATGCTTTAGTTACATAGTAACTATCAATCTTTTTGCCTAGCTTATTTACGGTAAAGTAATAATTGCACTTTTTGCACAAATAGCGCTGTCTATCCTTGATTACACCACTTTTTACAATAGTATCATTTTGGCATTTTGGGCATGCTAATATCTCCATATATATAAATTTTGCATAAATATACTAATTTAGCAAATACATAAAAACATTTTACGCATTTTTTTTTACTTAAAATTACACAGTCACTAAAAATAAGGAGTATTTATTATGTAAATCCTATTTTATATGGAAATTTAAAAATTTGAGAATTATATTCCAAAAATAATTAATTCCCACTGCAACTTCCAATATACTAAAGGGATTCGTTTAAAAAAATCAGTATTATTGAAAAAATAACCAACAAACTTTAAACTAATTTTAGTTCTATTCGCAATATATTTTCAATATAAATAAATTATCTGTTTTTTTATTGGTATTAATTTGGCAATCGATAAAAAAAATTCCAAAAAATACCTTTAATTTGTACAAACACAATTTAAGCATGGAATTCAATCCTGATACCTTACCGTCTAGGGCAATTTATAAATTATTAACTGGCTCCATCATTCCAAGACCAATAGCATGGATATCTTCTATTGACGAGGTTGGCACTAATAATCTTGCACCTTTTTCCTATTTTAATATGGTTGGCGACGATCCACCACATGTAATGTTTTCTACTCGAAGAGACAATAATTCCAATAAAGACACCTTGAATAATGTATTGGCTACAAAGCAATTTGTGGTTAATATGGTTTCGGAAACCCTAGCCGAACAAATGAACAGTACTGCCCAAGCAGTTGCTCCAGAAATAGATGAATTTCAAATGGTCGGGGTTACTCCTATTCCATCTTCTGTAGTAAAGCCAATGCGAGTAAAAGAAAGCCTTGTACAGTTTGAATGTGAAATGGTGCATCATTATTTCCTTGAAAACCATAAACAAGGCGGAGCATGTGTTGTTATAGGTCGCGTGGTTCGTATGCATTTTGACGAAAGTGTTTTGCTTGAAGATTATAAAATCAACATGGAAACCTATAAACCAATTGCACGATTAGCAGGCTCTAATTATAGCAAAATTGGAGAGATTTTCTCCATAAAAAGAGAATAGAAAATAATTTTAAATTATCAATTATCCATTGTTAATTATCAATTAAAAAAATATGAAAATAGCAGTTATAGGTGGTGGTCCTGGAGGATTATATTTTTCGATACTAACCAAAAAAGCAATGCCCGATTGCCAAATAGACATTTACGAACGCAACAAACCCGACGATAGTTTTGGTTTTGGAGTTGTTTTTTCAGATGAAACTTTAGGTGAATTCTTGAAACGCGACATGCAATCGTATGAATTAATCCGTAGCAAATTTGCCTATTGGGATGATATTATCATTGCTAGAGATGGTCAGAAAGTCAATATTGCCGGAAACGGATTTTGCGGCTGTTCCCGAAAAACTTTACTGCAATTACTGCAACAACGTTGTCTGGAAGAAGGCGTAAATTTGCATTTCGAACAAAATGTAGACGACTTATCGCAATATAAAGATGCCGATATTATTTTGGCTTCCGATGGGATTGCGAGTGGTGTTAGAACCAAATTCGAAAAAGAATTCGGAACTAAAATTGTATTAAAGAAAAACCGCTTTGTATGGTTGGGATCTACCAAACCTTTGGATGCTTTTACCTATTTCTTCCGAACCACGCCTCACGGAACCATAGTTGCCCATTCGTATCAATACCAAGAAGGAATGAGCACTTGGATTTTTGAATGTAGCGATGAAACTTGGCAAAAACATGGTTTTGAAATCACCAACGAAACCGATACGATAACTAAAATTGCTGAAATCTTCAAGGAAGAACTTGATGGACATCCTTTAATTTCCAATAGATCCCATTGGCGTCAGTTTCCTCATGTTACTAATGAAAATTGGTATCATGATAATATCGTTTTACTAGGCGATGCCAAAGCCACAGCCCACTACTCTATTGGCTCAGGAACTAAATTAGCAATGGATTGTGCTATTGGTTTATCGGATGCTGTAATCGCGAATCCAAATGATGTACAAGCCGCATTCCAACAATACGATAAAACCCGAAGAAATACGGTAGAAATGATTCAGTATTCTGCATTAGTATCGTTAGATTGGTTTGAAAATATGGATCGAAACAACCAACATCCTTTTTACCTATTTGCTTTCGGATGCATGACCCGTTCTAAAAAAGTAACTTTTGAAAATTTAAGATTACGAGATAAAACCTTTACCGATAAAGTTTTACAAGAATTCAACAACCTTCAACCTACAACCCAAAACCTACAACCTATTCCCGCTGCATTTTCAAAATTCAAATTACGAGATTTAGAATTGCACAACCGAATTGTAATGGCTCCTATGGGACAATATTCGGCTGAGGATGGTATCGTGAACGATTGGCATTTTCAACATTATACCTCAAGAGCTATTGGAGGATTAGGATTGATTTTAACTGAATTAACCGCAATATCCGAAACCGCACGTATCACTTTAGGTTGTGCTGGAATATATAATGAAAATCAAATAGTTGCATGGAAAAAAATCAATTATTTTATACATACAAACACACAAACTAAAATCGGAATTCAACTAGGACATTCTGGACGAAAAGGCGCTACCAAAAAACCTTGGGAAGGCAATGAACCACTAGAAAATAGTTGGGAATTACTTTCGGCTTCAGCAATTGCCTTTAATGATAAATTTGCCACTCCGAAGGAAATGACTTTATCCGATATGGATTTAATCACTTCCCAATTTGTTCAAGCGACTAAAAATGCAAACGAAGCAGGTTTTGACATGATTGAATTGCAAGCCCATCACGGATTCTTATTGGCTTCCTTCCTGTCTCCTCTTACCAATGTCAGAACCGACGAATTTGGCGGAAGCATCGAAAATAGATTGAAATTCCCATTAAGAGTTTTTAACGAAATGCGAAAAGTATTTCCGAAAGAAAAACCAATGTCGGTTCGGATTTCTGCAACCGATTGGGCAGAAAACGGAATTTCAGAAGAAGACGTAATTACTATTGCAACCGAATTTAAAAAGGCTGGTGCCGATATTATAAACGTTTCTACAGGAAATACCGTTGCTGGTCAAAAACCACAAACGGGCAGAATGTGGCAAACGCCTTTTGCAGATGCTGTTCGAAATACCATTCCTATTCCAACCATTACAGCAGGTTACATTCAAGATATTGATCAAATTAATACCATAATCCTTAACGGAAGAGCCGATTTAGTTGCACTTGGAAGACCATTATTATTGGATGCTAATTTTGTTCGCAATGCACAAGCCTACGAACAATTGGAAGCCAATGATATTCCAAATCAATACAAAGCAGGAATATCTCATTTATATCCTTTAAAAGCAACGGAAAGAAAGCAAGCAGAGGGAATGAAAAAAGCGTTGAAGCCTAAGAGTAATAAGTTATAAAAAATGTATATTGTATAATTGTATATTGTAAAAATAAAACCCATCGAATTCGATGGAATTAAAACATTTAGTTTTAAAACTCTCAATATTGATTGGTTATAATAATTTTAAAGGTGGCGAAATCGAGACTTTTAAAATTTCTAATGTTACTGAATTCCGTAACATTAAAAGAAAGCTTTTCAAAAAATTAAAAAATGAAGAAATTATTATTTTTATCGTTGATTTTTATATTTTTTTCTTGTAGAAAAGAAAATGAAGAAATTTCATTTGATAGCATTGAAATTTCATACATGAATGGATTTACAGCAAGTGGTGGAACAATATTAATTAAAAAAGATGGTTCAATATTAAAATATTATTATGGTTATCCTTTTGATATTGATTCGTCATTTTATATAATTGACAGTTTGAAAAGAAATGAATTAAATATAGTATCTAAACAGGTTTCAGATTTAATAAAAATGAAGTTTGAAACAATAAATGGAGAAGTTTGTCCAGATTGTACTTATAAATATATATTAATTAAAACAAAATCAAAAACTTTAATATCAAATAATAATGGTAAGTATGATAAACGATTAATTTCATTTTGTGATTCCATATATAGGAATAGAGATGGATATGATTTAATTAAAAATAAAGAGTTATATAAAAAAAAGATGATTTATAAAAAGCTCTATTTTAAAACCTATATGGAATTAATACCAAAACCAAAATTTAATGAAAAATTACGAAGATAATTTCTCCCAAAATAGTTTACCATCACAGGATTTAATGCCAGATTATTCTTTTTTGGATTTACCCCAATTTCAGCATCCAGAAATGCTGAATTGTGTAGATAAGTTGTTGGATAATCACATTAAAGAAGGTCGCGGAACTAATATTTGCATTCGAACTTTTGAAGAAACTTGGACCTACCAAGATTTATTTGAAAAAGCCAATCAAATTGCTCATGTTCTTGTAGAAGATTTAGGTTTAAAATCGGGTAATCGTGTCTTAATTCGATCCGCAAACAACCCAATGATGGTGGCGTGTTGGTATGCTATTTTAAAAGCGGGAGGAATTGTAGTGGCAACAATGCCGCTACTTCGTTCTAAAGAATTGACTACGATTATTGATTGTGCCGAAATTTCCCATTGTCTATGCGATGCGTCTCTGGAGGAAGAAATACATTTGGTGAAATCCCCGTTTTTAAAACAAATCTGTTTGTTTGGCAATTCCCAATTGGAGGAGTTAATGCAATCCAAACCAAAAACCTTTACCAATTACCACAGTAAGGCCGATAGTTTGGCTTTGATTGGATTTACCTCTGGAACTACTGGTTTACCAAAGATGACGTCGCATTACCATAAAGACATATTGAATATTTGCGAATGTTTTCCGCAATATTCCTTGCAACCAACACAAAATGATATTTTCACAGGCAGCCCACCACTGGGGTTTACCTTTGGTTTAGGCGGATTGGTTTTGTTTCCGATGTATTTTGGCGCTTCTACTTTTTTGATTGAAAAACCAAGCCCTGATCATTTATTACAAGCCATTCAAGAATATAAAATTACGATTTGTTTTACAGCACCAACCGCTTGGCGAATTATCACTACCAAAGTAAAAGAGTACGATATTTCTAGTTTACGCAAATGTGTCTCGGCCGGAGAAACCTTGCCATTAAAGGTTTGGCAAGATTGGTACGACGCAACAGGATTGAAAATCATTGACGGAATTGGTTCTACCGAAATACTGCATATTTTTATTTCTTCAAATGAACAAAACATGAAACCTGGCGCAACAGGACTTGCGATAACTGGTTATGAAGCAAAAATAATCGACCAAGACGGAAACGAACTTCCAACAAATAAACCAGGAAGATTAGCCGTTAAAGGCATTACAGGTTGCAAATATTTGAATCGAGAAGACAAACAACTGGAATATGTTGAAAAAGGTTGGAACATCACGGGAGATATTTTCCGACAAGATGAAGAAGGCTATCTTTGGTTTGTTGCTCGTGGCGATGACATGATAATTTCTTCTGGTTATAATATTGCAGCAATTGAAGTAGAAAGCGTACTTTTGACTCACGAAGATATTGTAGAATGTGCCGTTGTTGGTTTGCCCGATGAAGAACGTGGAATGTTAGTTTGTGCGCATATTGTTTTAAAAGAAAAACATAAAGCAACAGATGCAATGAAGAATCGTATTCAGCATTGGTTCAAAGAAGTAGCGGCTCCATATAAATATCCAAGAGTGATTTATTTTACAGAGGAATTACCCAAAACAGAAACTGGAAAAATCCAAAGATTTAAGTTGAAATAGTATCAAGATTAATAGTATTAAGTATCAAGACTTCAAAAAATGAGAAAAGCATTTTTAGTAATAAGCATTACAATTCTATCCTTAACAGGGATATTAATTTACGTTAATTGGAAATTTAGTTTCCTACTTTTAATCTTCATTCCGTTGATTTTGATGGGATTATATGATATGTACCAATCCATTCATACCATTAGAAGAAATTTCCCACTTTTAGGACGAATGCGCTACCTTTTAGAATCCATCGGGCCGGAAATGCGCCAATATTTTATAGAAACCGATACCGAAGGAAAGCCGTTCAACCGCTTACAACGAAGTATGGTGTATGCTAGAAGTAAAAAAGCAATCGATTCGCAACCTTTTGGCACCCAATTGAATGTGTACGATTTAGGTTACGAGTGGATCAATCATAGCATTCGCGCCATTTCGTTTTCTCAAATTGAAGAAAATCCTCGGGTAAAAATTGGTTCTTCCCAATGCGAAAAACCTTACGAAGCCAGTATCTTTAATATTAGCGCAATGAGTTTTGGTGCTTTAAGCAAAAACGCGATTTTAGCATTAAATGCAGGTGCCAAAGCAGGAAATTTCTACCATAACACAGGTGAAGGCGGACTTTCTCCTTATCATTTGCAAAATGGTGGCGATGTAGTTTGGAATATTGGAACTGGATATTTTAGTTGTCGCACTTCGGATGGTAAGTTTAATTATGAAGAATACACCAAAAGAGCCACTTTAGACAACGTGAAAATGATTGAAATAAAATTCTCGCAAGGTGCCAAACCTGGGCATGGCGGAATTTTACCAAAAGAAAAAGTAACCGATGAAATTGCAGCAATCCGATTGGTGTCAAAAGGGCACGATATTGTTTCACCACCCACCCACTCGGCTTTTACAACTCCTTTAGAATTAATGGATTTCGTGAAATTATTACGAAAAGGTTCTGGCGGAAAACCAATAGGAATGAAAATTTGCATCGGAAATAAATCCGAATTTTTATCCATTTGTAAAGCGATGATTGCTACCAATACCTACCTCGATTATATCACTGTAGATGGTGGCGAAGGTGGTACTGGCGCTGCTCCCCCAGAATATTCTGACCATGTTGGAATGCCGTTGCGGGAAGCCTTGGCTTTTGTTTACGACGCCTTGAATGGCTTCGGAATTAAAGACCAAATCAAAATCATTGCTACCGGCAAAGTAATTTCTGGATTTGATATCACCAAAAACCTATCCATTGGCGCCGATATATGTAATTCTGCCCGCGGAATGATGTTTGCTTTGGGCTGCATTCAAGCCCTTGAATGCCACGCCAACACTTGTCCTACAGGCGTTGCCACCCAAGATGAGAAACTGATGAAAGGCTTGGTTCCCGAAGAAAAAAGTATTCGTGTAACACGTTTTCACAACGAAACCGTTAAAAGCGCAGTCGATTTGATGGCATCGGCAGGAATTGATCACCCAGACAAAGTAACTCGTGATGCGGTAAGCACCCGAATTGAAAGAAATAAAGTAGAAACGTATGCGCAAATATTCCCAGAACTAGAACCTGGTTGTTTAGCAAACGAAAATACCGTTCCCGAAGAAATGTTGTATTTTTGGAAGAAGGCAAGTATTGAAAATTTTTAGAATCCAATCCCGCTTTTCACTGCAATCTTTTCTTTTTTTAAAGAAAAAAAAAGAAAAGGATTTCCGTTGCAATCGGGGCTAAGCTTATCCAAAATCATGTGTAATTAAAAATAAAAATCTGGCTAATCAGTGAATCTGTGGCTAAAAAAATAATTTATAATTAGTAATTTGTAATTAAATGAACCAATCTTTTATAAAACAAGAAAAAATCCGTTTCCAGCATGTAGATTATGCCGGAATAGTATTCTACCCTAGATTTCTAGAAATGCTGAATTGCCTAGTAGAAGATTGGTTTGAAGAAGCACTAGACCGACCATTTTCTAAAATGCACGAAACTAACGGAATTCCAACCGTAGATTTAAAAGTGCAATTCAAAAAAGCAGCACGTTTAGGAGAAATTCTAACCAAAAAATTATGGGTTAAAAATCTAGGCAGTGCTTCCATTCTATGCGGATTTTCTTTTGAAGACGAACAAGGAAAAATTTGTCTCGAAGGTGAAGTAACATTAGTAAACGTTGCCTTTCAAGAAAACAAAAATGACATTAAAGCCGAACCTTTTAATGAAGAAATGAAAAATAAAATTAGTAATTACAAATTATGAATTACGAGTTAATATTCGTTTTCAATTCCTAATTCGTAATTCCAAATTCGTAATTAAACAAACTATGGACTTCAAAAAATTCAAAGCCGCTACCGTTCAAACTTCTCCAGTTTTTTTAAATGTAGAAAAAACTATCGAGAAAGCAATTACTTTTATTAAAGAAGCGAGTGCTAATGGTGCGCAATTAATAGCCTTTCCAGAAGTATTCGTTGCGGGTTATCCGTATTGGAATTGGATCATGACACCAGTTCAAGGCAGTAAATGGTATGAAGAATTGTATAAATGTTCGGTTGCTGTAACCGACGAATCGATGCAACCTTTATTCCAAGCAGCAAAAGAAAATAACATTCATATTGTAATCGGAATAAACGAGCGAGGGGATTCGTATGGTGAAATTTACAACACCAATTTAATCATTGACAACAAAGGAATCCTAATTGGAAAACACCGAAAATTAGTTCCAACTTGGGCAGAAAAACTAACATGGACTTCGGGTGATGGTTCTTCTTTAAAAGTTTACGATACTGAAATTGGCCCTATCGGAACCTTGGCTTGTGGTGAAAATACCAATACCTTAGCACGATTTACCCTGCTTTCTCAAGGCGAATTAATTCATATTGCCAATTACATTTCGTTGCCGGTTGCACCACCCGATTACGATATGGCAGAGGCAATTAAAATTCGGGCTGCAGCACATTCTTTTGAAGGAAAATTATTTACCATTGTTTCCTGTTCCACAATTTCGCAAGAAATAAAAGACGCATTAAGAGAAGATGTTCCAAATGTGGACGAATTATTAACTAGAAAAAATTCTGCATTCTCTGGATTTATTGGTCCAAATGGTGCTGTAATTGGAGAACCATTAATTGATAAAGAAGGAATAATTTATGCCGAAATTGATTTACAAAAATGCATCCAACCCAAACAAATGCACGACATTTTAGGACATTACAATAGATTTGATATATTTGATTTACGCGTAAACATTGCTCCAACAAGAAAGATAACGTTTATTGATAATCACGAGGAATTTAATAAGAGATAGTATTAAGATTAAAGTATTAAGATTTATTAAAATCCACTTAATTTTTCTTAATACCTTAATGGTTAAAAAAATTAAACATGAAAGAAACAAAACATTCAGACGATGTAATTGGTCGTGCTAGAGTTCAAGACACTACGGAACTCGAAGCCTATTATAAAGAACTCGAAACCCTTGGTGCTGGTGCTTTATGGACTGTTGCAAACGATATTGAACCATGGGAACCTCGAAGTTCTTCTGTTCCTATGCTATGGAAATACGATGATTTGAGAGCGTTGGTTTTAAAATCCTCCGAATTGGTTACACCCGAACAAGCAGGTCGTCGTGTGGTTTATTTGGTAAACGACAAACGCAAGGATGTTTCGGCAGCCGTGGGTTGGTTATACACCGGAATTCAGGTTACTCGCCCTGGTGAAAGCACTTCGGCACACCGCCATCGAGCATCTGCTTTGCGTTTCATTATGGAAGGCAGTAAAGGATATACCGTGGTAGATGGTAACAAAATCATGTTGGAAGTCAATGATTTTGTGATTACACCAAATTCCACTTGGCACGAACACGGGGTTGAGGCCGATGGGCAAACTTGCATTTGGCAAGATGGCTTGGATATCCCACTAGTAAATGCCTTGGAAGCCAATGATTATGCAGTTTATGATGGCAAACAACCCTTAATTTCTCCAGTCAATCATTCGCCAATTACTTTTGGTGGCGCAGGATTAATTCCGGCAGATACAACTTGGAACAAACCCTATTCGCCTTTATTCAAATACTCTTGGAAAAATGTATATCCAACCTTATTGGAAGTTGCAAAAGTCAATAAAATCAATCCGTTTGACGGAATTTTAATGCAATATTCTAATCCGTTAACGGGTGGCCATGTCATGCAAACCATGGGTGCCGCCATGCAATTGTTACCCGCAGGTTTCAAAGGTAAAGCACACAAACACACGGGTTCTTTCGTATATCAATGTGCCAAAGGAAAAGGATATTCCATCATCAACGGAAAACGTTTCGATTGGAAAGAGCGAGATATTTTCTGCGTTCCATCTTGGGCTTGGCACGAACACCATAACGCCTCGGATACCGAAGATGCTTGTTTATTTACATTTAATGATTTACCAGTAATGGAAAAATTAGGATTATATCAAGACAAAATTTATGATGAAAATAATGGAAATCAAAAGTATTAGAAGCGAATCATTTGGGCATTTTAGCAAACCATTTTCCTGCTGCTTTTCCATAGCTTTTTGTTTTTAAAAAGAAAAAACAAAAAGGCTATTCCCTTGCATCAGGGCTATACAGCATAAATTTTGAATAAAATTAAATTATAACCTTAAGAAACTAAAAAATTGTTTAGATATATAAACTAAACATCTAAACTAATAAACTTCTAAACTAAAAAATGAAACTACTTACTTACAAAACAGCCGACACCGAACCTCGTTTAGGATTTATCCACAACAACCAAGTAATCGACATGGAAGATTTTGGAGAAATATCCAATTTTCCATTACCAAACGACATGTTGGATTTAATTGACCTTGGATTTGAAATTATTCAAGAAATCACCGAAATGGTGAACGAAACTCCAGAAAATTTCTTTGAAGAAATTTCGTATAAAATGAACGAAGTTACCATCCTCGCTCCTATTGAAAAACCTAGAAAGAACATCATCGGAATAGGATTGAACTATACCGAACACGTTGCAGAAAGCGCACGAACATTGGATACAACAGGTAAATTACCACAAAAACCGATTATCTTCTCTAAACCACCAACAACCGTTACAGCAACAAATACCAATATCATAAAAAACACCAAATTAACTTCACAATTAGACTGGGAAGTAGAATTGGCAGTAGTTATTGGCAAAAAAGGAAAATACGTTGCTAATGCCGATGCAATGGATTACGTTTTTGGTTATACCGTTATTAATGATATTTCTGCAAGAGATTGCCGTCGTGAAGGACAATGGATTGTTTCCAAAGGGCAAGATACTTTTGCACCAATGGGACCAATATTAGTTACCAAAGACGAAATTGAAAATCCGCACAACTTGAATTTATCTTTAAAAGTAAACGGAGTAGAAAAACAAAACTCTAATACCAAATTCTTACTTTTCAATATCAATGATTTAATTGAAGATTTGAGCATAATATTTACATTAGAACCTGGCGATATTATTGCCACAGGAACTCCGTCAGGCGTTGGCGCAGGAAGAAATCCTCAAGAATGGATGTATGATGGTGATGTTGTGGAAGCAACTGTGGAAGGTATTGGAACGATTGTGAATACCGTTAAAGAGATATAGATTTTTATTTTGTCCGAATATTTTTTAAAATTAAATAAGTTTTATGAAAAAAATATACATATTCATTTTATTAATTTCCTTAAATTCATTTTGTCAGATAAAGGAGAGTCAAGATGAAGATTCTAAAAATGTTGAAAAGGTTTCACATGTTGATTTTAATATTTCACTTATTAGACTTATTGCTACACCTGAAAGATATGACGGAAAAGTTATTCAAGTTGAAGGTTTTTTAAATTTAGAATTTGAGGGAAATGCAATTTATCTTCATAAGGAAGATTATGAAAATTCATTATGTAAAAATGGATTTTGGGTTGATTTTTCAGATGAAATTAAATCCAAAAAACAAATAAAAATATGTGATTATAATTGGCACATTTGATATGAAATCAAATGGACATATGGGATTGTTTGGTGGTACAATTAAAAACATAACAAGATTAGATATCTGGAAAAATTAATATAAATGAAAAAATACAGAATAGGACAAATAGTTCCATCCTCCAATGTGACGATGGAAACCGAAATACCAGCGATATTTAGAGCAAGAGAAACCATTTTGCCAGAACGTTTTACATTCCATAGCAGTAGAATGCGAATGAAGAAAGTAACCAAAGAAGAATTGGAAGCCATGGATGCCATGAGTTTAAAATGTGCTCAAGAACTTTCCGATGCTCATGTAGACGTTATGGGATATGCTTGTTTGGTTGCTATTATGAGCATGGGACGCGGATACCATTGCGTATCGGAAGTGAATTTACACCAAGAAACGGTTGCCAACGACTTCCCTACTCCAATAGTAACTTCAGCAGGGGCTTTGATTAATGGGTTAAAAGTACTAGGTGCGAAACAAATCTCTATCATTACTCCTTACATGCGACCATTAACCAATATGGTTGTAGATTACATTGAACACCAAGGCATCAAAGTAAAGCAAAGCATTGCGTTAGAAATTCCAGATAATTTAGAAGTAGCAGCACAAAACCCTTTGAATTTATTGGAAATTTACAAACAATTAGATTTAACCGATGTAGATGTATTAGTTGTTTCAGCTTGTGTGCAAATGCCTTCATTAGAAGCAATCGATTTAATTCAAGAAGAATGTGGAATTCCGGTAACATCGGCAGCAGTTTGCACGACTTATGAAATGATGAAGAAATTGGGAATTAAAGCTAAATCGAGTATTGGTGGGGAATTGTTGAACGGAAAATACTAAATTATAAAATAATATTGACTAATTTGACTTATGACAAATGTCATAAATAATGGGATTTTGATTTTTTACTTTTGGTAAAACTTAAAAACCAAAACTCATGAACAAATTAGTAATTCCATTATACTCCTGGGACAATGGTGCATTTATAATGATAGGTGTATTTGCATTAGTTATTATAGGATTAGTTGGCGCCATCTTCCTCATGATGGGAAGTAGTAAAAACAAAAAAGACTAAGCATTGCTTAGTCTTTTTTTATATTTATAAAAGAGTAATTATTCTTTGATTACTTTTTTAGTAATAGTTCCTTTATCAGAAACTATTTTCATCATGTAAATTCCAGTAGATAAATCAGAAACAGAAATTTGCGTTTCAGAAACACCATCAAATTTTACATTTTTAACGATTCTTCCATTAACATCCGTCATTTCAATTCCTGAAATCAAAGCATCCATTGTATTGCTTACATTAATAACGTTTTTAGCAGGATTTGGATAAGTTGAAAATTTAGAATCTAATAAAACTTCATTATTTGCTAAAGTTTGTGTAACTGTTAGGTTATCCAATAATAACGCTTGAGTTTCAGCAGCAGTTACAGCAGGTGAATTATTTAATATTCCAAAATAATATACACCAGTAGTTGTTGGTGTAAAAGTATATGTTTTTAATGTAAAGGCAGTATTAGTAATAGATGGCTCAGTTGCTAATGTTGTAGTTTGACCTGCAGCATCTTGTGAGTTTCCAACAGTTAATACATAACTTCCAGGACTTGTAGAAGCAGATAGGAAATTTAATACATAAAATGAAATTGTTGTAAGATTTCCTGCTTGTAAGTTAATTCCTCTTGAATATATAGTTGAATTAGCAGCAGAAGTAGTATTAGCAACAGAAAGAGCAGCATAAAGTCCATTTTGTACTAAAGTACTTCCTGTACCACCAAATATAATTCTCCAAGAAGAACCATTTGGATCTGCATCTGTAGCCCAACCCATATTAGGATAATTATCTACTTCAAAACTAGTATTGTAAGTAGGGTTAGCAGGTTGAAAAGTAGTATGAAATGAAATAGGATCTGTAAAAGCACTTAAACCTACAAATGCACCACAATCACTTTTAGTATATATTTCATAAGCAGTACTAGCAGTTAAACCAGTAATAGTATAAGGAGAACTTATTCCTGTCAGTGGCGTTCCTGTTGTAGTAGGATTAAAATCATAAGGACCATAAACTGCATTAACTGGATTAGAACTTGTAAAAGTTAAGTTTGCAGAAGTCAATGTTGAAGAAGGAATGGCAACGTTTACTGGTCTAGAACATGCAACTGTTTTTCCTAATCTTGTTTCTGGTCTAAAACTAGAAGCAACTAATGTAGTTGGTAATGTAGTTGTAGTGGTTCTAACACCTTTTAAACCACCTGTTAGAGCAGTATTACACAAAGCAGTATTGGCAGCAGTAGCAACTGTTCCCGTTAAATTTTGGTAATCTGTTGCAATGTATAAACCTCCTCCAGTATAAGAAAAAGCAGAACCTCCAGAGAATGAATAATCTACAGTACCTGCAGAAGCTGGAACCGTAATAGTAGAATTACTTACCATAGTCATTCCTGTAATAGCAGTTGCCCAAGTAGTACTTAACGTATTACCAACAGCAGTAGTGTTTAAGAAATATACTTTAAAAGTACCAGTTGTTGGAACGTCTGCACCAGTTAAATAATTAAAACCAATAGACGAAATAGCATCTCCTGAAACAAAACCTGCAGCGGTCATTTCAGCAGCAGTGATTAACCAAACACTTCTGTCACATCTGTCTAGAGCTTGAGGAGCACGTCCGTTTCCTGAAGTTCCAGAACCGGTTATTACACCGTAATAATCAATTTGAGCATTTACACTTGTACTTAAAGAAAGAAGTGCAAATAATAAAAATAAAGTAATTTTTTTCATAAGTTATTTAAGATTTAATAAATATTGTGTTCAAATTTAAATATATAATTTTAAATGACAATTTTTTTTAACTTTCTTTTTCCCACTTGCCTATAACCGAAGTAGCTAATGCATTTCCTAAAACATTGGTTGCGCTTCTAAACATATCACAAAAATGATCTATTGGTAATATTAATGCTATTCCTTCAATAGGAATTTTAAACATACCACAAGTTGCTGCAACCACAACCAAACTTGCTCTTGGAACTCCTGCAATTCCTTTACTAGTTAGCATTAAGACCAAAAGCATTGTCATTTGAGTTCCTAAATCGAGATGAACACCATAAACTTGGGCTATAAAAATACTAGCAAAGGTCATATACATCATGCTACCATCTAAATTAAAAGAATATCCTAAAGGAAGCATAAACGATACAATTTTATCTTTTACTCCAAATCGTTCTAATTCTTCGGTTAATTTCGGAAAAACAGCTTCACTACTTGTCGTTCCAAATGCAATCATCAAAGGACCTACGATTCTTTTTAATAAAGTAGTCATTTGTGATTTTAAGAAAATATATCCAACAACTAACAAGAATACCCAGAGTGATGCAATTCCAACCAAAAAGGAACTGAAAAATTTGGCATAAGTAACCAATAAATCATTCACATCTTTTATGGCAAAAACTCCTGCAATGGCACCAAAAACTCCAATTGGTGCAAATTTCATTACATAATTCACCATTTTCAAAATGATGTGTGACATTTTATCTAAAGCATTTACAACAGGTTTAGCATCAACCCCTATTGATGCTGCTGCTAATCCGAAAAAAATAGAAAAAATTACTATTTGAAGTATTTCATTATTCGCCATTGCTTCTACAATACTTTTTGGAATAATATGTTCTACAAAGTTTTGAGCCGAAAATCCATCTATTTTTTCAGTAAGTTCCGATGCTGTAGAAACATCTATTTTACCTAAATGTAATCCAACTCCTGGCTGTAATGTATTTACCCAAAAAAGACCTATCAATAAGGAAATAAACGAAGCAGAAAAAAACCATCCAAGTGCCTTTCCTCCTATTCTACCTACTGATTTTACATCACCTAATTTAGCAATACCTACAACTAATGTTGTAAATACTAATGGTGCGATTATCATTTGAACCAATCGAATGAAAACGGTAGCCAACATTTTTATTTTATCACTAAAATTTTTGGCATCGTCGGCAATGTAATTTTTGTGAATAATAATTCCTAATACTGCTCCTAAAAGCATTGCAATTAGAATTTGAAAAGTAAGATTGCTAAAAATAGATTTCTTGGTAGTTTCGGTTGTAGTCATTTAATATTGGTAGGTTTTGTTTAGTAAATAAAAATCGGCAAGAACAATTGCAGCCATTGCTTCAACAATTGGCACTGCTCTTGGAACTACACAAGGATCATGACGTCCTTTACCTTGTTGCTCTATAATAGTTTTATCATTGGTAAGAACATCTTGTTTTTGAATTAAAGTAGCAACTGGTTTAAATGCTACTCTAAAATAAATATCCATTCCGTTAGAAATACCGCCTTGAATTCCGCCAGAAAGATTGGATTTTGTAGTTCCATCCGAGTTATACAAATCATTATGTTCACTGCCTTTCATCTGAGCACCACAAAAACCACTTCCGTATTCAAAACCTTTTACAGCATTTATGGATAACATTGCTTTTCCTAGTTCGGCATGTAGTTTATCAAAAACTGGCTCTCCAAGTCCGATAGGAACATTTTGAATCACACAAGTAATGGTTCCTCCAATGGTATCTCCTTGTTTTTTAATCTCCTTAATATGGTTTTCCATTTTTTCGGCTGTAGCCAAATCAGGACAACGAACGGCATTACTTTCTATTTTAGAAAAATCTAAATCTTGATACGGTTTGTCAATAAAAATAGTTCCTACAGACGATACAAAAGCATTAATTTTAATGTCTTTAAGTATTTGTTTTGCAACTGCCCCTGCCACAACTCGACTTGCTGTTTCTCTTGCAGAACTTCTTCCTCCACCGCGATAATCTCTTATGCCGTATTTTTTTTCGTAAACGTAATCGGCATGACTAGGGCGGTAAGTATCTTTGCTGTGCAAATAATCTTCCGACTTTTGATTCGTATTTGGAATAACAAATCCGATAGGAGTTCCGGTAGTTTTTCCTTCAAAAATTCCAGAAAGAAATTGCACTTCATCTTCCTCTTTTCTTTGGGTTACAATAGAAGATTGTCCTGGTTTACGACGCTGCATTTCCATTTGAATTAAATCAAAATCTAATTCAATACCTGAAGGACATCCATCAATAATTCCTCCTAAAGCATCTCCATGAGACTCTCCGAAAGTAGTTATTCTAAAAAGTGTTCCGTAACTATTTCCAGCCATATTTTATTGTTTTTCACAAAAATAGGATAATATACTTAATAGGTAAACATCAGGAGATTTTTTTTTAAACAAAAAGTTTTATTACATTAGCAATCAAAAAAAATAATTATTTATGAAAACCAAACTAATTTTAGCATCTTTATTAGCAGTAATATTATCCTCTTGTTCACATTCTAGCACTGATGATGTAGATTTATCCGATGGAATCCCTACTGTTTACATGCCATTAACTAATGGAAATTATTGGGATTATGATGTGCAGCAGGTAACTCCAGGTGCTGTAAATTCTTCATTAGGAATTGATCACTTGTTTATTGCTAATGATACTGTAATTAGTGGGGTTACGTATAAGAAAATGAAAACTACTGCAATGCCGAATGGTTTCTTTTCAAATACTTTACGAAACAATGGAGTTAAAATAAGTGGAAGTTCTTTAGTTGCTACCGGAACTTTTACATTACCTTTTCCAGGTTTAACTACGCCTATTCAAATTAATCTTAACAATTTTGCTTTTTTTAAAGAAAATGCTTCTGCAAATACCGAAATAAGTTCTACATCTGGAACACTTCACCAAACGGTTAGTGGGTATCCTTTAGATATTGATTATACTTTAAAATCAGTTGCTCAAGAAACTTTGGCTAGTTATAATTCAAATGGAGTTACTTATCCAAATGTTAAAAAAACTAGACTGATTCTGAATTTAAAAATAACTACAACTTCATCTGGAATAACCGCTACCTTATTGACAGATCAACCTGTGTTAACATTAAATGAATATTTTGCCAAAAACCTTGGTAACGTATACACTAACACTTTATTTCATTATGATATTAATGCTAGTGTTGCTACTTCCTTTGGGATTCCAGCAACCATCTCGCAAACCGAAGAAGAGTTTCTTACTACCTACCATTTAAATTAGCCTTTTTTTCTACTACCAAATAATAGTATTGAAAAACAATATATATGTAACAATTTTCGTTATGTATGTAACTTTTTATGCATTATAATAAGTGTTATTTGCAGAAACTAATTTAAATACAAAATCATGAAAAAAATCATTTTATCAGCGCTAATGGTAGTGGGATTATTCTATAATTCTCAAGCACAAGAAATTTCAAAAAATGCACTAGGATTACGATTAGGAGATAACGATGGATTTGGTGGGGAAATATCTTATCAAAGAGGATTATCTAATAATAACCGATTGGAATTTGATTTAGGATGGCGTAACAGCAATAATGTAGATGCTTTAAAACTTGCAGGTTTGTACCAATGGGTATGGAACATTGATAATGGTTTTAATTGGTATGCAGGTATTGGTGCTGGATTTGGAAGTTGGAATTACAACTACAATGGAATAAAAAACAATGGAAGTTTTCTTTTTGCTGCTGGTGATATAGGTATTGAATATACTTTTAAAGAAGTACCTATTCAACTATCTTTAGATTTAAGACCTGAGTTATATTTTAATTCTAATGGTTATAGAGATAATAATTTTGGTCCAGACTTGGCTTTAGGAATTCGATATAAATTTGATTAATTTATAAATCTAAAATAAAAAAATCCCGATTGCTCGGGATTTTTTTATTTTATTTCAATCATTTTTTTAGATTTGATTTTAATTACATAACATGGATTTGTGGTATTTGTTTTGACTGCTCCTTTTGGCTCAATTTCTTTTATAGATACTACTATTTTATCTGTTAATTCATCAATGCTTTTGACCTCTAAAGTATAGCCTTCTTGTTTCTTTTCTCCCATATTTACTAAAATGAAATTACAGGTTTCAATATCTTCTTTCTTTACATAAGGCTTAATCATTTTATCTTTCAAGAGCATATTGAATTCTTTTTCTTCGGTAATAATTTCATAGAACTGAAAAGATGCACCTCCATAATCACTTCCAAAAAGAACATCGTAATTAGGTTTGGAGAGCATTGGTGGCTTAGTGGACCCACAAGAAAATAATGTAAATATTAAGAATGTAATAATTATTTTTTTCATTTGATTTTATGTGTTTAGACTCGAGTCATCTAAAGCCTTTTGGTAAATAGATTCATACAATGGCAAAATATTTTTAATATCAAATTGTTTTGCAACGGATAAAGCGTTTTCTTTAAACGTATTAAGTGTTTCTTTATTGCCTAAAATTTTAATTGCATTTTCTGCCATTTCATCTACATTACCCACGTCACTCAAATAACCAGATATTCCATCAAAATTTACCTCGGGCAAACCACCCGAATTACTAGAAATTACAGGAACACTCCAAGCCATAGCCTCTAGTGCGGCTAAACCAAAACTTTCAGTTTCGGAAGGCAATAAAAATAAGTCCGAATAGGAAAGAATGCTATCAATTTCATTACTGTTCCCGAAGAAAATTACTTTGTCTGAAATTCCTAATTCTTCACAAAGTTGCTCGGCTTTTACCTTTTCTGGTCCATCCCCTACCATCATCAATTTGGCAGGAATAATTTGTTGGATTTTATAAAAAATCTTAATTACATCAGGTATCCTTTTTACTTTTCTGAAATTACTAATGTGCGTAACAATTCGTTCGTCAGTCTTTGCCATAATCGATCTTTGGCATGAAATTAAAGTTTCATTTCGATGTTTGTCTAATTCAATAAAATTAGGAATTACATGAATGTCCTTTTTAATATTGAATAACTCGTAAGTGGCATCTTTTAAACTTTGGGAAACCGAAGTAACTACATCCGATTTATTGATGCTAAAACTTACTGCCGTTTTATAATTAGGATGATTTCCTACCAAAGTAATATCTGTTCCGTGAAGAGTTGTTACCATCGGGATAGAAATTCCTTCGTCTTTTAGCATTTGTTTTGCCATATAACCTGCATAGGCATGGGGGATAGCATAATGCACATGCAACAATTCTATTTTATACAACTTTACCATATCTACCAATTTGCTGGAGAGCGCTAATTCGTAAGGTTGGTAATGAAATAAAGGATATTCGGGAACATTTACTTCATGGTAATGCACATTCGAATTTAACAAGGCTAATCGCACTGGTTGTCGGTAGGTTATGAAATGAATTTCATGTCCGCGATTGGCCAATTCAATTCCTAATTCGGTAGCGACAACGCCACTTCCGCCAAAAGTTGGATAACAAACAATTGCTATTTTCATGGTTGTATTTTATAAGTACTAAGGTACTAAATATTATTTTGAATTTTATTTATCTAAAATTGCTTCTTGAATCACTTTTTGGATGTCTTCTCGAATATTTTCTTTAGATAATTTATTTTCCACATTAGAATCGGGATAGGTTCTATTGGATAAAAAGATATATACTATTTCTGTTTCCGGATCGGCCCAAGCCATAGTACCGGTGAAGCCTGTATGACCAAAACTCGATTTAGAAACACAACCACAAGTAGGTCCTTCTTTACCCAATTGAGGCTTGTCAAATCCTAAACCTCTTCTATTGCCTTCCGAACAGAAATAACATGTATTAAAGATATCAAAAGTGGAAGGTTTAAAATATTGTATGTTTCCGTAATTTCCTTTCTGAAGATACATCTGCATCATTTTGGCAATATCCATAGCATTTGAAAAAATGCCAGCATGCCCTGCTACGCCACCCTGCATAGCCGCAGCCATATCATGAACATAACCTTGTACTAGCGTATGACGGAAATAAGTATCCAATTCGGTTGGAGCAATTATGCTTTTGTCAAATTTACGTAAAGGATTGTAAGTGGTATTATTCATTCCTAACGATTTATAGAAATTTTCAGAACTCAATACATCCAAGGTTTTACCAGTCGTTTTTTCTAGAAATTCTTTCAAAAGAATAAACGTAAAATCGCTGTATTTATATTCTTTTTTCTCCAATAGTTTGCTATCGGAAATTTGCTTCATGATACTATCTTGGTAATCATTTCGAAGATATAAATTCTCAGCAACATGTGTAGTAAATCCTTCTTTAGAATTCAAACTATAATACTTCTCGGACGGAGATTTATCTGCATTTAATGTTGCTTTATAAAAAGGAATCCACGCTTGCAAACCTGCATAATGAGAAAGTAAATTCTTAAAAGAAATATCTTGCTTGTTGCTTCCTTTTAACATCGGAAGCATATCTCCTAGTTTAGAATCTAAATTTACTTTTCCTTGTTCAAAAAGTTGCATTACATTTGGCAAAGTGGAAACCATTTTGGTAACGGATGCCATATCGTAAATATCTGAATTTTGAACCTTAGTGATAGGATCATAAGTTTGATAACCATACGATTTTTGAAATATCACTTTTCCTCTTCGTGCCACTAGCACTTGTATTCCAGGAGCCATTTTGCCATCAATTGCTTTTTTGGCAAGGACATCAATTTGGGATAATACCTTCGGACTCATACCCACATTTTCAGGTGCTGTAAAGCCTAGACGGTTTAATTTTTCGGTAGTTAAACCAAAGCCATCTTTAAATTCTTCATTAATAGAAACCGGTAATTTTCCTTGTGGCTCAATTGCTCCAAAAAGCAGTTCGGCTCCAACTATTTGTGAAATATCACTGTTTTGATAGGACATTACTACGCCTTCAAAATCATCAAAATTAGGAATTGTCGACAACGAATAAGGCTTAGTGAAAGCATCTAAAATGACGGTGTTTTTTTTGGCTATATCTTGCAACCATAATAATTCGGTGTCCGAAAAATCGTGTTTTTTCCATGCTTTATCCGATTTATGATAGCCAACTATTACAGTTTTAAATTCTTTTAATTTTACTTCTAATGAATCTAAATTGGTATCGGAAACCTCCGTAACTTCGGTATATTTTTTTAAAGTGGTAACAAAAGAAGAATTGGTATCATCTCCTAATTTTACATAAGCAATCTTTTGATCTAAATTCTTAATAGGCAGAATATTATCTTTATTTTTCAATACCGTTGTAGCATGTTCATACAATTGGTATTGCAAGGCATCTTTAAAAGTAGTATTTAAATCAGAGGATAAATTCTTAGTTTCTATAGGTTTATAATGGTTTAAACCCGCTTTGAATTTGTAATGCAAAATTTTCTTTACCGATTTGGCAATTCTATCATCGGTAATTAACCCAGTTTGGTAGGCTTCCGAAATTTTTTGAACTGCTAGAGGTACATTTTCTGCAAAAAGTAAGATGTCATTTCCTGCCAAAAAGGCTTCTAAATCAATATCGCCAGGTTTTAAAAACTTACTAGCCGCTTTCATATTTAAAGCATCTGTAAATATTAATCCATCAAAACCCAATTCGTTTTGAAGCAAATCGGTCACCACATTATAAGAAACTGATGTTGGATAATTTTCTCTTGGCTCTAAACTTGGAATGTTTAAATGGGCTACCATAACTGAAACAAGTCCTTCGTCAAACATTCGTTTGTAAGGATATAACTCCACTTTTTCTATTCTATCTTTGGAGAAAGAAACCAATGGCAGCGCATAATGCGAATCTAAAGCGGTATCTCCATGACCAGGAAAATGTTTACCCGTACAAAAAACACCTTGACTTTGAATTCCTTGCATTAAGGCCACGGCATGATCAGTTACATTCATTTTGTCCTCACCAAAAGAACGGTTGCCGATAATCGGATTTTTTGGATTGGTATTGATATCAATAACGGGGGCAAAATTAAATTGGGCTCCAATTCGTTTGGCTTCTTGGGCCATATTTTTCCCTACTTCTTCGATTAGTTTTAAATCTCTAACGGCACCCAAAGTAGTATTCCATGGATATTTGTAAGTAGAATCCAATCGCATGCTTAATCCCCATTCGGCATCTATACCAATAAACAAGGGCACTTTAGACTTTGATTGGAATCTATTGGTTAAATTGGCTTGACGACCAGGACCTCCTTGAAAAAAAATCAATCCGCCAATTTTATTTTCTTTGATTAATTTGTCAATAGAATTAATATGTACCGTATCTTTATTAGAATAAGCAGCAACCATAAATAGTTGCCCTACTTTTTCTTCAAATGTCATTTGTGTGTAAATGCTATCTACCCATTTAGTCTCGGGCTCTGAATCTTTAAAGAAGTTTTTTCTTTCGGATTTTAATACCGGAACATAGACTTCATCATCATAAGATAATTCTGGTTTTGCAATTTTCCCAACAGAGGTTGCATCTTTTGTTACACCACAATTGGTAACAAAAGAAATAATAATTAGTACGAATGCTAATTGAACTATTTTTTTCATAAATAAGATAAACGATTAAAAGAAACGACTGTGCCAACTTTCATTAGCAGGAACTTCCCAGTTTTCTTTCCATTCTTCTATGGTATTAACGAGATTATTAAATACAATAGTATTTTCGGAAACCGATTTATCTTTAGCAAGTTTTTTAAAATCTAATAAAGTTTTATAGGTAATAAATTCGCCTTGCTTGAACGAAACATTCATTTTATCTAACAAATCTACCGAATATTTTTGTTCTAAATTTTGAATAAAAGCCACCGATGAATCTATAGAACAACCCGTTGCAGGATGTACTTCTTGGTTTAATGCAAGGATAATAAATCGATTGTATTTTATAACAAATGAAGCTTCTAAAGCGCTACCATGAGCCGACCAATTAGTTAAAAATTCACTTAAATCTTTTTCGATTTCAGTAACTTCCTCTTCCGAAAATTTTCTATTAGAGGGGTAAATCCAAATTCTGGATTCTTCGGGTAAATTTTCAAATGGTACGTACATAGTATTTTTTAGATATTAAATATCAAATAATATAATTTATAAATCCTGAGCGTTGGCAATCAATTCAGCAATATCTAGAACTTTTACTTGTGCTTCGCTTTCTTTAACTTTCACACCATCGGTCATCATGGTATTGCAAAATGGACAACCTGTTGCAATGATTTCCGAATTAGTTTCTAAAGCGTCTTCGGTGCGTTCTACGTTTATTTCTTTGTTTCCCTTTTCGGCATCTTTAAACATTTGTGCGCCACCTGCTCCGCAACACAATCCGTTGGCTTTAGAACGTTTCATTTCTACCAATTCAGCATCCAATTTTTGGATTAATTCTCTTGGAGCTTCGTATACATTATTGGCTCTTCCAAGATAACAAGGATCGTGAAAAGTAATACGCTTCCCTTTAAATTGACCACCTTCAATGGTTAATCTTCCAGCATCTAAAAGAGATTTTAAAAATTCAGTATGGTGCACCACTTCGTATTTTCCACCTAATTCGGGATACTCATTTTTCAAAGTATTAAAACAATGCGGACAAGCCGTTACAATTTTCTTGGCTTCATAAGCATTCAGAACCTCAATGTTCATCATGGCTTGCATTTGAAACAAAAACTCGTTACCAGCACGTTTTGCAGGGTCTCCAGAGCAACTCTCCTCGGTACCTAGAACAGCAAATTCAACATTAGCACGATTTAAAATCTTTACTAATGCTTTGGTAATACGTTTGGCTCTGTCGTCAAAACTTCCAGCACATCCTACCCAAAATAATACTTCTGGTTGCTTGCCTTGGGCTAACATTTCGGCCATGGTTGGCACAACTAAATTTTCTGACATTTGTTATTTAGATTTTTGATATTAAATTTTAGATATTAAATATTTAATATCTAAAATCTCATATTTAATATTATTCATGTTGTCCATCGTCAAAAACTTCGATGGTTACTTCTTTTTCAATTAAATCGGTGAATTTCCCTCTGTAACGGGTTGCTTTCACTAAGTGGTTGTCAATCCAATGGTAATTTCCACCACGTGGTTTTCCAAATAATATTCCGTGGTATTTAAATCCGTGTTGTTTTAACCAACGTTCGGTATAATCACGATGTGCTTCGGTTCTTGAAGTAAAGAAGAAAATAATATGTCCTTCATCGTACCATTTGTTTAAGGTAATTAAAGCATCTGGATACACTTCTGCGGTAAGCATTCTTTCTGGTTCTTCGTTTGGAATATCATCGCAAACGGTGCCATCAATATCAATTAAATAATTCTTTACGCCTTCGGGTAAAATTGGACTTAAATGTTGTCCGTTTTCAGTTACTGCTTGTAAGGTTTTGTTAAGGTCTTCCATTTCCATTTTTAAATTTAGTAGTTCACATTCATTGTAACAAAATCCCAAGCCTCACAAATGGGAAGTTATTATGGTATAATTATTTTTATTCTTCTTTCCAGTTTAAACGATCCATTTGGTTGTACTGCCATGGTGCACCGTTATTTTCAATATTTGCCATCATTGCATTAAGTGATTGTGGCGCAGCACTTTGTTCCATTACTAAATAACGGCGCATGTCAATAATTATAGACAACGGACTAATATTCACTGGACATTCTTCCACACAAGCGTTACACGAGGTGCAAGCCCAAAGTTCTTCGGTGGTAATATAGTTGTTCAATAAAGATACATTATCCGGAATGAAAACTCCTTTGTTTTTATCGATATTTCTTCCCACTTCTTCCAATCGGTCGCGGGTATCCATCATTATTTTTCGTGGTGATAATTTTTTTCCGGTTTGATTTGCAGGACATACCGAAGTACATCTACCACATTCGGTACAGGTATAAGCGTTTAATAATTGTACCCAATTCAAATCCATGACATCAGAAGCGCCAAATTTACTAGGAACTGCTGAAGCATCCACAGGTGGAGCAGCAAAAGGATCAGCATTTGGGTCCATCATCAACTTTACTTCATTAGTAACACTTTCTAGATTATCTAGTTTACCTTTTGCATTTAAATCGGCATAATACGTATTAGGAAATGCTAGTAAAATATGTAAATGTTTTGAAAAATATAAGTAATTCATAAAAATCAAAATCCCGATGATGTGCAACCACCAAAATGTTTTTTCCAACATCATAACGGCACTTTCATTCATTCCGTTAAAAAAGGGTGCAATAAAATGACTCACAGGAAACGAACCAACAGAAGTAAAATGATTCACACCTGCTTGTTGTAACCAAAAGTCGGAAGCGTTCATCAACAAGAATAACGACATCAAAACTACTTCAAAATACAGAATGATATTGGCATCTTTTTTTGGACTTCCCTTCAAGTCAGGGCTAATGAATCTTTTTAATCTTACAATATTTCTTCGGGTCCAGAAAACTAATACTGCTACTAAAACTAGTAGTGCTAAAATTTCAAAAGATCCTATTAAGAAATTATAAAAACTTCCCATAAAAGAAAAAACTCTATGAGTCCCGAAAAGGCCATCAATAATTATTTCTAACAACTCTAAGTTGATGATAATAAAACCTGCATAAACTACTATGTGTAGTATTCCTGCAACTGGTCGTTTCACCATTTTAGATTGTCCTAAAGCAATCATCGCCATGTTTTTCCAACGAGCAGAAGAGTTATCCGAACGATCAATATCTTTTCCTAATTTAATATTTCGGATGATTTTTTTTACGTTAATAGTAAAATATCCAAAACCTGCAAGTAATAAAATTGCAAAGAAAATAGACTCTAAATATTTAATTATGTCCATACTATTTCTTTTTTAAAGTATCGTTAACTGGAGTTGTATAGGGCTTATTTTTCTTTCCGAAAAGAGAAACATTCACATAACGTGTTGGGTTTAATCGCAAATCTTGCAACAACAATTCTAACTCTTTAGAAGTTTTATTGAAGTTATTGTACAACGATTCGTCTTTCATTAATTTACCCATTGTTCCTTTGCCAGATTGCATATCGGCCATCATTTTATCAACATTCTCCAAAGTTTTTTGAAGATTTTTAACGGTTGGCCCAATATTAACTTTTGCCAAAGAATCGGAAACCTTTGAAAAATTAGCAGTCGCTTTTTCCATGTTGGTCATTGTACCGTTAATTTTTGATTTATTATCCGCCAATAAAGAATTCACTTTTATAGATGCTTCTTTAAATTGAGAAATGGTTTCATTTAAATTAGCAAGACTATTTTTAAGATTTTCTTTAGTCTTTGCATCCAATACTTGGTTCACGTTTTCCAACATTACATTAGCATTGTCTAGTAATTTGGATATTTTATCTTTTAAAGGAACTATCTGTTTAGCAACTTCATCGGTTAATCCTAATTTACTAGAAGAAATTAAGGTATCTCCAGAAACCGCTATTGCACCATCTGCACTTGGCAGAATAGCAATTTGTTTTCCTCCAATAGGACTCGGAGCATATATTTCGGCAATGCTGGTTTTTTTAATAGGAAAATCCGATTTTATTTGCATTTCAACAGTAACCTTTCCTGTATTGTTATCAATGGTAATTTTACTTACTTTACCTACAATCATTCCGCTAATGGTAACAGGAGATGCTATAGCAAGTCCTTCTACATTGTCGTATTGTGCATAAAGATTTTTATAATTAGTTAATAAATCTTTGCCTTTTAAATAACTATATCCCCAAATGAATAATGCAATGGATGCTAATACTAATACGGCAGTTTTAATTTCTTTAGATAATTTCAAAATAGTGGTTTTTAATAGTGCAAAAATAATGTATTATTTGATAGCATCTTTCACATCGATACTTTTCCCGTCTTTAAATGCAATAATAAAAGCAGAATCGTAGCCTTTTGCAGTTGCTTCCTTCAATAATCTTTTTGCTTCTTCATAATTAGATGTTTCTCCGTACATATATTTATAGATAGAGGTATGACTAGAAGTAATGTTTTTTAATCCTTTGAAGTTACTTGGAGTAAGATCTAATTTAGTAGGACTTGCAGAAATTTGAATTTTAAAAACAATTCCTTTTTCTGATTTATTATCCATTACTTTAGGATCTTTTTTCTTTACGATAGTATCCGTTTTTTTAACTTCTGGAGTTGCTTTAATTGGCTTATCTTCAATTCTCTCAGAAGGTTTTTCTATTGGAGTATCATTAGAATTACCATCAAAAAAATCTTTTTTATAACTAACAATGGCTTGTGCAATGGCTTCGGCAATTTCTTGTTGCCCTTCTTCCGAATCTAGTTTGGCTCCTTCAACAGGATTAGAAATAAATCCGTTTTCAATTAATACTCTTGGCATATAGGCTTTATGCAAAACCATATAAGGTGCTTGCTTCACGCCTCCTCCTCTACTCTTTTTACCTAAATCTTGCACAAAGCGATCTTGAATTTTTCCTGCAAGAGCAATACTATTTTCAATAAATTCTTCTTGCATAATGGTCATGCCCAACATGGTTTCTGGTTTGTTAGGATCAAACCCTTGGTATTTTTGTTTGTAGTCTTTCTCTAAAGTTACTACCGAGTTTTCTCGTTTTGCTGCCTCTAGGTTGGAAGCATTTTTAGACATACCCATCACGTAGGTTTCCGTTCCATCGGCAGCAGTATTTTTATTTGCATTACAGTGAATGGAAACAAATATATTTGCATCTGCTCTATTTGCAATATTTGCTCTTTCAATTAAATCGATAAAAACATCCGTCTTACGGGTGTAAATGACATCAATACTAGAGTTTTTTTCTAAAATCTTCCCAACTTTAAGGGTAATACCTAAATTAATATTTTTTTCTATATGCCCGCTATAAACTGCACCAAAATCGTGTGCTCCATGCCCCGCATCCAATGTAACTTTGAATTTAGATTGGGCAAAAAGCATACTGGAGCATAAAACTAGTAGGATAGTAAGGGTATGTTTTGGGAAATTTATGTTAATCATTGTTATAAAAGTTAATTTTAATTAAAACTGCAAGGTTATAAAATTATTATTTCTCTATTTTTGACCAAAATTTATATGTAAGTTTGGCTTGTCAAAAATCAAGCCATATTTTTACAAAAATAGCATTTAAACCTTTGCGTACAAACTTATTTTATATCGTTTTATTAGCATATTTCCTAACAATAGGAAGTTCTTCTCTATTTGCCCAAGAAACAACTAAAAAACCGAAACCTTTCCCTGCTAAAAATCAAAAGGTTATCCCACAAAAAGATGCTGAAATACTTCCGTCAAAAGAAAATTCAACTGTAAAAATAGTTGACTCTAATATGGTTAAAACGGATAAAAAATTCAAATCGGTATTAGAAGGAAAAGTAATGTATCATGCAAAGAAATACGCTAAGTTTGATCAGAAGAAAAAACTCATTACTCTATACGATGAAGCGGAATTAAATTATTTAGACTACCATTTAAAGGCTGGAATTATTGTTTTTGACTATGCAAAGAATGAAGTTTATGCTGGTAGGCTAAAAGATTCTTTAGGAAATTACAGACAATTACCTAATTTCAAACAAGGTTCCAACGTTATTGAACCCGATTCCATTCGATTTAATTTCAAAACGAAGAAAGCATTAATTTGGAATTCTAGAACTACCCAACAAGAATTAAATATTAAAGCAAAAATTTCAAAAAAAGAGAACGATTCCATTTATTTTATGAAAGGTGCGCATTTAACGACTTCCAAAGATATTGAAGATCCTGAATATTATTTTTTAGTAAATAAAATGAAATTTGTTCCAGGAAAAAAAGTAGTAATAGGAACCACTAACTTATGGATTGAAAATGTCCCTACACCATTAGCATTGCCCTTTGCCTTTTTTCCAATTACTGAGAAAAATCATTCTGGAATTATTCCTCCAAGTTTTGGACAAAACAATGCTCGAGGATATGCCTTACAAAATGGAGGATATTATTTTGCTTTAAGCGATAAACTTGACCTTGCTGTTTTGGGCGATTATTACACTAATGGAAGTTATGCTACACGATTTGAATCTAGTTATGCTAATAAATATAAGTATAGCGGAAAAGTCAATATTCGGTTTGAAAACCTTATTAATAGTGAACGTGGGTATCCCGATTATTCTAAAAGCAAAATTTACAACATACAATGGTCACATACTAAAGACATGAAATCTAGTCCAAATTCTAGATTTTCGGCCTCGGTAAATTTAGGGAGTAGCCAGTATTTCCAGCAATCTATAAATCTTGCTAACTTAGGTTCAACTTTAAATAATACCTTAAGTTCTTCGGTATCCTACTCTAAAACAATTAATACGATTCCGCAAATAAACTTTTCATTGTCGGCAACGCATTCTCAAAATACCCAAACAAAGGCAATCAATATGACTTTACCGTCAATGCAAGCAAGTGTAGACAGAATTTACCCATTTGTAGGTAAAGACGGAATTAAGAAAGGATTTATAAAAAATATTAATTTACAATATAATTTAACCGGTGAAAATCAAATAATCACTACAGATGATTTATTCTTTAAAAAAGAAATGTTTTCTGCTGCAAAAGTTGGCTTCAGACATAGCATTCCATTAAGTACAAACTTTAAAGTATTTAAATATTTTAGTGCTTCAACCTCTGCTAACTATAATGAAGTATGGACTTTAAATACCATTCGTAAAGATTTTGTAACAACTTCTTTGCCACCACTTCTTCCTACAGGTTCTATAGTTACTACAAACTTAAATGGTTTTGATTCTTATCGAACTTACTCCTTTTCGAATAGTCTTACCACTACTATTTATGGAACTTTTAATTTTGGAAAAAACAATAAAATTCAATCCATTCGTCATGTAATGCACCCTTCTATTTCGCATACTTATACTCCAAGTTTCGAAAAATATTATGATACTTACGCAATGGATGCTAGTGGTAAAACAGGGCAATATAGCCGATTTGATAATGGAATATACACAGCACCTGGAAAAAATTATTCTAATAATATTGGATTTAATTTAAGTAATACATTTGAAGCAAAGGTTAGAGACCGAGATACTACCAAAACAGAACCTAAAAAAATAATGTTGTTGAATAATTTAAATATGTCAACAAGTTATGATGTTTCTGCCGATTCTTTGCGTTGGCAACCTATGCGATTGAGCGGTGGTACCACTTTGTTTAAACAAAAAATGAACATCAATTTCGCTACAACTCTTGACCCTTATGCATTGGGCAAGGATAATAAAACTAGAATTAATACTTTTAATATTGAGGATGGCGGAAGTTTATTTAGAATGACAAGTGCCAATATGACAATCAACTATTCCGTTTCTAGTTCTAAAGAGGATAAGACCAAGAAGAATGTGCAAGGCTCTAAAAATGGTGGTCGAGAGGATGATTTATTTGGTACCAATACTGAAATAAATGACAATAGAGATAGTCAATTCACTAAAAAGGATGACGATAAAGATGGCTTTACAGGATTTTATAATGCTAAAATACCCTGGGACATGACCTTTGCCTATTCGGTTACGTATTCTAATTTAAATAATGAAAGGAAAATATCCAGCAACTCGGTGATGATTTCGGCCAATACCGATTTAACCCCAAAATGGAAAGTTGGAGTTTCTACCGGATATGATTTTGTTCGAAAAGGCGTAACATTTACACAAATTCGTTTGAATCGAGATTTATTGAGTTGGAACATGAGTTTTAACTGGTCGCCATTTGGTCAATCCTATTGGGGATTCTTTATCGGAATTAAAGCAAGTGTGTTAAAAGACATTAAATGGGATAAACGTACCCAAGCCGATAGAATTTTAAAATAAAACTAGATGAAAAAAATAATTATTACTGCCAAAGCCCCTGCTCCTATTGGCCCATACAATCAAGCGGTATTAGTTGGAAATACCTTATACACTTCTGGTCAAATTGCATTAGATCCGAGTACAATGGAATTGGTTATTGGAGATATTGAAACAGAAACCAAACAGGTTATGCAAAATATGCAAGCTGTTTTAGAAGCCGCTGGAATGACTTTTGAAAATGTGGTGAAGTCTACTATTTTTATAATGGATATGAATGATTTTGCCAGAATAAATTCAGTTTATGGAAGTTATTTTGATGAAAATACTGCACCTTCCCGGGAAACAGTTCAAGTTGCCGGATTACCTAGAGGAGTTAATGTAGAGATTTCAATGATTGCTATTAAGCAATAGTATTTATTGATAAAATACTATTGAATTGCAATTGCATTTAGCAATAATTGTGCTGTGGCTTCATTAGTTGCTAATGGAACATTATGAACATCACAAACCCTAATCAGCATATTGATATCTACTTCATGAGGATGGTTAGACATTGGATCTTTAAAAAATAAAACCATTTTAGTTTTACCTTCTGCTACTCGAGCAGCAATTTGAGCATCACCTCCAAGTGGCCCTGAAAGCATTTTTTTAACTTTAAATCCTCCCGCTTCTGCTCTACTACCTGTAGTTCCTGTTGCAATTAATTTTATATTTTCATGCAATAATAGTGCTCTGTTTTTATTTAAAAACTGAACCATATCGGCTTTTTTTCCATCGTGGGCTATTATTGCTATTTCCATAAATATTTGAGTTTGATTTAACCAATTTGTATTAAGTACTAAGTTGTAAAAATAAAAAAAACCTGACTAAAAAATCAGGTTTTGAATGTTATTTATTCATTACATGGTAAGCAATTAAACCGTCTATAGGTCTACGAAGTACATTGCCTACTTTAATATTATGTTTAGATAAAACTTCTATTAGTTCCTCTTTTAAATAAAAAGCAATAGAACCAACAAAATGGACTGGAATTTCAGTACAATTATCAAATTGCTTTATGTAATTATCTACAAATTCCTCTAATTCTAGAGCAATATATTTTTTACAAAATTCGGAATCTTTATGTTTAATTAAAAATTTCGCAAATGTTGCTAAATAAGCATTAGGATTAGGTTCTTTGTAAAGATTATTTTTAATATAATCTGCATCCAAATTATATTCTTCTTCAAATTCGGAAGCTAAATCTTTAGGCATTTTGTTAAAATAATACCCACGCAATAAATGACGACCAAAACGGTTTCCGGAACAATCGTCCATTGCAATATAACCTAGCGATTGCACTTTTTGATGTAAAATTTTTCCGTCAAAATAACTACAGTTAGAACCAGTTCCAAGAATACAAACAATTGCTTCTTCGTCTTTTGGTGTGGTAGCATATACAGCAGCAAAGGTATCTTCATGAACCGAAATTGCAGCATTAGAAAAATATTCTTGAAATACTAGTGTAAGAAAATCTTTCATTCTATCAGTTCCACAGCCTGCGCCATAAAAGAATAGATGTGTAGCTTTTTCTTTATTATGTGAAATATCAAATTTATCTTCCAATCGGGAGATAATTTCTTCTTTATCTAAAACTTCTGGATTTAATCCAAGTGTTTGGGTAGTAAAAAGGACTTTGCCATTCTCATCTATTGCAATCCAATCGGCCTTGGTAGAGCCGCTATCAACTAATAATTTCATTGGTTTGGTTTTTTTTTTGTAATTTGGGATAATAAAAATCCCGCTACAAAAAAATGTAACGGGAATTTATTTACAATTATAAACTAGAAATATGTACTGATAAATCAATTAATTTGCTAGAATATCCATACTCATTATCGTACCAAGAAATAATTTTGAAAAAAGTAGAATTTAATCCAATTCCAGCTTTAGCATCAATGATAGAAGTTCTAGAATCCGAAACAAAATCTTGAGAAACTACATCATCTTCAGTATATCCTAAAATACCTTTTAATTCATTTTCAGATGCTTTTTTAAGCACTGCCATAATTTCTTCATAAGAAGTTTCTTTGGCAACTTTTACAGTTAAATCTACTGCAGAAACATCTGCTGTAGGAACACGCATTGACATTCCTGTAAGTTTTCCGTTTAATTCTGGAATTACTTTACCTACTGCTTTTGCAGCACCTGTAGAAGATGGAATCATGTTTAATAAAGCAGATCTTCCTCCACGGAAATCTTTTCGAGATGGTCCATCAACTGTTAATTGTGTTGCTGTTGTAGCGTGAACAGTAGTCATTAAAGCTTCTACAATTCCGAAATTATCGTGGATTACTTTAGCTAATGGAGCCAAGCAGTTAGTAGTACATGAAGCATTTGAAACTATAGTATCTGCAGCAGTAGCTTTGAAATGGTTAACTCCCATAACAAACATTGGTGCATCTGCAGATGGTGCAGAAATAACTACTTTTTTAGCTCCACCTTTAATGTGAGCTTGAGCGCTTTCTAAAGTGGTGAAGATACCAGTACATTCTGCAACTACATCAACACCTACTTCATCCCATTTTAAAGTAGAAGGATCTCTTTCAGCAGTAATTCGGATATGTTTATCGTTTACAAAAAGTTTTCCGTCTATAACTTCAACTTTTCCAGCAAAACGACCGTGAACTGAATCGTATTTCAATAGATAAGCCAAATGATCTACATCTAACAAATCATTAATAGCTACAACTTCTACATTATCTCTATTGAAAGATTCTCTAAAAACGATTCTTCCAATTCTTCCGAATCCATTGATTCCTAATTTTACTTTTGACATATTATTATATTTATTATTTTTATTATTAATTGATTTAGTAAGTTTCTTAATATTAGTTATTTAAATAAAAAACTTTTTTTAAGTAGTCATAATATCCGATACACGAAGCAAATCTCTATCTATTTCAGAATGTCCTTTAATGGCTTGTTCTAAAGGTGTTAAGGCTACTTTATCGTTAAGTATTCCAACCATAAAATTAGATTTTCCATCCAATATAGACTCTACTGCTTTCACACCAAGTCTACTTGCAAGAACTCTATCAAAACAAGATGGAGAACCTCCTCGTTGCATGTGTCCTAAAACTGAAACTCTAATGTCATATTCTGGAAAATTTTCTTCTATATAATCTTTTAATTCGAATACATTTTTCCCAATTTTATCCCCTTCGGCAATTACCACAATACTGGATGATTTACCGGATGCTTTACTTTTACGTAAGGAATCTAAAAGTCTTTCTAATCCTAAATTTTCTTCTGGAATAAGAATTTCTTCTGCACCAGCACCAATTCCTGCATTAAGAGCGATATGACCTGCATCTCTCCCCATAACCTCTACTAGAAACAGTCTGTTATGTGAACTTGCAGTATCTCGTATTTTATCAATACAATCTACAACAGTATTTAATGCCGTATCAAACCCTAAAGTATGGCTTGTACCAAAAATGTCATTATCAATAGTACCTGGGATTCCCATTACTGGAAAACCAAATTCACTATTGAATATTTCAGCACCTGTAAAACTTCCATCACCGCCTATAACTACAAGAGCCTCAACTCCTGCGGAAGTTAAATTGTCGTAGGCTTTTTTACGCCCTTCAACGGTCATGAATTCTTTAGAACGAGCCGATTTTAAGATAGTCCCTCCTTTATTAATAATATTATTTACAGAACGAGGTCCCATTTCTTTAAAATCGCCCTCAATCATTCCTTGATAACCTCTATAAATCCCTACGCATTCAATGTTATGATAAGCACAAGTACGAACTACAGATCTAATAGCAGCATTCATTCCGGGAGAATCTCCTCCTGAAGTTAGCACCCCTATTTTTTTTATCGTTTTTGACATATTTTTATGTTTTAAAATGTAAATTTAGCAAAGAATAAGTATATAAAATGCGATATTAATACGCACTTAATTAAAAGCCTTAAATTCAAACGTTTTCGTTGATAAGTTTTAAGTTATTAAGAATAATTTTTAGGAAATTATCAATAAAATGAAGTGGAATTTGTCATAAAATAGAAACTTATTTATACTTTTCTATTATTTTTATGATTTCAATATAATCTTCTTTGAATGTTTTTTTAGATAAATCTTCTTGTTTAATATAAAGAGTATCAAGTTTTCCAACACTTAAACGTGTTGCATGCAAAGAATCAATTTTAATTTGCTTAATTATAGATTCAAATGGAACAAATTGTTTATTGTCTTTATTTACAAATGGATATTTAAATTTTATCTTTTCTCCATTTTCATAAGTAATTTGAACAATATGCCAATAGCCACAATACCACATCTTCTCTGGTACTTTAAATTTAAAACTACCTGAATTAGCATTTTTAGAAATGCTAATTAATGAATCTAATAGACCCTTATTGATTTTGAATTGGTAATTAGCACTGTATTCTTTTGAATTTTCTGATTTAAATATAACTTGAGTGACTCCATTTTTATTGGTAGTTGAATATATTTGGAAGTCTTTTGCATTTGTAAAATACGTGAGTGTTTCTATTTCTTTTATTGGATTTGAATTTTTACAACTAATCAATATAAGGATTAATAAAAAGATACAAAATAGTTTTTTCATAGTTGTATTCTGATATCATTGCTATTAACTACAAATGCTTTAATTATTTTCAAGTTTCCCTTCTTTATTATTTGTACCTTTTTCTGTAGATTTTTTAGGGGAAGAATTATCTTTTTCCATATTAATATAACTAGGAAGCATTTTAGGAGTTTCGGGAGTGTTTTCAAGTTTAACTTTTTTCTCTCTATCGATTTTAGTTTTGTTGAAAATTTTGTTAACCAATTCTTTAAACGTATCAAAATCTACTTCATACGAAATTCCTGCTCCTTGTGTGTAGCCAATTCCTTGACCTACCATGTAATTAATATCGTTTTCTTTATTAAAAACTCTTAAGTTCAAGGTTCCATCTTCATTTACACGGTATTGCATTTCGAAATTTCCTACAATAGCAGTTTCTGAAACGCCACCTGTAGGTACACCTACCTTACCATTAATAGTGATTCGTTCGTTTATTTGAGTAGATATAGAAGCAACTACTCTACCATCTGTAGGTTTTAAAGCAGTTTTATCGGCAGCGGTATAACTTACTTCCACATTCATTTTACTGTCTTTATCGTTAAAAATATCACCAAACAATGCCGACGCTTTTTCATAAAAACTATTGGTAACTTGCGATTGGCTTAGACCTTCTTGACTTAAGAATCCACCGGTAGATAGTAAATACAAAGCCTGCGTTTGTCTTATATCTTTATCACCAAGTTTGGTTTCTATTTCCGATTTTATAACCGAACTCACATTAGGGAAATTAATATTAAAATCAGGTTCTGGATTGGTAATGGTTCCTTTTAAACCTATTATTACTTCTACCGGAATTTTTTTATTAAAGGAGGCGTTATCTATTAACACTGCTGGATTTGCTGTGATATTTTTAGAAACGGCTTCTAGATTTAAAATCGCTTTATACGGATTACCATCCCAAACAATATAACTGTTTTTCTTTACTGTAAATTGTTTGTCAATGATTCCGCCATATTTAAAATTATAAGAACCCTCCCAAACGGTAAAGTCACCATACATTTCAAATTTGCCCAAAGTGTTAATATTCATATTCAGGGTTCCAACCCCTTTTCCTTTCATACCATGTCCTGAATCTCTATCCAAAATCACCTCAATACTAGCAACTGGAGTAATGTTAAATTCAAAATTCATTTGAAGTCCGTTGTAATTTCTAATAAACTCGGCATCTTTAGTTCCGGTTCCGTATTTTTCTACTTTAGTTAAAAAATGAATAAAATTATTATCACTTATGGAACTAGCATCGTTAATTGGAATTTTAATATCGGTTCCTTTTCCAGATTCGGCATTTACATTAATTGACAATCCGCTAGTTGGCCCTTTAATTGTAGCACTTCCGTTTATAAAAGCAGTTCCAAAATATGCTACATCTTCATGGTCTTTGGTATTTAAAGCCAAAATTCTATCGGAATCTATAGCCAAATCTAGTTCCCAATCTCCAAATTGTTTATGTTTGATAAAACCTTCAATGTTTCCAGATGTATTGAATTTAGTATCGAATAATTGGGTTTTTTCTACTATGAATTTATTTTGGGTAATCTCTACAGCAGAATGATTTTTAATTTTATAATCCACATTTAAATACGGGATAGATAACCCTGCATCGTCTACAAATAATTTGCCAGAATAATTTACATCGTTAACATTGCCATTAATTCTCGCATTTCCAGAGGCAAAACCTCTAATATTTGAAAGTACATCTCCTCCTAAATTACTCAATATTCCTAAATTAAATCTTTGGAAATTCAAATTCAAATCTAACAACGTTTCATTATTCACAATTTCTAAATCCCCATCGGCACTAAACGACTTTACGTTTTCATTTTCAATTTTAGAAGCGATTTCAAATCTAGAAAATTCATTATTTCCGGTAATATCAAGATTTAAATTACCTAAAAGATTGTCGTTTATTTGCAAATCTTTAATTTCTAAAGTTGCTGTTGGTTGGTAAATTGCTTCATTTTGTTTTAAAAATACTTCCCCATTTAAATTTCCATCAAACTTAAATTTATCAACTGTGGGAGTAACTTTACTTAAATTGACATTTTGAAACGTTAACTGCAAATCTTTAGTTTTAGTTCCACTTAACAGTCCTTTTAATTGCATGGATTGATTTTCATGCGAAACGATAATATCTTCAAACGTAAAATTCTTGAAATCTTTATCAAATACTATTTTGTTTTTATCGTTTTCTTTCTCATTTATATACCAAAGAAAATCCTTAAACATCATTTCCGATTTACTGAAACCAATAATGTTTTGGTTGTTTTTATCAATGGTATGGTATAAATTCAAATTGTAAAAATCATTCCCTTTTTCGGCTCCTTTAAATTCGGTTCTAAACGATAAGGTATCTTTGGAAGTGGCATTAATTAATGAAAAATCTCTAACTTTATACTGCTTAGTTTTAATGCTATCCATTTGTACATAAGTATTGTACAATGGATTTTTATTATCAATCTCTAGTTGAACATTATCCAAATGAACCTCAAAAGCATCTATAGTTTTTGTTGAAAATTTTAATTTAAAATCATTATCGTCCCCTTTAATTTGGCCATTTAGAATTGCAGTAGCATCTAAAGATATCTTAGGATTTAAAATTTCAATTAGTTTATTAAACTGCGAAAAATCAAATTTTAAATATTGCCCTTTTTTCAAAACATCGGGTTTGTAATTGGTGTAAAGACTTCCTAAGGAATTTTGCACCATTTTTTGAATTTGAGAAAACTCAAACTTCCCTTGAATTTTTCCGTTAATTTCATTAGGAGAATACAAGGAAATAGTATGTTCTTTATTGGCATCAAAACTAGAATTAATGGAAATATTATCAAAGAAATAAACATCTTTAGAATTTTGATAAGACGCATTACTAACAACAACATCTCCTTTCATGGTATCCAATGAATTACCAGATACTTTCATGACTACATCTCCTTTAAAAACAGCAATTGAGTCTTTAAGGAAATTCAATCTTTTTAGATTTGCATAATCCACTTTGGCATGAAAATCATAAATTTTTTCTTTTTTACTCAAATCTACAATTCCATCAAAATCCAGAAATAAATTAGGATCATTTATGTTAACTTTCCCTTTAAAAATAGGCTTTTTAAAGGCTCCATCTGCCAAAATGTTTTTATAATTGTAACCATTGTAATCTATATTTTTTACTTCTCCAGAAAACTTAGTATCTAAATATTTTTCGGTAAACCCTTTTCCGTCTACATCAATATTAAGACTAGCAATACCTAAATCTTTTCGACCTAAAAAACTTCCTAAATTAAATTGGTCTAATATTACATTACCCGAGTACGATGCTTTGTCAATAGTATTCAAATTGGTCATTACTAACTTTGAAGCGATAGTACCTAAAATAGTTTGCAATGTAAAATCGGCATCAATACTACTTGTGGTAACTTCGGCTTTACCCTTTAAATTAAATTGCCCAAGTTTCTTTAAAGAAGATGGAAGGCTTTTACCTAAAACATTAGGCAACAAGGTGATTAAATTATCATAACTAGAACTCACTTTGGCAAAGGAACCTTTCATGTAGAAATCGCCTTTACCTTTTTTAGCAAAAAGATTTTTAAAGTTTACCGTTCCCGAAATTACAGAGTTTTTAGTATCTTTTAAATATAAATGTTTGGCAGTCAAATTATTTAAAGTACCATCAATTTTTCCGCTTAAAGCAAATTGTTGGTTTTTGCCTAATTCATTATAAAAATAACGAATATCATTGCTAGACAAAGAAGCCTCTTTGGTAGTGATATCAAAAATCACTTTGTTATTAAAATCTTTTCTTTCGTATTTTAGAATAACGGTTCCTTTTAAAGAAGATTCAGCCGTTTTTAAATCGAGATTTTCTAAACGGATATTCTTTTTGGTATAGGTGAATTTTGTCTTAATGTTTTCTATAAATAAACCTCTATGGTCCATAAAAGACATTTCATCTACATTAGTATAAACATTAGGTCCTATAATTTTAAAATTGGAAACTACAGCATTTATCTTGGTAAAATCAACATCCAGAGGTACTTCTCTGTTGTAATCTATCTCTCGAAATCTACAATTTTTAAGAGTCATCTTATCGGAGGTCATTAAAAATTTACCCGATGCAGGTTTCCCATCATCAAAAGCAGCAATAAATTTATCCAAATTGGTATCTGTATCTCCTTTGTAGGTCTTTACATTTACAGTCAAGGCATCTGCAGTAAGATTTCCGAAAATTAAATTTCCATCTAACAACTTTTTAGTATCTAAAATACTTGTAATTAATCTTTTAGAATAAATTAAGGTATCTTTTTTCTCGTCTTTAATTAATACTTTTTTTAGTTGAACACCTCCAAATATTGTGACTTCTACTTGATCTACATAAATATTGGTGCCAAATTTTTTATTGAGATTTTCAGTAACGTAGTGGGCGATTTTAGTTTGCACAACCGGTAATGATAGAGCAATACCAAGCGATAATAAAAGTAGTAAAAGCACAATAATGGTGCGCAGTACTATTTTTTTAAAGGTTTTAAATCGGGTATTGGTTATTTTCTCTTTCAAAATTTATTTCGCTTTGAAACATCCATTAGTAACAAACATAATCAAAATATCTTACTTTCACTAGATATTCCTATTCTTTTCAAAACAAAAAAAATCTAGTTATTGGTGCGATACCTTTAAAATAGTTACTTTTGTAGTCGATGTAAAATTAATGGTTTTATACCGTTTATTAAAATATTATTCAAAAATTGTGCCTAATGCTCAACAAAGACGTTTTTATTCTTGCTATAGAAAGTTCCTGCGATGATACTGCTGCTGCAGTTTTAAAAAATAATATCGTTTTATCTAATGTTGTAGCAGGTCAAAAAATACATGAAGAATATGGTGGTGTGGTGCCTGAACTAGCGTCAAGAGCCCACCAGCAAAATATCGTTCCTGTTATTGATATGGCATTAAAAAAAGCGGGAATTCCAATGGAAGATCTTACAGCAATTGCTTTTACACAAGGTCCTGGATTGATGGGGTCTTTGTTGGTTGGAACTTCTTTTGCAAAATCATTGGCTTTAGCCTTAAATATCCCTTTAATCGCTGTAAACCACATGCACGCGCACATCTTGGCACATTTTATTGATGAGGAAGGATTTGAAAAACCGGAATTTCCTTTTTTGGCCTTAACCATTTCGGGCGGACATACCCAAATAGTAAAAGTTTCTAGTTTTTTTGATATGGAAATCATTGGTGAAACTACCGATGATGCTGTTGGTGAAGCCTTTGATAAATCGGCTAAAATAATGGGACTTCCATACCCCGGCGGACCTTTAATAGATAAGTTTGCTAAAGAAGGAGACCCTAAAAAGTTTGCCTTTACCAAACCAAAAGTTCCAGGATTGAATTTTAGTTTCTCGGGATTAAAGACTCAAATTTTATATTTTATTCAAAAGAATGTGGTGCTAAATGCAAATTTTATTGAAGAGAATAAAGCCGATATTTGTGCTTCCATTCAACATACTATCATTGAAATTTTAATGGATAAATTAAAATTGGCTGTTGCCGAAACAGGAATAAAACAAATTGCTATTGGCGGAGGAGTTTCTGCCAATTCCGGAATTAGAGCAACCCTAAAAGCAGCAGAACCAAAATATGGATGGAAAACATTCGTGCCAAAATTCGAATATACCACCGATAATGCTGCTATGATAGGAATTGTTGGCTATCAAAAATATTTAGAAAATAAGTTTAACGATGCTGGAGTTGTTTCGAAAGCACGAATTGAGTTTTAATATGCAATTATTCTATAGTCCTACCATTAACGAATCGCTAACTTCTTTTATTTTTGACAAAGAAGAAAGCAAACATATAATTAAAGTATTACGTAAAGAAGAAAGAGATATTCTATACGTTACTAATGGTTTAGGTTTTTTATTTAAAACTGAAATTGCATTAGCATCCGATTCGAAATGCACGGTAAATGTTCTTTCCTTTACAAAACAAGAAGCGCCAAAATATCATTTGCATCTAGCGGTTGCTCCTACCAAAATGAACGAACGTTACGAGTGGTTTTTAGAAAAAGCAACCGAAATTGGCATTCAAGAAATCACACCAATTATTTGCGATCATTCGGAAAGAAAAGTAATAAAAATAGATCGCTATCAAAAGATAATTGAATCAGCAATGAAGCAATCGTTGCATTGTTATATGCCAAAATTAAACGAACCAATTTTATTGAAAGACTTTTTGAAAAAAGAATTTAAAGGGCAAAAATTTGTGGCACATTGCGAAGAAACGGATAAAAAATCTTTAAAATCACAATTGCTTCCAAATGAAGATGTAACCTTATTAATAGGTCCGGAAGGGGATTTTTCTGTTAAAGAAATTGAAATGGCTTTGACCAATAAATATATTCCAATATCTTTGGGTGAAACTAGATTGCGAACCGAAACAGCCGCAATGGTAGCCTGCCATAGTGTTGTTTTTACAAATAACTGATTATGAATAGATTGTTTTTATATTTTGTTATGCTATTTGCGTTAAGCACTGCTGCTTTTGCACAAAATCAAACCTTGTTTTTAGATACTAATTATGATATTGCCTTGGCACAATCTAAAAAAGAAAACAAGCCAATTGCTTTACTATTTTATGCAAAATGGTGTTCGCATTGCAAAAAAATGAAAGAAGAAATTTTTATAGATGCTGATGTAATAAAATTATTTAGCACTTCTTATATTTGTGTTGCTGTAGATGCAGAATCTACTGATGGAACTACCTTAAAAAACAAACTTCAATCTAAATTTTTAGTAAAATCGTATCCAACTTTTGCTTTTATTGATAGTAATGAAAATTTACTCTATTGTATTTCTGGGGAATTTAAAAAAGATGCTTTTATTTTGGAAGGAACTAAAGCGTTAGTTGCAGAAAATCAATTTAATGTTGTAAAAGACAAATTCGATGCCGATAATTCGAATGCAGAAAACTGTTTGCGATACATCATTGTAACCAGAAAAGCGGGATTTGATGCTACCTCAATTACTCAGAAATATTTAAAAACAAAATCGGAAGCCGAATTGTTTACCGAACTAAACTGGAAAATTATCGCCAACGGCATCAACAATATTGACGCTAAAGAAGTTCCATTTATAGTTGCTAAAAAAGAAGAATTTGCTAAAGTTGTAACTCTTTCTAGAATTGAAAAGAAATTAATTTATATGGTTTCTGATAATTTAAAACCTTTGGCAGATCTTGGTGATACTCTACATTACAATAAAAAAAGACCTATTGCTGCCTCTTTTCAGATTAGAAAAGTAGATTCTTTATTATTTAGATACGATTTGACTATAAATGAATATTCACAAAATTGGAAAAATTACAAAAAAACAGCAGAATCTTCAGTAGATAAATTCGCTTGGAAAGATTCTAATGCTTTAGTAGATATTTCTAACAATTATTTGGCTCATTTAGACGATAAAAAGAGTTTAGATCTTGCAATATCCTGGGCCAAACAAGCATTAACTTTGGGAGAATCTTTGGATAAATATATTTTAATTGTCAATTTATACGCTAAAGAAAAAGATTATACCAATGCCATGCTTTATGCCAACAATGCTAAAACCGTTGCGACTAATTTTGGTTGGAAATCAGAAGAATTAGACAAGTTACTGGTTACGCTAAAAAAACACTAAATACATGAAAATCAAAATAACATTACTAATTTTATTTACTTCTCTAATTGGTTTTTCGCAAGAAATTGCCTTGCTAAAATACAATGGTGGTGGCGATTGGTATGCCAATCCTACCTCGTTGCCCAATTTGATAAAATTTAGCAATCAAAATATTAATACCACTATTAAGGGTAAACCTGCAACAGTCGAGCCCGGAAGTCCAGATGTTTTTTCGTATCCTTTCATTCATGCTACAGGCCATGGAAATATCCTTTTTAGCGATAGCGAAATCCTTAACTTGAGAAACTATATGCTATCGGGTGGATTTATGCATTTTGATGATAATTATGGTTTAGACGAATACCTTAGAAGAGAAATTAAACGGATATTCCCTAATTCTAATTTGGTTGAAATTCCAGCAACGCATCCTATATTTCAAAAACCATTTGCATTTCCTGCGGGTTTACCAAAAATTCACGAACACGATGGTAAACGCCCACAAGCATTTGGAATTTTTCAAAATAACCGATTGGTTTTACTATACACTTACGAATGTGATTTGGGAGATGGATGGGAAGATGCGGAAGTGCACAACGACCCGAAAGAAGTGCGTGAAAAAGCTCTAAAAATGGGCGCTAATATATTGAATTATATATTTAACAATTAAGGATATGAATTCTAAAACCATTGCTTCAGGATTACTTCGAGCTATAGGAATACTAACTCTTATATGCTTGTTACTTTATTTAATTTATCAGATACAAACGGTAATAGTATATTTAATAATATCTGTAATTCTCTCGTTAATAGCTAACCCTATAGTAGAGTTTTTAAGAAAAAGATTGAAGTTTTCTAATGCAATTGCTGTGGGTTTTACTTTATTTCTATTTATCTTATTATTAATGGGTTTGTTAGCCTTATTTGTACCATTAATTACATCACAAGGCGATAATTTATCTTTGCTTGACACTAAGTCTATAGAGACCAAACTAGTTCATTTGTATGGGCAATTAGATGTTTATTTAAGTAGTCATAATATAGATATTGAACGAATTATTAAGGAAAGTAATTTAACTTCTAAACTTAAATTTAATTATTTAACCGATTTCTTTAATTCGGTAATTGGCACAGTAAGTAGTTTCGGAATTGGATTAGTAACCGTGTTTTTTATAAGTTTTTATTTTTTACTAGATAAGGTGCAATTCATAATCGGGATGAAAAAAATACTTCCGGATGCTGGTGAAGAACGTATCTTAAATTCAATTGATAAAATCCGACATTTATTAACTAGATATTTCATAGGTCTATTAATTCAGTTGACAGTTGTTTGTATTTTATACCTAATTGTTTTGCTTGTTTTTGGAGTTGAAAATGCTTTTGTAATTGCTTTTTTATGTGCCGTATTAAATATTATTCCTTACATAGGCCCTTTTATTGCTTCCATTTTAGCAGGTTTGTTAACCATGTTGACAACAATAAATCAAGATTTTCAAACAGTTACACTGCCTACCACAATATATGTAACTATAGGATTCTTCATCGTGCAACTTATTGATAACAATATCACTTCTCCTTTTATCTTTTCTAAAAGTGTGAATTCGCATCCTTTAGAAATATTTTTGGTTATTTTAATCATTGGAACCTTATTTGGAATAACCGGAATGATAATAGCAATTCCGCTGTATACTATCTTAAAAGTAATCGCTAAAGAGTTAATTCCTGAAAACAAGATAATTAAAATTTTAACTAAGAATCTTTAATTTCGACTTGAATTAATGGATAATCAAGAACTACTTCGTCCTGAAATTCAGGAATATATTATAGAAAAAACAGGTCAAGAGGCAACGAAATTAGCACTTTCTAAAAATCCTTTTCAGGAAGTAGATTTTAAAATTCTTTTAAATCAAATTGCTGCTCGAACTAAAAGTAAAACCAAACTACCAACTTGGTTTGAATGCAAAAACTGTATTTATCCAAGTAAAATTTCGGTGGAACAAACCTCTTCTGAAATTACTGCTCAATACAAATCGGAACTCGTTGATGGAAATTCCCTTATTGATTTATCTGGAGGTTTTGGAGTGGACGATTATTACTTTTCTAAGAAGGTTACTCAAGTAATTCATTGTGAAATGGATGCCGAATTATCTTCCATTGTAAATCATAATTTTCTGCAATTGAAAAGCAGTAACATTCAATGTATTGCTGGGGATAGCACTGCAACATTAGAAAATTTGAATCAAAAATTTGATTGGATTTATGTAGATCCTTCTCGAAGAAATGAAACTAAAGGTAAGGTGTTTATGCTGCAAGATTGCTTGCCAAACGTGCCTTATTTGCAAGATTTTTATTACCAATATGCTTCTAAAATCCTAATTAAAACGGCTCCCTTACTAGATATTACTGCAGGATTAACCGAATTGCGAAACGTAAAAACCATTCATATTGTAGCAGTAGAAAACGAAGTAAAAGAATTACTATGGGAAATACACCAATGCTATACAGGTTCCATTACCATAAATACTATAAGTTTTAATAAGAATAATAGAGAAACCTTTCAATTCAACTGGAATTCCGATAGTGAATGTAATTTAGGTTTACCAAAAAAATATCTATATGAACCCAATAGCGGAATCTTAAAATCGGGTGGTTTTAAAGAAGTTGCAGCCCAATTTTCAATAGATAAACTGCACCAACATTCGCATTTGTATACTTCGGATGATTTAATAGATTTTCCAGGAAGGATATTCGAAATTAATTCCGTAATTCCTTATTCTAAAAAAGAAATGGCTCTATATTTAGAAAACAAAAAAACAAACATTACTTTGCGGAACTTTCCAGATACAGTTGAAAATCTTCGGAAAAAATGGAAAATAAAAGATGGTGGAAACCAGTATTGTTTTTTTACAACCGATTTAAATAACAATAAAATAGTGTTAATTTGCACCAAAATAAATACCCCATGAAAAAATCCTTAATAGTTTTATTCTTTTTAGTTTCTATAACCACTTTTGCTCAAAAAGACTGCGAATATAGTTCGAATGTTAAAGACAGCATTGGAACCTATAGATCTACGAAAGATTATGTAATGCATGAAAAAGTATTTGGTAACAGCCAAACTTCTATGTTTTTTTCATTAATAAATGCTGATGGATTATTGTCCTTAAACTTTCAAATGGTACAAAAAAGCGCCGATTTTATTCCGGCAAAATGTTTTGATAAAAACTCCAGAATATACATCCAATTAACTAATGGAAAGATCATAAGTTTAATTGGAATAGACCAAGAATCCTGTGGAAATTCGATTAGAAACAGCAACGATAACTGCAGAATTCTGAGTGGTTATTTTCTTTTTATGAAAGATTCTTTTGAAGATTTAAAAAAATATCCAATATCATTTTTCCGAATTAAATTTGCGGGAGAAACTACCGACTATGTTGCTAAAGATGTACTTATATCGGAAGTAGACAAAAAAACCTATAATCCAGATCATTTCTTTATGGATTATTTAAAATGTGTGGAATAATTAAAGAGAAAATAATTATGAAACAAAATAAAAGACTTTTTGGAATTATTATTTCAATCGCTCTTCTATTAACAATTCCTTTAGTTGCGATGCAATTCACCAAAGAAGTGAATTGGACAATTTCAGATTTTGCTGTAGCGGGTTTATTACTACTATCTACTGGTTTAATTTGTGAATTAATTTTAAGAAAGGTTAAACAAACAAAAAACCGAATTCTACTTTGTGTTTCAATTCTTGCTGTACTTCTAGTTATTTGGATAGAACTTGCGGTAGGTATCTTTTAGTCCTTAATTTTCCTCAAAACTCTCGTCTTTAAAGCCAATTAAGTACAATCTGTCTTTGGCTCTAGTCATAGCGGTGTACAACCAACGGATGTAATCTCTATCTATACCATCCGGTAAATAAGGTTGCTCAATAAAAACAGTATTCCACTGCCCACCTTGGCTTTTGTGACAGGTAATTGCATAGGAGAATTTCACTTGCAAACCATTAAAAAATTCGTTTTCTTTTACTTTTTGAAACTTGGCATATTTTGTTGGCAAATGTTCGTAATCTTTCATGACTTCCGAATATAGAGTATTGGATTGTTCGTAAGTTAACGATGGTGATTCACTTTTTATGGTATCCAAAATCAAAACAGTTTCAAACGGAATTTGATTGGGGTAATCTACCATTCGAATTTTAACTTTTGCAAAATTAAAACCATAAAATTCTTTGAAACTATAAATTTCTAATACTTCAATGATATCGCCATTGGCTATAAAGCCTGCTTCGTCTTTTTCTTTCAACCAAAAGTAGTTATTCTTTACCACCATCAAAAAATCCCCTACCGACAAATCACTTTCTTTATCTAGAATTTTCATTCTAATTTGTTCATTGTATTGGTTCGCTCTTTTGTTAGAACGCACAATAAAAGCAGTATCTTCAATAGAATAATTGCTGTAGGCTTGGTTAATGGCATCTTGAATATCATACCCATCGGTCAATCGAACAATATCTTTAAAACCTCTTAATTTAAATTTGAATTCGGTAATAAAAGTATCTCTTAGCAATTCCCGTAACTCGGTGGCGTTGTATAAAATACCGGAGTTTAATTCCTGTCGCATTACTTCATCTAATTCAATCCAATCCACTCTTTTATCGTAATTAAGTTCTAGAGTATCTGTATTTAATGCTGGTGAAATATCTAAATTAATAGGAGGCAATTGGGCTGTATCTCCAAGCAGAATCATCTTGCAATTTTCGCCACTATAAACATACGAAATCAAATCATCTAACAAACTTCCGTTTTCATACATCTTGCTTTCATTGCTTTGATCAGAAATCATGGATGCCTCATCAATAATAAAAACAGTGTTTTTATGTTTGTTTTGTTGCATCGTAAAAGCCACTCCCCCTCCACTCGATTTCTTAGGGAAATAAATTTTCTTATGAATCGTAAATGCAGGTTTGCTAGAATAATTAGCAATTACTTTAGCAGCACGACCTGTAGGTGCTAGCAACACATATTTTTTATTAATTTCAATAAGATTATTTACAATTGTTGAAATAACGGTAGTTTTTCCGGTTCCTGCATATCCTTTTAATACAAAAATGGTATCATTAGAAGTGTTGGTTAAAAACACAGCAATTTTTTGAAAGAAAGCATCCTGCTTAATCGTAGGATTAAACGGGAAGTTATGAGATAAAATGGAATAGAAGTTTTTCAATGTGAAAATTCAATTGCAATAGCAATGTCAATAATAAATTAATAGTATGTAAAAATGTAAAGATAAATCTTTCAGTGGCAAATTCAATTTTGAAATATATAATTTTGAAATTGATTTTTGCAAATGCCATTGCTATTGACTTTTGTAATTGCCATTGCTATTGATTTTTTTCTTCGTAAGTTTGCGGTGGATAAAAATAATTTATGACTACAAGTATTACCGATAAAACCTATAAAAAACTGGCTATTCAAGTTTCCTTGAATGGGTTGTCGTTTTGTGTTTTTGATACTTTGAGTAATAGTCCTTTGTTATTGCACCATCTGCCCTTTTCTAATTTGCAACGAAGTGCTAAGATGGAAGATTTATTGGAAACAGTTTATCATACAAATCCAGAATTAAAGCACAACTACGATGAAATTCTGGTTATTCACAGCAACAATCTATCCACTTTTGTGCCAATAGCATTATTTGACGAGGAGTTTTTAGGAAGTTATTTGCAATACAACACTAAGGTTTTTGAAACCGATTTTTTCACTTTTGATGCTTTAGAAAAATACGAAATGAACCATGTGTACATTCCATATGTAAACATGAATAATTTTTTCATTGACCAATATGGTTCTTTTGATTACAAACATTCTAATACGATTTTGGTTTCAAAATTGTTAGATTTATCTAAAAATAAAGAAGATCGCAAAATGTTTGTCCACGTATGTGAAAGTCATTTTGAAATTATTGTAGTACAAAATCAGAAGTTGCATTTGTTTAATTCTTTTGAATATAAATCCCCAGAAGATTTTATATATTATATTCTTTTTACTGCCGAACAATTACAATTGAATCCTGAGAATTTTAAGTTGGAATTTCTAGGTTCAATAGAGCAAAGTGATGCTTATTATCAAATAGCCTACAAATACATCAGGAACATTTCATTATTGGATGTTTCGGATATTAAAAATACGTTTACCGAACAAGAAAACCGGGAACACTTTATACTACTACACTCGTGAGAATTATTTCCGGAAAATACAAAGGCAGAAGAATTACCGCACCTAAAAACCTTCCCGTTCGTCCAACAACCGATATGAGTAAGGAAGCCTTGTTTAATGTGCTTAATAACCACTACCACTTCTCAGAATTAAAAGTCTTGGATTTGTTTTCTGGAACTGGAAATATCAGTTACGAATTTGGTTCTCGTGGATGCGAAAACATAACGAGTATTGATGGCGATGTAGGATGTATTAATTTTATCAAGAAAACTGCAAAAGAATTTGACCTTAATATTACGGCAATAAAAAATGATGTTTTTAAATTTCTAGAAAAACACAAAGCAACTTACGATATTATTTTTGCCGATCCACCTTATGGAATTGAACAAAAACAATTTGAAAAACTTATCGAATTAGTTTTTGAAAAAGAACTTTTAGGTCCTGGAGGAATGTTAGTTGTAGAACATTCTAAACGAACCAAACTAGACCACATGATGCACTTTTCTTTTGAAAAAAATTATGGTGGTTCCGTATTTACTTTTTATGAATTGGAAGGTGATGACGAAGAAAGTGAAGACGAAGAAAATGAAAATTAGAATAGTGCTATAATATCATTTTCAAAAATTAAAGTCTCCGGTTCGGCACCTAAATCAATCAAATTTCTAATAATCTCTTTTACCAAATCATCTGGCCCACACACATAAAAATTCTGACTAAAATCAACTATGTTTTCAATTAGAAAATTACGGTCAATACGTTTGCCTGTATAACCTATAATACCTTGACGTGTTAAAACAGTAACTAAATCCTTTTGAAACATCCGAAACAATTCTTCCCCATCAATAATATCTTCGGAAGTTTTATTGGTATAAATAAGACGGTTCCCTCTCAATTTATTTTTCTGATACAAATCTCTGAATATCGCTATAAAAGGAGTGATTCCGGTTCCTCCCGCAATAAAAACTCCAGGTTTATCGAATTTTATTGCTCCAAAAACATCGTGAAGAATTAGTTCGTCACCAGCATTTATTCTCCCTAACATATTAGTAACGCCTTGATGATCATCATAAATTTTTATCATGAATTCAAGAAACTTCGCTTCTTTTAAACATGTAAAAGTAAAAGGTCTTAATTGATCTTTCCATTCGGGTAAGTTTATAGAAAGATTCACAGCCTGACCCGGAATGAATTCAAAGTCATCTGGTTTTTCTAGAACAAAACGTTTAACGTTATGGGTTATAAATTGGGCTTCTAAAACTTTAACTAGGATACTCATTTAAAATAATTTGAATATCAAATATAAAAAAAATATTTTAATTTTAAAAAAATGCAGACCTATAAGCCGGGTTCTGTCACCAATAAATTGATGCCTTATCATTTATCTAGCCTTGTAATTACTCACAAGATCCATCTTTCTACCCTTCGACAACGGACGAGTAATCCTTAAATGTCGATATACTTGAAATTTCACCGCATAGAGTTTACCTGGTTTCACTACAGCATTACCTGTACATACTTTCTGTTGCACTTGTCCTAAATTGATTACTCAACCCGACGGGTGTTACCCGCTATGCTACTCTGAGGTGTCCGGACTTTCCTCTCTTCATTTCTGAACAGCGATAAGGCGGTCTGCAGGGCAAAGGTAGAATATTAGACTTTAAATATTAGATTTTAGATATATTTAAAATTTAAAATTTGATATTTGATTTTTCAAACCTATATTTGTAATCCAATAAAATTCTATGGAACAATTTGTAGTATCTGCTCGTAAATACCGTCCGCAAACATTTAAAGATGTTGTGGGCCAACAGGCTATTACCAATACATTATTGAATGCCATAGAAACTAATCACTTGGCCTCTGCCCTATTATTTACTGGACCTCGTGGCGTTGGAAAAACAACTTGTGCTCGAATTTTGGCTCGAAAAATTAACCAACCAGGTTATGACGATCCCAATGAAGATTTTGCATTTAATGTTTTCGAATTGGATGCCGCTTCTAACAACTCGGTGGATGATATTCGGAATTTAATTGACCAAGTAAGAATACCTCCACAAACCGGACAATACAAAGTTTATATTATAGATGAGGTACATATGTTGTCTTCGGCAGCTTTTAATGCTTTTTTGAAAACATTAGAAGAACCGCCTAAACATGCTATTTTCATTTTAGCAACAACTGAAAAACATAAAATTATCCCAACGATATTATCCCGTTGTCAGATATTTGATTTTAAAAGAATTACCGTTAAGGATGCTAAAGAACATTTAGCAGAAGTTGCTGCAAGTCAAGGTATCACTTGCGAAGATGATGCCCTGCATATTATTGCACAAAAAGCCGACGGTGCTATGCGGGATGCATTGTCTATTTTTGATAGAGTTGTTTCTTATTGTGGCACTAATTTAACACGTCAAGCAGTAACTGAAAACTTGAACGTTTTAGATTACGAAACGTATATAACTGTAACCGATTTACTATTAGAAAATAATATTCCACAAATATTACTTTCTTATAATGAAATTTTAGCCAAAGGTTTTGATGGTCACCATTTTATTTCTGGGTTGGCTTCTCACTTTAGAGATTTGTTAGTTTGCAAAAATCCTGCAACTTTAACTTTATTAGAGGCTGGCGAGCAAGCACAAAAATTATATGGAGCGCAAGCGCAAAAATGCCATTCGGATTTTCTATTGAAAGGAATCGAAATTGCCAATGATTGTGACTTGAAATTTAAGGTTTCTCAAAATCAACGACTTCTTGTAGAACTAGCTCTTATGCAACTTTGCTCTATCAATTTTGATGGAGAAAAAAAAAAGCTGACTTTATAATTCCACCCACCTATTTTAGAAAACAAGATTACTCTATTGCTGAAGTTGGAAGTCGGAAGACGGAAGAGGGAAGTGATTTAGAATTTAGAAATGGGAAGTTGGAAGATGGAAGCGAGAAGATAGAAAATGTACAACCTGAAGTAGTGGTTGAAACTAATTCAACAACTCTACAACCCACAACCCACAACCCAGAACTTACAACAACCCAACCTAAAGTTTCCGCTTTATCCCTATCAAGTATTCGTGCAAAAAAAGAATTATTAGAATCGCAAAAAGGGGTTGTAAAGGAAGTAGTACACTTTCCTACAGAAGTTTTTACCGAAACCGAAATGCTCGATTTTTGGTTTAAATATGCACAACGACTTACCGATAAAGGCTTGATGATAATGGCGTCGCTATTGCGAATTAGCGATCCAAAGTTAGATGGATTTAAAATCATTTACGAATTACCAAATGAGGGCTCAAAAATTGATTTTGAAAAAGAAAAAAATGAACTATTAGGTTATTTAAGAGGTCATTTGCACAACCATGATATTAGTATTGAAGTAATTGTAAATGAAAATGTAAAAAGTAAAGTAGCCTTCACTGCTCAAGATAAATACAATCGATTAAACGAAATCAACCCTCACCTTGATGAATTAAGGCGAATGTTTGATTTAGAATTATAAAAAAAGGGATTGAATATAAAATATTCAATCCCTTTTTTAAATTATAAAACCAGACTATTTTTCGCCTTTTTTCAAGAAATCAATTAAGCCATTCATATAGGTTTGTTGGTCGTCATACATACTCATGTGGCTTCCGTTGGCGCAGTACAAATAAGTTCCTTTTGGAAATTGAGTTGCCATCCATTTCATGTATTCTGGATCCATAGTATCGTATTTTCCTCCAATAACTAAAGTTGGAACGGTTATGTTTTTCAATTCTTTAGAAACATCCCAATTAGTTAATTTACCTGAAAGGCCTAATTCACTCGGGCCTTGCATAGTTATATATAAAGATTGATTCATTCTTCCCGAAGATCTAGTTACAGGCTCAGGCCATTCATTAACTGGTTTTCTTAGTATATGCTGATTATAGAAATTTGCCATCAATAATTCCATGTATTTTGGATTGGTATAATCTTTTTTGGCTTCCAAATCTTTAATCGTTTTTAAGACTTCTGGATTCATTTGTTTTTCTAATACTTTAGAATATTCGCCATATTTAGGACAACTTGCCATCATGTTAGAAACAATTAAACCTTTCAGATTATTTTGGTATTTCAAAGCATATTGCATTCCTAATATTCCACCCCAAGAGTGTCCTAACAAATAAAAATTATCTTTATTAAGGTGTAATGCTACTCGAACTTGCTCTACTTCCTCTACATATCGAGGTAAATCCCACATAGTTGTATCGTTAGGATTATCAGAAAAACCAGTACCTAATTGGTCGTAATAAATAAATTCGATGCCTTCTTTTGGAAGAAAACTTTCCATACATTCAAAATATTCATGAGACATTCCAGGGCCACCATTAAGAAGTAGCACTTTTATTTTCGGATTGTTTCCAAAGCGTTTGGTCCATACATTGAACTTGCCTTTTGGCGTTTCAATTGCAATCATTTTTACACCTCCATTTTGTATACCTGCTTCCTCCGATTGGAAGTAAGTAGAGGGATTTTCTTGCTTACAAGATACTAAAGAAAGAAAAGCGATAAACATAATTAATTTTTTCATAGTTGGTTGGTTTTTAGGTTGTAGTATTGGGTTTTGGAATTTGGAATTTGGAATTTGAGTTTTTAAATAGTACCGTAATACATTGCTTTCACAATTCCATCAGAAAGACCAATTTTAGGGACATATATTTGTCGAGCACCACTCCATTTCATGGCATTAAGATAGATTCTGGTTGCAGGAATGATAACGTCGGCACGGTCGGTATTTAATCCTAGTTCTGCAATGCGTTGCTCATAAGTTAAGGAACTCAAATATTGGTATTGCGAATTTAAATACAAGAAAGACAATGGTTTATCTTGCTGTTTTCCTGAAAGTTTGAATAATTTATTAATATTTCCTCCCGAACCAATAAGTGTAATTTCTTCAAATGGTTCACAATTAGTGGTAATCCATTTTTCAATTTCTTGCCATACTACTTCATTTACCATATCATTTAATAAACGAACAGTTCCGTTTTTAAACGATTTAGAAGCAACCATTTTTCCATCAGAAAAAAGAGAAAATTCGGTGCTACCACCACCAACATCTACATATAAATAGGTTTTATCGGTTACAATAAAATTATGCAAATCAGATGATGCAATAATTGCAGCCTCTTGTTTTCCGTCAATAATAGCAATTTCAATTTTAGATTTTTCTTTAATAATATCTGCCACCTCTTTACCATTATAAGCCTCTCGCATTGCAGATGTTGCACAGGCTTTATATTTATCTACCTTGTATACTTTCATTAAAAGTCGAAATGCTTCCATAGCATCTACCATTCTATCAATATTTTCGGAAGTGATTTCTCCAACAGTAAAAGCATCCTGTCCCAAACGGATAGGCACCCTAATAAGTGCCGATTTATTAAACTGGGTTTCTTTTCCTTCTTGTTCTACTATGTTGGTAATAAGCAACCGCATGGCATTGGAACCTATATCAATTGCCGCATATTTTTTTATTGATATCATTTATAATTTGGTACTTAACATGTATTTAAAACATATTTTCATTAGTAGTTTCTTGTTGGTTTTTGTAATAATTATAGGTTTCTTGCTGCGCTCTAAAAACCGGTTCATTTTCTTTTCGAATACGGTATTTATTGTCTAATTTTTCCGAATGGTAACGTGCTTTTACATTTCCTTTCCAACCCACCTCAAAAGTATCAATTAATTGTTTTTTGATATCTTCCTGATAAATAGGGCAAGTTACCTCTACCCTTCCATCTAAATTTCTTGTCATAAAATCGGCAGAAGAAATAAACACATCGGGGTTATCATCATTACAAAATATAAAAACTCTTGTATGTTCTAGAAAATTATCTACAATACTTATTGCTTCTATATTTTCGCTCATACCTTTTACACCAGGAATTAAAGAACAAATTCCACGAATTTGCAATTTCATTTTTACTCCAGCATTACTTGCGTCGTATAGTTTGTCTATCATAGCAAAATCCGACAAACTATTCATTTTTAAATTAATATAAGCTGGTCTTCCGGCTAATGCATTATGAATTTCTCTATCAATAAGTTTGTAAAATTTAGATCTAGAATAATGTGGTGATACTATCAAATGTTTGTATCGGTGTAAACGGTAATTAATGTCAAAAAATTCAAAAATTTTATTGGCATCTTTTAAAATTTGTTGGTGGCTTGTTAACAAAGTAACATCGGTATATACTTTGGCGGTAGATTCATTAAAATTTCCTGTAGAAATAAATCCGTAACGCTTTAATTTATTGTCTTCCAATCGTTCAATCACACATATCTTGCTGTGTACTTTAAGACCTTTTATACCAAAAATTAGTTCAATTCCTTCTTGTTGCATTTGTTCAGCATACGAAATATTGCTGGCTTCGTCAAAACGGGCTTGAAGTTCAATTTGAACCACTACTCTTTTTCCATTTTTTGCAGCATTTATTAAGGAACTAATAATTTGAGAATTTTTTGCTAATCGATATAAAGTTATTTTAATAGAAGTCACTTTAGGATCGAGAGCAGCTTCTCGCAAAAATTTTATTACATAAGAAAAGGATTGGTAGGGTGCAAAAATAAGAAAATCTTTTTGGGCTATTCTATGTAAAATACTGCCTTCAAACGAAAGACCTACAACATCTAGAGGTTTTTTTTGATGGTATAATAAATCAGGTCTTCCTAAATTTGGGAAATCCATATAATCGCGACGATTGTGGTAGCGACCACCTGGAATAATACTATCGGTAGACTCAATTTTCATTCGATTTAAGAAAAAAGCCAAAGTATCTTTGTCAATTGTTTTGTCATAAATAAATCGAACAGGCTCACCAATTCTTCGTTCTTTAACTGAAGAAGCTATCTTTTGAAGCATGCTTTTGCGCATATCGCTATCAATATCCAATTGGGCATCTCTAGTAATTTTTATCATGTGGGCCGAGATACTTTCGTAATCGAATATATTAAAAATACTGCTTAAGTTGTAACGAATAACATCATCCAATAACATTATATATTGCTTTTCTCCAATAGCAGGAAGAACCACAATTCTATTTATGTTTTTAGGAATTTCGATAATGGCGTAACGAATTTCTTTAGTGGGTTTTATTAAACCTAAAATTTTTGGTTTTTCATCCGTTTTCATTACCAATTTTATTGCTAAATATCCCGCAGTATCTTTTAGTAAAGGAAATTCTGCCAAATCATTCAAGATAATGGTAACTAATTCTGGGCTTACTTTTTCTATAAATAAATTATGAACGAAGTCTTGGTGTTCTTGACACAATTGACTTTCATTTACAATTATGATATTCTCTTTTTCTAATTGTTTTTCAATAATACTAAGTATTCGCAAACTTTCTGATTGTTGTTGAATAACAATAGCAGTTATATCTTTTACTAATTGTTGGGCTGTAATTCCGCCAAGAATTTTTTCTCCTGTTTTCCCTGACAAACTTAATCTTCGTATAGCTGCAAATCGAACTCTAAAAAACTCATCTAAATTATTAGAAAAAATACCTAAAAAGCGAAGTCTATCTAGCAATGGAACCGATTCGTCGGCTGCTTCTTGCAACACTCGGGCATTAAAAGTTAACCAACTTTTTTCTCGATCTATATATCTATAATTGGTTTCTGTACTCATATTTTAATTCTCGCTTGGAAATATAATAGTTTGGGTTGTTCCTTTTGTAATAGTTGCCCAATTTGTAGCATCAAAATTAATCGATACCAATCCAGATGTTGGAACGTTGGACACAAATTTATTCCCAAATTTATTAACAAAATCGGTAATAGCACTATTATGACCAAAAAGAATTAAATTTTCACATTTATTTGGGCACGATTTAACAATTTCTTCTAATTTATTACAATCAAAAGTGTACAATTCTTCTTTGACTTCTATCTTTTCTTCATTTATATTCCAGCAGTTAAGAAATATTTTGGCTGTAAGTTGGGTTCTTTTGGCACTACTGCACCAAATTTTTACTGATGGATTGATGGAATTAATGCTTTTATTAGCAACTTTAATAGACTTTTTTATTCCGCTACTAGTTATACTTCTTTCTTTGTCAGGAAGAGGTAAATCCCAATTGGATTTTGCGTGACGTATTAGAATTAAGTTTTTCATTATTTGGAATTGAAAATTAAAATTAAATAAACAACAAGATACAAAAAAAGTCTCCCAAATTACTCAGGAGACTTAAAAAAAAAATCTAACAACAAAAAAAATATTTTAAAGTAAAAACGGACTATTTTTTAATAAACATATTCGTATAATATTTTTTTCCAGTAGTGGGATTTACAGAAATAGAAAGTCCGAAATGAGTATAATCACCATCTAAATTTGCCTTATGTTCTGGACTATTTAACCAAGCATTTAATACCGTCGTTGGGCAACTAAAGTTGTAGGCCACATTTTCACCTACTCTGTATGCACCTAAAACATCTATTAAATTTTGAGCTCTTTCATTAAAAAAATCATGGTTTACTACATTATGATCAATCATATAATCATTATGCTCTAAAGATTTATAAGAAATGTGATTAATAATTTGGAGAGCACTCTTTCCGTGGCTAACCCTATAATCATTAATCATTTGCGTTAATTGGACCTCTTCTGCAGAGTAATCAAAATTAGTAACAATAGTTTTGTCAACTACTGCTTCGTCGTTAGAACTTTTAGAACACGAACTCATTGCAAATACCAATACCATTGGCACAAACACTTTTAGTAATTTTAGTTTCATAATAAAGTAGGTTAAGTTTGAAGGCAGATGTGGGGCAACTATCTTCGGATTAAGAATTATAAGAACGTAAATTGTAATTTGGTTCTATAAAACTAATACTTATTCGACTAAATACAAAATAAAATCGATGAAATACATCATTTTCTTAAAAACATGTGTAATTTTCTTACATTTATGGAGAAAGTCGGTCTATTTTCCAACTGAAATCAGGTTGCAGTTGGTACCGAATTCTATCGTGTAATCTATTGGCTCGACCTTGCCAAAATTCAACTTCTTGCGGACGAACAAGAAACCCACCCCAATTTTTAGGACGGTTTATTTCAATACCTTGGTATTCTTGTTCTAAAAGCAGTAAATTGGTTTCAAGGTATTCTCTATTGGGAATTATTTCACTTTGTGGAGATACAATTGCGCCAAGTTTGCTACCATCTGGGCGGGAAGCAAAATAATTATCCGAAATAACATCGGGAGTTTTTTCGGCAATTCCTTTTATAATAACTTGACGTTCTAGGCTTGTCCAAAAAAAAGAAAGACAAATATGTGGGTTATTTTTAATTGCTTTACCTTTTTCAGAATTGTAATTGGTATAAAAAATAAATCCTTCTTCGTTGAATTTCTTAAGCAAAACAACTCTAGATTTTGGAAAACCATCTAACCCAATGGTAGCAACTGTCATAGCATTAACCTCGTCTACTCCACCAAAGTCTTCGGTTTCATGAAACCATCGGTTAAATAAATTAATAGGATCTTCAGGGATATTATGTTCTAATAGTTCGCTTTTTTCGTACGATTTTCTATAATTGCTTAGGTCTTTCATGGGGTTTTATTAAAAAGCAAAGTTCGCAAAGTTTTTGGAAAAATTTATAAAAACCTCAAAGGTTTATTAAATCTTTGAGGCTTGCTGAAAAGTATCCATCAATTCGAATTAATCATTATTCTCAATACTCTTATAAGCATCAATTACTTTTTTTACCAATCTATGGCGCACAATATCTTTATCGTCAAGATATATAATTCCGATGCCATCAATATCTTTCAACACTAGGATGGCTTCTTTTAGTCCGGAAATGGTTCTTCGAGGTAAATCTACTTGCCCTGGATCACCGGTAATAATGAATTTGGCATTTTTCCCCATACGGGTTAAGAACATTTTCATCTGTGAATGTGTGGTGTTTTGTGCTTCATCTAGAATCACAAAAGCATTATCTAAAGTCCGCCCACGCATAAATGCCAATGGTGCAATTTGAATAATTCCTTTTAAGATATAATCTTCCAAAGTTTGCGGAGGCAACATATCCCGCAAGGCATCATATAATGGTTGCATGTAGGGATCTAGTTTTTCTTTCATATCGCCAGGCAAGAAACCAAGGTTTTCTCCGGCTTCTACTGCTGGACGTGTTAATATTATTCGTTTTACTTGCTTATCTTTAAGAGCCTTAACAGCAAGTGCAACTCCTGTATAGGTTTTTCCAGTACCTGCAGGACCTACAGCAAAAACCATATCATTTTTAAAAACCGATTCCACCAATTTATGTTGGTTGGGAGTCATGGCTTTAATAAGTTTACCTCCTAAACCATGAACTAAAATCTTTTCGTGATCGGGCATGCGTTGTTCTTCGGCGGAATTACTTTGAATGACCCTTTCAATAACATTGGTATCAATATTATTATAGCGCGTAAAATGCAGCATCAATCGGTTGAATCGGTTTTCAAATTCATCCAATTCGGCTTTCTCTCCAAATGCTTTGAGCGTAGTTCCGCGTGCTACAATTTTTAATCTAGGATAGTATTTTTTAATGGTTTCAAGATGTGCGTCTTGCGTGCCCCAAAATTCTTTTGGAGCGATGTCGTGTAATTCAATGATACGTTCGTTCAAATGGAGGGTGTTTTTTTAATTATTTTTTACTAAATATTAGTAGCTTTGCAATCATTTCAAATTTAAGAAATAGAGCAGTACAAATCGCATTTAGTTATAAACAATTTTATGTCAATAATTACCCTTACTACCGATTACGGACTCAAAGACCATTTTGTTGGTGCTTTGAAAGGGAAAATTCTATCGCAACTTCAAGATGCTGTGTTAGTTGACATAACCCACCATGTAGATCCCTTTAATATTAGTGAAGCGAGTTATCTCATTCAAAGTGCCTATTCTAGTTTTCCTAAAGGAACTGTGCATCTTATTGGTGTGGATATTGAATTAAAAGAGAACAACCAACATGTTGTGGTGCAATGGAATGACCATTATTTTATAACTGCCGATAACGGAATTCTAAGTCTATTAATTGCCAAAGTTAAACCCCAAAAAATGGTCGTTATTAACATTCACGACCGTTTAATATCCGAAGCAACCGATATGGATGTCCTAGTAACCGTAGCAGTACATATTGCCAAAGGTGGTTCACTAAATGTAATTGGGAAAGAAATAAGCAATCTTAAAGAAATAACCGAATTGCAACCGGTGGTGGCATCGGACGGAAATTCAATAAAAGGATATGTAGTTTATATTGACCATTTCGGAAATGCAATTTCTAATATTACTAAAAATTTATTTTTAGAAACAGCTAAAGGAAGACCTTATGAAGTGCATTTTAAAAACAAAAAAGTAAAAAGTATTTTCGCTAAATATTCTGATATTGAAACCATTGAAAAGCAATCTTTATCTAATATTATGGGGAAATCTTTAGCCATATTTAATGAAGCAGGTTTTTTAGAAATAGGAATTTATAAAAGCAATCCCAAAATTGGCTCCGCTTCTAGCTTATTAGGTTTAGAATACCGGGATTTTGTAATGATCAACTTTAACAAATAATATATGTTTGTACGAATAGTAAAAATGTCCTTTCACGAGGAAAACATTCCAGCATTTCTAGAAAATTTCGAATTAATGAAATCCCACATACGAAATGCACCAGGAAATCGTTTTCTTGAATTGTATCAGGACAAAAATAATCCCGGAATTATGTTTACCTATAGTTATTGGGAAACCGAAGACGATTTGGAAAACTACCGAAAATCGGCTTTATTCGAGGAAGTTTGGACGTTTACCAAAAAGTTATTCAACGATAAACCCGAGGCTTGGAGTGTAGATAAATTAGTTTCTTTAGATTAAAGTTTAATTATATCAGATGTTAAAAAGAATTTTTATTAACGGGATAATAATCAGTTTATTAGAAGTAATATTATATATATTTTTTATAATATTATTATCTAAATTGATTTTATTTTATTACAAACCTTCTCATAAAGATGTATCTGATGGATTTACAATATTGTTTTCTATTTTTGTTTTTGCTATAATAATATGTATAAAAAATATTTACATTGAATTTATTAAAAAGTATACAAAGACAATAAACATAATTGCAATTTTACTTTTTTCCTTTTCTATTCAAAATTTTAAATCAATACCATTTCTAACAATTTTAATGATTTTTTCAGGGATATTAACATTAATATTTAGATATTATATTCAAAATTTGATGAAAAGTTATTCAGTTGAAAAATCATAAAATAAATAAAAACCTTTGTGACTTAGCGCCTTCGTGGCAAATTAAAACATGAAATCAATACTATTAAGAGAAATAAAATCCTTTTTTGGTTCACCAATTGGGTATTTAGTAATCGCAATTTTCCTGTTGCTTAACGGATTGTTCCTTTGGGTTTTCGAGGGAGATTATAACATTTTAAACAGCGGATTTGCCGATTTATCGCCATTCTTCACCATTTCGCCATGGATATTAATTTTTCTGATTCCTGCTGTTACCATGCGTAGTTTTTCGGATGAAATGAAACAAGGAACCATCGAGTTATTACTTACCAAACCAATTTCAATTTGGGAAATTGTAGGCGGAAAATTCTTTGGTGCATTCTTATTGATTGTTATTGCAATTATCCCAACATTTATCTACGTTTACGTGCTTTATGGTTTAGGAATGCCCGCAGGAAATATCGATATGGGAAGCACCATGGGGTCGTATTTTGGTTTGTTATTTTTAATTTCTGGATATACCGCTATTGGAGTCTTCACTTCTACCCTTTCGGAAAATCAAATTGTGGCTTTTATTGTATCCGTTTTCTTGTGTTTTATTCTTTATTTCGGATTTCAAGGAGTGGCATCGCAATTTAAAGATTGGCAGGAATTAATTGCTTTCTTCGGAATGGATTACCACTTTAAAAGTATGAGCCGAGGAGTTATTGATACTCGAGATACTATTTATTTTGTAAGTATCACCTTACTGTTTTTATCCTTGACTGTTTACAAACTTAAATCGCTAAAATCGTAATGGAAAATAAGAACACAAACTTAAAAAATCTACTTACTATTCTAGGGATTTTAGTAATAGTAAACTTTGCTGAGCATTTCTTTTTCAAACGTTTCGATTTAACTGCCGATAAACGCTATACCCTTTCCGAAACTTCTTTAAACATTATTAAAGAAGTAAAAGAACCTTTGTATGTAGATGTATTTTTGGAAGGGAATTTCCCGGGAGAATTCAAGAAATTACAAACGGAAACCCAACAATTATTAGAAGAATTCAAAGCCTACAATCCGAATATTATATTCCAATTTGTAAACCCATTAGACAAAGAAGAAGATCGCGATAAAACTATGCAGAAATTTTACGATAGAGGGTTGACTCCTTTAAACGTAACGATGGACGAAAAAGGAAAGCAAACCCAAGAAGTGGTTTTTCCTTGGGCAGTGGTAACTTACGGAAATAAAAGTGCCAAAGTGCCTTTGTTGAAAAACATGATGGGCGCTTCTACAGCACAAAAAGTGGTAAGTTCGGTACAACATTTAGAATATGCTTTTGCAAATGCTTTCAACACCGTTTCTAAAACTCGGGAGAAAAAAGTAGCCATAATTAAAGGAAATGGCGAACTACATGATTTGCTTATCGCCGATTTCTTAAAGTCGGTTAGAGAGAATTATTACATAGGGCCTTTCACTTTAGATTCGGTTGCTAAAAGCCCTGAGAATACTTTAAAAGCCTTGCAAAAATACGATTTGGCTATTATTGCAAAACCTACCGAAGCCTTTACAGATGAAGAAAAACAAGTGCTCGATCAATATCTTATGCAGGGCGGAAAAACACTTTGGTTGGTAGATCAAGTGAACATGGAAATGGACAGTTTGATGGCAACGGGAGAAAATTTAGCCTACCCAAGAGATTTGAATTTGAACGATATGTTTTTTAAATATGGCGTTCGAATTAAGCCCGATTTGATTAAAGATGTTATGGCTACTCCTATTTCGTTGGCTACTGGCCAACAAGGAAGCGCTACCCAATATACCAAATTTCCATGGTTGTATTCGCCTATGATTTATCCGGTGGCAACTGTAGATAAATCTAAAATAAGTCCGATTGTGAGTAATTTGGATGGCATTAAATTTGAATTTACCACTCCAATTGAAGTGCTTAAAAACGATATTAAAAAGACTATTTTATTGCAAAGTTCTCCTTATTCTAAATCGGTGGGGACGCCAGTAGAAGTGAATTTGAAAATGGTAGAAGAACGACCAAATCAAAAAGATTTTTCTGGAACCGGAAATATGCCTGTGGCGGTCTTGATGGAAGGAAAATTCCGTTCGGTGTATCAAAACAGAGTGTTGCCTTTTAAAGAAAACGGCTTTACTCCTATTGGAAAAGACTCTAAAATGATTGTTATTTCGGATGGGGATGTGATTAAAAACCAATTGGATAAAAACTTTCAACCGTTAGAATTGGGATTTGATAAATGGACCAATAATCTGTATGCCAATAAGGAATTCATGATGAATTGCGTGAATTATCTGCTGGATGATAACGGACTTATTAACATCCGAAGTAAGGAAGTGGACTTGCCTATTTTGGATTCGCAAAAGGTTACTGATGAATATACTTTTTCGCAAATACTAACTATTGGGGTTCCTTTGGTTGTTTTACTAATCTTTGGGTTAGTGTTTACGTTCTTGCGAAAAAGAAGGTATAGTAAGTAGTTGTTGTAGGTTTTGGGTTTTGGGTTTTGGGTTTTGGGTTTTGGGTTTTGGGTTGAGAGTGACTAAGTAATATTATGACTTGATGTTTTTTAACCAGATTTTCTTTTGAAACTGTTTTTTTTTACAAAAGACAAAACCTGCTTAGCCCTGACAGAAGTGGAAATCCTGGCATTGCGAACCGAATTAGTGGTATTAATTTGATTAAATCATCGCAATGACAGATTGCAACGGATGGCAGGAATTGCCTTTACTAAAATACCCAAGCCATTCGCTCTTGAAAAATAATTGTATAAATGTTAATAAAAATCTTTTTGAAATCTATTTCTTTAGGATATATTTGTAAAAAATAAAGAAAATGAAGTTTATTGTATCCAGCTCGTATTTATTAAAACAACTACAAGTTTTAGGTAGTGTTATCAATAGTAGCAATACCTTACCAATTTTAGATAACTTTTTATTTGAATTGAATAAAAAAGAGTTGACTGTTTCGGCTTCCGATTTAGAGACTACTATGTCGGCTACTTTAGAAATTGAGTCTACCGATAAAGGTAGTGTGGCTGTGCCTGCTAAATTGTTGTTGGATATCTTGAAAACGTTTCCAGAGCAACCGTTAACCTTTACTGTGGAAGAAAATAGTACTATAGAAATAAGTTCTAATTCGGGGAAATATGCTATTGCGTATGCTCCGGGTGAGGAATTTCCAAAATCGGTACAACTAGAAGATCCATCTTCTACTTTAGTTCCGGCTGAAGTATTAGCAACGGCTATAAGCAAAACAATTTTTGCTGCAGGAAATGACGATTTAAGACCAGTTATGTCTGGTGTTTTCTTTCAGTTTTCTCCAGAAGGGTTGATTTTTGTGGCTACCGATGCTCATAAATTGGTTAAATATACTCGCACCGATGTTAAGGCATCTCAAGTTGCTGATTTTATTATGCCTAAGAAACCTTTAAACATTTTGAAAAGTATTTTAGGTGCTTCGGATGCAGAAGTTAAAATTGATTACAACGATGCTAATGCTACGTTCTCGTTTGAAAACTACTTGTTAATCTGTAGATTGATTGATGGGAAATATCCAAACTATGAAGCGGTTATTCCAAAAGAGAATCCAAATAAATTATTGATTGATAGAGCGCAGTTTTTTAGTTCGGTTCGTCGTGTTGCTATTTTTTCTAATAAAACTACACACCAAATTCGATTGAAAATTGCGGGTGCCGAATTGAATATTTCTGCTGAAGATATTGATTATTCTAATAAAGCAGAAGAACGATTGACTTGTGATTACCAAGGTGATGATATGCAAATTGGTTTTAACTCTCGTTTTTTATTGGAAATGTTATCTAATTTACAATCGGATGAAATTCAATTGGAAATGTCGATGCCAAATCGTGCCGGAATTCTTACTCCGGTAGATGGTTTAGACGAAGGTGAAACTGTTACTATGCTTGTGATGCCTGTAATGCTGAACAACTAAAAATATAATTAACAACCAAAAACCAACCAAAATAAAAACCGTCTTCAGTAATGAAGACGGTTTTTTAGTTTTGTGGAATACGGAAGTTTTAATGCCAAAATGAACTATAAAATAGTTTTATTAATTTCTCCTCACCCCATCCCTCTCCAAAGGAGAGGGAGAAAAGATCGGATTATTTTATAATTATTTTTGGCATAAATGGGCTTATCCAATCACTAAATTTATTTTTTTACCAAGACCAAATTCAAATATTTTGTATAATGTTGAAAGTTGAATATCACATTTTCCGTTTTCAAGTCTTGAAATATAACTTTTTTTAGTTCCTACTTTTATTGCTAGTTGTTCTTGAGTCATTTTTGCTTCGTGACGCGCTTCTTTCAAAGTTTCGCTAATAATAAAATAGTGTGCTTTTTTTTCGAAATCGTCTCTTTTTTCGTTTCCAATTACACCAAATTCAGTATCTAATAACTCATTGAAATTTTTTACATTTCTTATTTTTTCATTTTTATCCATTGTTATTTTTTTATTGAGTTAAAATATTCATTTTTAAGTTTTGATGCTAAATCAATTTCACTTTTAGGAGTTTTTTGTGTCTTTTTCTGAAACGCATTAAACAGAATAACTAAATTCCCTTTATCAAAGCAGCAAAATATTCTATAAATATTACTTTCATATTCGATCCTTATTTCATAAAGTCCAATAGTACCTTCAATATGTTTTAAAAATTTTGTTGGGACATTTTGAACACTACTAATCAATTTAAAAACATAGGCAATTTTTTCTCTCACTTTATTGTTCTGTTCAATAAAGAAATCTTGAAAATACGATTCGTAAAATAGAATTTGCCGTTCTGATATCATTTGCAAAGTTAACTATAAAGTTATCTAATTTAAAATATTTTTTTGATTTAAATAAACAATGCTTTTAAAAATATGAATTCTACAACTACTTATTCATGCATTGCTAAAATTGGAATTGTAGAACCATAACTCATTTCTTCGGTAAAACTTGAAGTAAATAACCATTTGAAAAAAGTTCTTTTATAAGAAATCATGGTTAGCACATCGATCTCTTGGCTAGTAATAAAATCTTCGATCGTTTCTTTTGCATATTCACTAGGGATGATAAAAAATTGGACCGGTTCGTCTTTAAATAAAGTTTCCCATTCTTGATACACTGCTGCACTATTATCGGATTCTATGGTTTCTACATAAAGACATTTAACAACCGCTTTGGCAGCTTTGGCAATTTTAATAACATTTTGCAAAGCAACTTTATCTTTTTCTCTAAAACGTGTGGTAAAGCCTATAGTGGCAATTTTAGTATACTTCGCTCCTTCTGGAATACTAAAAACAGGAACATTTAAACTTGTAATTGCCTCGCCTGTATTGGTGCCAAAAAGTTTTTCAAACCATCCGCTAGCACCAGAGGTTCCCATTACAACATAATCAATATTATCTTTTTTTACTGCTTCTTTTATACTGTGCAATAAATCACCATCGGTAAGTAGGTGACTCATTTTTATAGCTTCAAAACCATTTTCTTCGGCAATTTTTCGAAGCTTTGGAAGCTCGTCTTTAAACCTATCCAAATTGGATAACTCAATGGTATCGTAAATTTCTTTATAATTTTGAAGTCCAAATTGACTATCCACAATTGGAAATTCATAAGTGTGAAGCAAAATTAATTCACCGTGAACCAATTTAGCCAATCCTAATGCATGTACATAAGCATTGTTTGCAACATTAGAAAAATCTGTAGGGAAAAGAATTTTTGTCATTTGATTTAAATATTTATTTGAATATTAAATTTAGTAATAAAATTTTGAATAATGCATGACAAGCAACATATTTACATTTATTTAACATTGTTGTAATTGGTTGTAATGTACTAAAATTTGTTTTTCAGAAAGAGTATAAAAATGATACCTTTGCGATTCAAAAAAAAGAAGAAACAACTATTATGATAGATCCAAATACTATTGTTGCTCTAGCTACGCCTTCTGGTGCCGGTGCTGTGGCAATCATCCGCATGTCGGGAGAAAATGCTATAAGCATTGCTTCGGAAGTATTTCAATCGGTTTCTGGAAAAGATATAACCAATCAAAAAACACATACCATTCATTTAGGAACTATAGCAGAAGATGGTAAAATTTACGACCAAGTACTGCTTTCTATTTTTAAAAATCCGAATTCGTATACTGGCGAAAATGTAATTGAAATTTCGTGTCATGGTTCTACTTTTATACAACAACAAATTATTCAGTTGTTGTTGCGAAAAGGTTGCCGAATGGCGCAAGCCGGAGAATTCACTCTTAGAGCCTTCTTAAACGGCAAACTCGATTTATCTCAAGCAGAAGCCGTTGCCGATTTAATTTCGTCGGATAACGAGGCTTCGCATCAAATTGCTATGCAACAAATGCGTGGCGGATTTAGTAGTGAAATAAAAAAACTACGAGAAGAATTATTAAATTTTGCTTCGTTAATTGAACTCGAATTGGATTTTGCTGAAGAAGATGTAGAATTTGCAGATAGAACACAATTTCATGATTTATTAAATAGAATAGAATTTGTATTGAAACGATTAATCGATTCGTTTGCTGTGGGTAACGTAATTAAAAACGGAATTCCGGTTGCTATTGTTGGCGAACCTAATGTGGGGAAATCTACATTATTGAATGCTTTATTAAACGAAGAACGCGCCATAGTATCAGAAATTGCTGGAACTACTCGAGATACTATAGAAGACGAATTAGTAATTGGCGGTATTGGTTTTAGATTTATAGATACTGCGGGAATCAGGGAAACTATTGATGTAATTGAAAGCATAGGGATTAAGAAAACTTTTGAAAAAATTGAGCAAGCGCAGGTGGTTCTTTATTTAGTAGACAGTGTTCAGTGTTCAGTAAGCAGTTTGAACAGTTTAAAAATAGAAATTGAGAAAATCAAGAATCAATTTCCTCTAAAACCTATAATTATAGTTGTAAATAAAGTAGATTTAATTTCTAGTGAAGAAAGGTTAGAACTGCTGGAACAACTAGAAATTTTAAACGTGAAACAAATTTTATTGAGTGCTAAAAACAAAGAAGGAATTGACGAACTTAAAAATCAATTGCTGTCTTTTGTAAATACTGGTGCGTTACGTAATAACGAAACTATCGTCACTAATACAAGGCATTACGATTCTTTACTTAAAGCATTGGAAGAAATACAAAAAGTAAAATTCGGATTGCATAGTGGCATCCCTTCCGATCTTATGGCAATTGATATTCGTCAGGCTTTGTACTACTTTGGGGAGATTACGGGCGAAGTTACCAATGATGAATTGTTGGGTAATATTTTTGCGAATTTCTGTATCGGCAAATAGCATATACAAAACATCAAAAAATAAAACAAAATAAAACAAACAAAAACAATCTAATCCCTTTTAAATAAAGGGATGTTACATTTTATATAAAATATCAACTTTGTGATGTTTTGCTATTTTTTACTATTTTTTGTACCGTTTTTGTACCTCATATTCATATTTTTACTATTTTTGAAATGAAATGGCGAAATTATGTCCCTTATTTACCCTTAATTCTACTTATTTCGCCTTATATCCTCTTAATACAACTAAATATGAGTTCAAATATTATAGTAAAAAGAATATGTGATTATTGTAAAAATGCCTTTGATGCTAAAACAACAAAGACTAAATATTGTTCACATATTTGTAACAGCAGGGGTTATAAGTTAAATCAAAAATTGAAAAAAATTGAAACGAGCGATACAGAAACAAAAGCAAAAATTTCTAATTATGCTTTAGATGTAAATTCAAAAGATTTTTTAACTGTTAAAGAAGCATCTACACTACTTAATATGTCTTCCAAAACTATCTATAGATTAATTGAACAAAAAGATTTAAACGGATACAATTTTTCGGTTAGAAAAACACTTATAAGAAGAAAAGATATTGAGGGTTATTTTGATAGCAATTTGATAAGTACAGATTATGTTAACCCCGAAAGAAAAAGCGAAATAAATTTTAAAAATTCCTATACAATTAATGAAGCCCTAGAAAAATTTAATATTTCAAACGGTGCATTATACAATATTATTAAAAGGCATAACATCCCAAAAGAGAAACACGGAAAATATACATTAGTAAAAAAAGAAGATTTAAACAGAATTTTTCAATAACCAAATATGAGTAGAGTAACATTAAGAGAAAAAAAATTAAGTACTGGAAAAATAAGTCTTTATTTAGACTACTACCCTCCTATCATTAATCCTAAAAACGGAACGGAAACCCGTAGAGAATTTTTAAAGTTATATTTATTCAGTAACCCAAAAACAATAGAAGAAAAAAAGCAGAATACAGAAAATTTTGACCTTGCTGAAATAATCAAATCCAAAAGAAATGTTCAACTCAAAAATAAAGAATTTGGTTTTAAAGATAATGTAGTCTTGAATGTTAATTTTATAACTCTATACAAAAGTGTTGTTGATGACTATTTTAATACTGGAAGTAAATCAAATCACAGTTCATGGAAAGCTTCTTTAAATCATTTGGAAAATTTTAGTGGAGGTGTAATATTATCCAATAATTTAACTCTTGATTATATAAAAAAGTATAGAGCTTATCTTTTAAAGGCAAAAAGCACTAGAAATTCAAAAGTTGACAAAAACCTAGCAAAAAATACTGCTTCATCCTATTTTAAAAATTTTATTTCTGTTTTAAAGATTGCATATAAACAAAATTTAATTGAAAAGAATTTAGCCGAAGATGCGGAATACATCAAAGAAGAAGAAACCCACAGAGAGTATTTAACCGAAAAAGAAATTTCCTTGTTATGGAAAACCGAAATTAAAATCGAAAAAGTAAAATATATGGCAATATTTTCAGCTTTGAGTGGTTTGCGTTTTGTAGATATAAACAATCTTTACTGGGAAAACATATTTAATGACAAACATCAAGGGTATTACATTTCATTAAGAGAGGAAAAGACAAAATCTATTAAAAATCATCCTATTTCCGATACTGCATACAATATTCTAAAAACACAAAAAACAAATACAGGACTAATATTTGGAGGTATTCAATATTCTCAAATAACTAGACCTTTAAAAGATTGGATAGCAAAGTCCGGCATTAAAAAGAAAATTTCATTTCATAATTTCAGACATAGCTACGCAACCTTACAACTTGCAAATGGAACTGACATATACACCGTGTCAAAGTTATTAGGTCACAAAAACGTTTCTACAACACAGATTTACACCAAAGTAATGGACAAAAATAAAATTGAAGCTGCTAACCGTATAAATATCCAATTAGATGGAATTTCTTAACAATCACGTTAAAATAGCGGATGCAGAATTAAAAAAATTAACTGCCTTTTCTATTAATTCTTTAAAGTCGGATTCTGAAAATGGAATATCCGTTACTAAAGCTATTGATAATATACGTCGCAAAATTTGGGATGAATTTATAGAAACTAGTTTTATTTATCATTATAAAGATCATTTTGAAGAAGTTTATAGAATATATAGGCTTTCGTTTGACAACTATGATAATAATAAAATTGATGTAGTAAAAGCTGTCTTAAAAAATGAAGCATCTGATGAATTCTTAAAAAGGTTAAAAATCAAGAAAGTTTCAAATTACACATACGGCGAAGATTTTGATAATATCACATATGAAGACTTCGTTACCCATTTGTTAAAATATGATGTTTATCAAAAATGTTATAATAGATTCGGTGAAAACAGTGAGCTTTTTAAATTACTTTTTGAAGCTAATGATTATAAATATTTTACTTTTAATAAGTTTGAAGGTCATGTAGTCAATTCAACATTATATAGAAACATCTTTTCTGAATATTATCCAAACAAGCAAATTCCAATTGCAACATATAAAGAAAATGAATATGGCGGGGGCTATTACGAAATTAGTAGTTCAGTAGATAGAACCGATATTTCAACTAGCGAAAGATTAATAAATAACTTTAATTCATCAATCCAACAAGAAGGATTTACTACCACCGAAGAAAGTAGAATAAAAACTTCTATTGATAAATTAAGTAATGTTGAAAAGTCATTTTTGTTTCACATTATGTGTAAAGCATTAGGTGATAACATAGCAAATAATGCTATTCAGAAAAAAAACAACGAAAAACCATTCAATTTACCGGCTACAGAACTATGCCGCTTAATGAGCATTATAGAGATTAAAGATTTGAATTCATTTGACAAGATGAAATATAGAGACACCGTTCAGTATAAAGTTCTCACAAAGGGAATTGAATATATAGAAAAAGATGAAAGAATAATGTTCATTGAAACCTTAGTAAAAAAAATAAAAGATTTAAATCTTTCGGATACAACAAAATATATCAAATCAATACTCTATAAAGAACATACGAAACTAACTAATCTAAAAAAGTTAGCAAAAAATGAATAAATAATACATAAAAAAATCCACACATTTTTATTTACAAACCCAATTGATGTTTAAAGAAAACGTTAATTGGGTTTTATTTTTAATAAAATTAAAGTTGCAACGAATTGATTTATTTACATTTTTCTGAAAATTTCAAAACCACACATTAAACCACACAAATATCCACACCCATTAATATGAACCTTTGAAGTATGGAAAAACAACAATTTTACATGCTCTCAGAAGAAGGAATAAAAGTACTAGCAGAGCAAATTACAGAAAACATTAAAAAGGCAATTGCACCATCTGAATCTTCTAAAGATGATGCCTATATGAGTATTGACGAAACCGCTAAACTTATCAATCTGGCTAAGTCTAGCATATATGGTTTAGTTCATCGAAAAAAAATCCCCTTCCATAAAGTGGGCAAGAAATTATACTTTTCAAAGGAAAGTATTTTGCAATGGATTAATAATGGAAAGCACAATACAAAATCTGATATTGAAACTAAAGCAGATGAGTATTTGATGAAAAAACAGCTATTTAATCGTTAATCTAACGTAACATTTACGAACATGGACAATTATTTATACCGATGTCAGTATTGTGGTAAAGATTATAAACCCAATAGACGCAAGAAACAAAAGTATTGTAGTAATAGTTGCAGAACTAGAGCATTTGTAACAAAAAATACTACTGGATTAAACATTGCAAAAAAGGAAGTCGAAAAAAAAGAACCTCTAAAAGTTGAAAAAATGAGTTTAGCTGGTGTTGGCAATGCAGCGGCTGGTACATTAGCTGTGAATGCGTTAACAAGCCTATTCACAAGCGAAGAAAATAAGCCTGCGACAAGGAAAGATTTACAAAACTTGGCAAATAATTTAAAACAAAGGTATCATCTCATTATAAATGCTCCTGAATCGATCGATGGCACAAAGCCATATTACGATATGGAGACCAAAACCATTGTTTACCTAAAGCCTGAACTTAGATGGAAATAAACAGTATTAAAGAAATAGATACTATAATTGGTAACGCTTTTAAAACGAACAAAGAAATTGCAGTTAATCAATTGGAACAAATAATTTCCAAAATGCCAATTGAAATCAAAACATTAATTAACGATGCGTTTACTTTAAAAAGGATTCCAAAGGAGTATTTACTAAGTTCAATATTGTTTGCTTTCAGCAATGCTGGTGGTCTTGCCTTTTCAATAAAAGCGATGGGATATATAAATTATGCCAATCTATATTTTTCTATAATTGGAAGTCGTGGAGACATTAAATCCCCAGCAATGGATTTAGCAACATTTCCTTTGGTAAAATATGACAACGAAAAATATAAAGAATTCAAAAAAAACAATATCGAATTAGAAGAAACTGAAAAAAGCGACAGAAAACAATTATTTCTACAAGATGCTACAATTGAATCGGCAATTTATACACATTATAAAAACAAATATTCGATTGGAATTTTTATCGATGAACTCTATTTCATTATCGAAAAAATGGCAAGTAAAAGCAGTACGGAGGGCACAGCTTGGAGAACTTTCTTTTTGCAAGGAAATACTAATAAGCACATTGATATATCACGTAAAACAACAGAAAGTTTTAGGATTGAAAAATCATATCCAACGTTATTAGGTTCAATCCAAAGTCAATTTGTTCCGAAACTATTTGCAGACGGAAATTTAGAAAGCGGATTAATAGACCGAATCCTTTTTACTAATAAATTGACAATGAATAATCAATTATCGATAAATGATATTTCTATTGAAGTATCTGAAAATTACTCTAAATCCCTAATCAATCTTCTAAATTATCGTACCGAAATAGAAAACACTTTTGAAATGGATGATTTACAAATAGAGCTTGATTCAAATGCTAATAATAGGCTGTTTGATTATTCCCAAGAATTAATAAATCGTCAAAATAAAGCGAATGATTTAAGCAAAGAATATATCTCAAAAATGATGATAAACATTCACAAAATAAGCCTTTTAACACACTTAATTTTAAATTCAAAAAGGCAAACATATCAAAGTAAAATCAATGTTGAAACGGTTGAAATTGCAATTCTAATTCTTGAGTTCTATTTCATAAACTTCAAAATTGTTTTAGATGAAAATATCAGTCAAAAAGAAAAATTACCAACAACCGAAGATATTATCAGATTAGCAATAAAAAACAATGCCAGTCAAAAAGATGTTGTTGCCATTACTGGAATGAATAAATCATCAATATCAAGAAAATGGAATAACGTATTAATGCAACTTGCAACTTGAAATTAAAACATAAAACCCCTGAATAGTTAATAAATTCAATACTTAACAATGATTAATTAGAATATTGCAAGTTGCAGGTTGCAAACCAAAATAATATGATTATGCTCCAAAAAACCAAATTAGAACTTACATTCAATTCCAAAAGAGATTATAAATTAATCACTCCTTGTTGCGGTAGAAATAATACAGACGGAAAATTTATCAACTATAAAAATCTAGGTCAAGAGTATGGCTTTTGTCATTCTTGCGGAAAAACTTCATTACCTCCAACTATCTATGTTGATGAAAACGGAAACGAATATGTTTGGGATGAATTAGACAGCAAATTTCAAACAGACTTTATTCCGACTAAAAATAGCATTATAAATCCGCCCAAAATAACCACTCAAAAATTCATAGATGAATCAATAATTTGGAAGTATTTCAAAATAAATCCCGAAAACAATCTGCTTCAATATTTACGCAAAATGTACGGAGAATTAAAAACAGAAGATGCAAAAGAAACTTATTGCCTTGGCACAAGTAATGATGGTGGGATTATATTTTGGAGCATAAACACTAATCTAAATGTTCAAAAAGCTAAAATAGCTTACTATGATACAAATGGTAAACGAACTAATAAGTTTAAAGTTCCTTATAAAAATGAAGATGGGTATTTTAACTGCTTATTTGGAGAACATTTGATTTACGATAAAATCAAAACAAAGAGAACAATCGTATTAACTGAAAGCGAAAAAACAGCCATAATAGGCTATATCTTATTTCCACAATATGTTTGGTTGGCTTATGGCGGAATTAACGGATTAACAGAAAATAAAGTAAGCCCTTTAATTGGTCATAATGTGCTAATCATTCCCGATATGAGCGAAAATGCCGTCAGCATAATTTTGAACAAAATCCCATTTCTTATTTCATTGGGAATAAATGCCAAAATATGGGATATGACCGAAAGTAAAACGGACGAGCAATTAAAACTTGAAGGGATTTACAACAATGATTTGGAAGATATTTTTAGAAAAATAAATACTCTCCGATAAAAATAAGTGATTCTTATTTCTAATGATAATTACAATGGCATTGCAATTATCATCCTAAATCATTGCAATACCATTGCAATATCTTTCAATTCCTTTTAAATAAGGTGCTTTAGGTTTGTATTGTCACTGGGACGGCAATTAAAACTAAATAAATCATTTTTTATTCATACTGTCCTAAATACATATTATCCGTTTTTAAATAAAATAACGGAATTATATATTTCTTCTGCTCATTAAATTCGAACTTTTTAAAATCTGTTACATTTGTCATTATCTCAACAGGTGGAGGAGAATCAACTGTTAGAAAATAACCAAAAGGATTAAATGTAATTTCAGAATGAGTATTCATTCTCCCATTAAAATTATTACATTGAATTCCATATAGTCTTTTATGGTTTGAAATCGTATTATATAAATAAACTTGATACTTATCAGGTAATGAATTGTTATCTTTTTCTAAAATGAAATTTACTAATTCTTTATCATTTTTGAGAAAATTTGAATGGTCAATAGCTAAAAACATAGTTAGGATTTGCTTCAAAACATTCAAAGGTTTAAAATTAAATTCAATAAGATTAGTTCTATTTACTTTTTCAACATTATTAAAGTGAATGTGCGCTTGACCAACAAATTCCGAAAAATCTCTAGCATACCAAGTACCAGTATTATTGTTACAACTTTTACAAAAACAATAGGAACCAGAACCATTATTACTTCTTATTGATTTTCCATAAACATAACTTTTTTCATCAAACAAGTGTTCGTGTTTTTGAATTAATATTGGAGTATCATTGAAAGCTGCTTTCGGTGGAATATGCTCAAATGTAAGCTCTTTGAATTCTCCACATAAATGGCAATTTCCTTTTTTACTTTTCATAATTTATCAAATAGGAATTTCTTCTATTGCTCTTGGTGGCGTAGGATTGCCATAACTTCTTATATTATTAATAGCTCTTACCACTTTATTAAATTCTCTAATATATCCTTGAGCATCTAAAGTAGTTCTTACCTCTGGCGATGACTCGTGTACAGTTCCTTCTCCTGATATTTTATTGTGGACATCCATTAATGTATTATAGTCAGCTTCATCAATATCCCTCATGTCTCTCCATTCCTTTATTAAATCATTATTTTTATACACTTGCCTTTTAATATCATTCAAAACAAATCTTTCAAAAAAATTATTTATGGATGTTCTTAAATGTTTATCAACTTCAGATATGTCACCTGCTAAAAGATTGTTTCTAATAATCTCAAACCTTTTTTCCCAATTGAGAGTAAGAAACAAAACTTCTTCAACTATTTGTCCGGGTTGAATAATACTATTTATTGTATAATAGCTCGAACATTTGTGTGTACTACTTGTTGTAGTATTAAATCCAATACATTGATTTGCAATAATTTCATTATCACATATTTCACATTTTCCTTTATCAATTGGAGAGCCTCCTAAAGATTGTTGAACCAATCTATGATAGAATTCAAAATTGTGTGTGAAAACTATAACTTGATATGTTTTACTTAATTCAATTATTTTTTCTACAACTTTATATATGTTAACTTGGTCGAGACTGGTAATTGGATCGTCAAATACGAGAATGTTATTATCATCGTATTTTAATTCAGTCAGCCAATCACACAATGAGTAAACTTTTGCTTCTCCCTCACTTAAAATTGAGTTAATTGCAAAACTATCTCCACCACTTTTAATACTAACATCTATTTTACTTTTACCATCAGGATTTGAGAATGTCCTGTCGATTTTGTCTCGTTTTGGAAGTTCAAAGAAATCTAAGTTTTGATTAAAAGTAACTAAGTAATCAGCTTGTATTAATCGTCTTTCAACATTTCCTTTTTCTCGTGATATTTTGGTCTTATAAGTTGAAAAGAAACCGCTTTGTGCTTTATACTTTGAATGATTTACTAAATCGGCTAAAATCTTTTTGAGTAATTCTTTTTGGTTAAAACAAAACTCTGTGTCTAAGAGTTCATTTAATTCTTTTAATGCTTTTGCTTTTGTTTGCTCAATATCTTCTAATTCTTTGTTGGCTACTGACAGTTCTGTTTTTATGTTGTTTCTATCAGATGATGCAATAATTGATAACAGTTCGGTAAGTTCAATATTTACAGTAAAGTCAGTTGTGATATTTAAATCATCTAGTTCATTTTTTAAAGTAGATAAATCAGAATTTTTCAAAACATTTTCGTGAACATCCTTAATATTGACAACTGTCTTCAGTAAAATAGAATAAACTTCACCAATACTTTTGTAATCAAAGTCAAAGAATTCAAAAGTAATTCTATCTATTTTAGTTTTGAATAACTCAATTTCGTTTGATAATGTTTCGATTTCAGTATTAACTTCATTTCCAACAATAGAATGAATTTCTTGAATGAGTTTTAGATTTTCTTCGGGTAAGACTTGATTACAATAAAAACATTTATCTACATCATTTGGATAATTTATATAATTAAAAGCTAGTGCTGTTTCAGTAATCTTTTTTATCAATTCAATAAACTTGTCGTTATTTTCATTGGGATTAAATACTAATTGATATTGTTCAAATTTTGAAAAATCCAAACTCTCTTTCAATAGCTTTAAACGAGCAATTTTTACTTTTATACTTTCTATTTCATATAGTAATTTGCTTTTCGTTTCACAAAATGAAACGATTTTATCTAAACTAGTGATTTTTGATTTTAGTAGTTCAATTTTTGTTGTAAAATCAATAATTGATGTTGTTGACTTTCTTTGTGCAGTTTCTTTTTTTTCTACATGATTTGCTTCTAATTCAAGAGAAATAAGTTCCCCCAGTTTTGTAGTCAGTAATTCAAAGTTACTTTGATTTATTGTAAAATATGTTTTTATCGAATTTGGCTCATTGGAAACCAAGCCATTTGTGATAGTGGTTAAATTGGAAGTATATGAAGTTGAGAGACTATTAATTTTTTCTGTTGTTTTTTCTTCTACTTTCATTACTCCGTCTCTTAGAATATCAAAATATCCTAACTTATATCTATCAACACTCCATCCGGCTTCTTTTTTAGATAAAGAACTTTTTAAGATTTCACTATCACAGAATTTAATCTTTGAATTGTGTTGTGTACCAGCTATCCAATCTACAGTCTCAATATCACCTGAATTGATATTTGTACCTTTTTTTTGAAGTTTTAAATGCTCACTTTTTTTAGTAAAATCAAATTTTGCTTTTGATTCAGCAGTACTACCATTATATATATTTCCTTTTATGTTCTGATTACTATAAAAAGCATCTTTTAAAGCTTTATAATATGTTGATTTTCCACTACCATTTTTCCCGTAAATCAGAGTAAATAACGGACTAAAATCAATTTTTTTATTGTCATATAATCCGCCTATATTTTGATTTTCATAAATACTTAAAATCGTCTTTTCAACTACAGCGGTATTAGAATCAGAACTCAATATTTCAATATCTTCTAATTCAGTTTCTGAAAGTATTTTATCAAAAGCCGTTTGAATATCTTCAACTTCAAGTTTGCCATTTTGACAAACCTTGTTTTTAAGTTCAGTAATCCATTCTTTTTTATCAAATGATAATCTTGATAAATCCTCTATAGCGTTCGCCATTTTATTAAGTTTATTGAGATTTATGTTTTATTACATTAACTATTCTCTACAATTTCTTTTTCCGCATCACTCAACCCATACAACTCATAAACCATTTTATCTATTTCGTTTTCTGTAGTTTCAATTTGAGATTTTAGGTTTTGTGCTTTCGCTTTGTTTTCTTCAAACAACTCTATCCAATCAAACTCGTCCTTTTTGGTTAAAGGTGTTTTTCCTGTTGCCTTTATGGCTTTGTTAAGTTCTGAAATGAATTCTGTAAACGCTAATTCGCTCCAGTTTTCTAACTTTTTAGTTAATTTTTCTAGTTTGTATTGCCCTGAAAAGTAATTGTTGAATTTTGTATTTACTCCTTGAAAATCTTTATTTAAGCCTAGTATTTTATCAGCATTTTTAATAAATGGTTCTTGTTCAACTGGATTTATTTTTTTGATTGGGAACTTTCGTAAATCATTTAAAATAATTTTTGGGAATAGTTTTCTAACTGATTTTGCTGTGTTTTTTACAAAGTAGTAGGATAACAATTTGCTGTTTAAAACTGCTAGAATGTACTTTAAAGAAATATCAGAGTTCGTTTTTTCTACAATAGCAATATTACTTCTATTATACAAATATATTTCTTCATTGTAAGTTGCAATTATACACTTTGGGTAATTACCTGTTATCTCTCTGACTATGATTTTTTTTCCATCAAATAAGTTGAATGTTCTAGGTGCTGCGAGGTGTTTCCCATATTTTAAATATAAGCCTGACCAACTAGTAAAATATCTTCCAACATCTTTTCCGTCTAAATATTTATGAGTGTTATCGTCAAATTTATAGTCATAATCATAAGGTCTGTTTACAACATCTTGAGCCGTTTGTTTGGGTTCTCCTTTATCTTTTTCATAAGCTTGCAGACCTGCTTTAATTTCTACAAGATTATCTAATATTTCAGAGTTCTTAACTATTTTTAAATTCAATTCATCGCTATCATCATCTAAGAAAACTTTGAATTCATATCCTTTATTTTTAGAAAATTCAGTTTGTTTTTTTGAATGCGAAAAATAGAATTCGTTGCCATTGTTTAATAATATTTCAACGGTGTTTTCCTTTTTAATTGTTTCTTTTTCGGCTAATAAAATTACTGTTTCAACATTTGCCGTTTCAAAAGAAAATCCAGCCAAATTGATAATCTGATTTAGCTTATTAGTTTCTAATAAAAACTTCCTTAATCCTTCTCCCGAATACATCATTAGCCAAGAATTTGGAATAATCAAACCGTATATCCCACTATCTTTTAGAATAAGAACTGATTTTTCTATGAACAACAAATAAGTGTTGATTTGATATTTGGCTGATACATATTTCGAAACAAAATAATCCTTTTCATCTTGACGAAAATTATCTCTTGCAAAAACATAAGGAGGATTCCCAATAATAACATCAAAACCACCTTTAGCAAATACCTCTGGGAATTGTTCTTTCCAATTGAAAGCTTTGTCGCCGGCAATGGTTTTACTTTCTATAAGTGAGTTACCACATTTGATATTATTGTTTAAACTAGTTAGTTTTCGTTTTGGCTGCGCTGTCCTTAACCACAAAGAAAGTTTTGCAATTTCTACACTTTCATCATTGAGGTCAACTCCATAAATATTATGTTCCAAAATTTGGTTTTCAATATCGGGAAACACAAAAAAGCCACCTAAGAGCTGCTTGTTGAGTTCGTCTAAATAATTGTGTTCTTTTATCAAGAAATCTAATGCTTGGTTAAGAAATGCTCCTGAACCACAAGCAGGGTCACAAATGGTTAATTCTAATAGCCATTCTCGATAATCTTTAAGTTGTTGGTCTAGTTTTTTAATGGTTGCTTCGTGGCGGTTCTTACGCCCTTTTGCATATTCTTCGTCAACAATTCCAATCTCTTGTTTTTTCTCGGCACATAGTTTTCCAATGGTATTATCGACTATGTACTTAGTAATATATTTTGGAGTATAGAAAACACCATCTTTTTTTCGTTTAGTTTTTTGTTTATCGAAATCAGTTCCCTCAATTTCTGCGTTGATGCTTTCAATTTCATTTAAAGAATGTTCAAAGATGTGTCCAAGTATATTCACATCAACTTGACTTTCGAAATGATAGGTTGTTAAGTGTTTTGTATGTCGATAAAGTAGTTCATCGTCAATAATGATGGCATCTAAAATAGCATCAGGTTGAAACAATCCACCATTATAGGCAAAAACTTCTTCTTTCTTGTCTGTGCCTTTGCGACCAGTATCGAGAAAACTGAAGTATTGTTTATAACGGTCATATAATGGCATTTCCACATCCAACTCTTTCAATGCTTTCCATTCATTATTGATAGTTGTAATAGTATTTGGAGTTAATAAACCCCTATCTTCGGCAAACAATATGAAAAGAAAACGGTCTAAAAGTTTTTGTGACTTTTTGAAAAGTGTCAACTTGAATTTTTTGTCGCTCAAATCACGAAACAATACATTGCTTTGATTTTGCTTTACCAAATCACGAAACAACTCACGCTTGAATAATGAGTAGTCTCCATAAAATCTATTTGTAATCTCTTTTTCCTCCAGTATAGAGGTTTCTTTTATAGTGAGTGGTTTATTTGATAGTATGTTTTCCTTTGCCAAGCATAGGTATAACATTTCAAATTGCTTTACAGTAAGTGTAAATAAATTAAACTCTTCATATTCCACAGCATCATTGATGTAGAACCTTAATTTTTCGAAATTGGAAGTAATTACATAATTACAACCTACATGATTAGCTTTATAATCAAAAGCTTGTTGACGAATACTTTCGAGGTCTTTAGTATCAGTTCCTTTAAGTTCAATAACTCCTAAGGCTTTACCGTCTTTTAGTATTGCACCATCCGCTTTTTTAGCTCCTTTCAGATTTTTGAATTCGGTGGTTAGATTAAATTTTGGAACGGGATTGAGTGTATAACCCAAGATGTCGACAAATAACTCTCTTAAAAAACCCTCTTGAAATTGTTCTTCTTTGCTGTTGCGAATGTTTTCCTGAATAGCAGTATTGTGAAAATACTTGCTATATTTTTTATATGCTTTTTGAATCTGGTATGTATCTTGTTGGCTCAAATATTTTTTGAGTACAGATGCTTGGAATAACGCCATTTAGTAACACTTTATTTAGATTACCAAATTAGTTAATATTTTGCGAATTATGTAGGAATGCTGTAAGGATTTTTCATATCATTGGTGTCAAGGCTCTTCAATTCTATATGCGGTTAATATTCAGAGAATGAAGTTTTAGCTTAAACTATAATTAAAGCAAAAAAACTGAATGAATTATCAATAAAACACAAATTACAAGAAAGATTTTTGTTAACAAAACTAACTCTTATTCTGAAACTTAGGTTTGTTCAATGAGGAATTAAATAGAAGCTCTAAATCTACTCCAAATGCTTAAAATGTTTCTCGTTTTTATACACCAAACACAATATACTTGGCAATACGATTAGCAATAAAGGCATTGCAATTAGAAATCCACCAATGACTGCAATCGCCAAAGGTTGGTGTAATTCTGAACCTGTACCTATTCCAATTGCTAAAGGCAAAAGCGCAATTATAGCCCCTAAAGCCGTCATTAATTTTGGACGCAATCTCGTTGAAATGGAATAGATTATTGATTGATTTACGTTTCGAGTTAATTTGAATGTTTCTCTAAATTGCAGAAAAGTAAAAATGGCATTTTCTGATATAATACCAACGATCATAATAATACCAGTATAACTTCCAACATTTAAGGGAGTTCCAGTTATAAAGAGCAATATGTAGCTTCCTGAGATGCCTAACACAGAAATTAGAAGTATAGTTAAAGCAATTCTAAAATCTCTAAACAAAAATAAAATAACACCAAAAATCAACAAGGATGAAGCTATTAAAATCATTAATAATTCTCTAAAAGATTGTTGTTGGTCTTTGTAAGCTCCTGCATATTCAATATAATAACCAGTTGGCAAATGAATATCATTAGTAACTTTAGTCTGAATTTCTTGCATGACACTTCCTAAATCTCGGTTGTCTAATCGTCCTGTTATGACACTCATCATTTGAAGATTTTCACGCTCAATTTCGGCAACACCCTTTTGGACAGAAATTGTAACCAAACTCGAAATAGGTATAGATTGTCCGTTGGGTAAAAATATTTTGAGTTGTTTGATGTCCTCCAAACTTCGCTTCTGACCATTAGCATAAATCAATCTGATTGGCGTTTGTTTTTCATTTTCTAATAAACTGCCAACAACATTACCTTCTAGTGCTGTTTGCATTTGAAATTGCAAATCGGTAGGTGTAATTCCATACTGAGCTAATTTTGAATAATTGGGTTCAATATTTACAGCAGGACCAGCCAAAACAATTCCATCAAAAACATCCGCAGTTCCTTTTACTTTTTCAACAATAGCAGTAACTTCTTTGGCTATTTTTTGCAACTGGGCTTGGTTGTTTCCATATACTTTTACTTCGATTGGCGAAACGGAACTCATTAAATCACCCAACATATCGCCAATAACCTGTCCAAAATCTATTCGCAATGCGGGTTGTGTGGCTTCTACTTTAGCTCTAATTTCATCAATCACATCGTTACTGGTTTTACTTCGTTTTTTCTTTAGTTGAATTAAATAATCACCTCGATTGGGTTCTGTTATGAAAAAGCCCATTTGCGTTCCCGTTCTTCTGCTATATGCTTCAACTTCGGGAACTTTAATGATTATTTTTTCTACCTCGGTAAGCATTCTATCGGTTTCCTCAAGCGAAGTTCCCGGTGGACTTTCATAATCCAAAATGATACTACCTTCATCCATTTCGGGTAAAAACCCTGTTTCTAAATTTGGTAAAATGATAAAAATAGAGAGCACTAGAACGATACAAAAAACAATGCTAATAATAGGCTTTTCAATAAAATAAGCAACCCATTTTTGAGTTTTTACTTCATGTATTTCGAACGTTACTTGTTTTTCAGAAGTTGTTTTTTCTTTTTTGGTAAGCAACAAATAAACTACCGGAAGCAGCAACCAAGTGACAAAAAATGAGCAAACCAGTGTAATAATCATCGTATCCGTTAACACTTTGAAATAAGAACCTGCTACACCACTCATCAAAACAAAAGGGAAAAATATCACAATCGTACTAATGGAAGAACCAACCATTGCAGGAAATAAGTAGTGAATCGCTTTTTGCAAAAGTGTTACCGTTGGTTCGTCAGGATGCTCTTCGTGTGTTCGGTGAATTTGCTCAACAACTACAATCGCATCGTCTATAATCAATCCCAAAGCAGCTGCAATCGCACCCAAAGTCATAATATTGAACGTTCCTCCCGTGAGATACAAAACAATAAGTGTTAACCCTAACGTTACAGGAATCGTTATCAAAATGGTGGCACTTGCTTTGGCAGACTTCAAAAACAGTACAGCAACAATTATGGCTAATAATAATCCAATTAATAAACTATCGGTAACACTTTTTACTGCATCATTTACAAAAGTAGCCTGCTGATAATAAGGCGTTATTTTGATTCCGTTTGGAAGTATTTTTTTTAAATCTTCTAATTTAGAATTCATGGCATCTGTCAACGAAATCAAATTGGAATTGGGTTGTTTGATAACCGCAACCAGAATGCTTTCCTTGCCATTGGCATTGACTTTTATATATTCTTTGGCTTCTTTAATTTCAACAACTGCGATGTCTTTTAGGGTGACTATTCCTTTTCCGTTATTGCTGATAACTAGATTTTCGAGTTCGTCTTTTTTATCCACTTGCGCATCGGTAATGGTTAAATACAAATAGCGATAATCAGATAAATAACCATTCGATTTTATAAAATTAGTTTGGTTTAAAACTTGTGAAATAACATTTGGTGTAATACCCAATGCTGCCATTTTATCAAAATCCAAAGACAACCAATATTCTTTTTCTTTACCTCCAATAATTCGAATTTCGGAAACACCATCAATTTGAGAAAGGAATGGCTTGATAGTAAAATTGGCTATCTTTTTTAACTCAATCGCAGATTTCCCTTTACCTTCGATTGCATAACCAATAACTGGAAGAATAGAAGGATTCATTTTCTCCACCGTGATTTGTGTATCTGGCGGTAAATCATTTTTGATTTGGTTAATTTGTGCTTCTATTCTGGTTTTGCCCAAATCAATATCCGACTTCCAATCCATAAAAGCTGAGATTTCACAACTCCCACGACTGGTTGTACTGCGAACGGTTTTTAAATCCTGAACTTTTTTAATAGCATTTTCAAGTGGTTTAGTAACCGTAATCATCATTTTGTCTATGGGTTGTTGTCCCGCATCGGCAATGATTTTAATTTTTGGAAAGGTAATTTCGGGAAATAAACTAGTTTGCATTTTTGAATACGCAAAAAATCCACCCAAAATAATTAGGAAGATAACGGCACTTAAACCGTTTTTATGTTTTACAAAAAAGTTGTTCATTACAATTAGTTTTTAATCACTTTTACCTTAATCGTATCAGCTACGCCGTAATTTCCTGTTAGCAAAATTTTATCGTCACGAGTTAAAACTGGCGATAAAATTTCAATTTTATCTTCGGTTTGAATTCCTTTTTTAATTGGAATTTTTATAGCTGTATTGTCGTTTATCATTTTCATAATCCAAAAATCCGTTTCCGTTTCATCACTCAATACTGCCGATTTTGGTAGCGATATTGTTTTGGAATTCGATGATTTGTTTATTCTGACTTTTACAATTAAATTCTCTGGAATATCTTGTTTCCCATTTATTTTTAATACAACATTCTGAGTTTGTGAAGTTGCATCAACCGTTGGCATAAATTTTTGAACTGTTGCTTTTCTTGTAGTGCCATCGGGCAAAGCAACATTCAATTGTTGCCCAACTACGATATATCTTTTCAGTTCATAGGGCAAACTCAATACTATTCCAAAACTTTTAGTGTCATTTATTGTCACCAAAGCATCACCATCCTGAACATAATCTCCTTGTTGCACATTAACCATCGTTACAATTCCGTTAGTGTTAGAGCGAACTCGAATAGCACCACCAAAGTTGAGTGTTGGATCTATTTTATTAATGGTGTTTCCCAACACTTTTGCTTCACGAGTTTTGATTGAAAACAATTCCTTTCCGTTAGTTACAAAATCGTTAACCGAAACATTAACCGAGTTCAAATAACCTGTTGCATTGGCTTTTATAGTATTTTTTACCAAATAGGTTGCCGTTGCATTAAGGTCAATATAACTTGCAATTCCCGAAGTGTCAATTGTAGTTAAAGTTACTGGAACGCTTGCATCAATTGGTTTTTCTACTACATTGGTATCTTTACAAGAAATAAAGAAAGTAGTGATTAGAATAAAATATAGGATAGATTTTTTCATAATATTATTCATTAGAACTCCAATAATTGATTTCATTAATGAGTTGAAGTTTATTGATTTTATTTTGCGAAATTGAATTGTTTATAGTAATCACATTGCCAATAGCAATTACAAAATCGGTGATTTGAGCATCGCCTGTCAGTAACAATTTTTTATTTGCTTCAATCAGTGCATCCACAATTTGAAGTTGGGATTGTAATTGATTTTCAATGGCAACTGCTTGTTTTAATTTCTGATTGAGTATCAATAATTGCTGTTGATACTGTTTATTGAAATTAGCTTTATAAGCTAAGTTAGTAGCCAATGCTGTTTCATTCTTTTGATGCTGCAATGATTTTTTATTGCCATCATAAATAGGAACAGACAAACCTAACCCAACACTAAACCCAAAATTTTTATGCGCTTCATAAGTAAGACTTGATAAATATCCTGCATCACCTAATAATGACAAGGATGGTTTATAGGCATTATCAATTAGTTTGTTTTGGTTGATAATTTTAAGACTATCTACTTCAAATTGTTTTGCAAATACAATTTTGTCAGCAGATTGGATTGTCTTTAGCGTAACATCGGGCTTTTTTAAATTCACGAAAGTGGTATCGGCTTCTCCCGATAAGTAATTGAGCAATCCCAAATCATTTTGATATTGCTGCTTCAATTGTAAAACTTGTAATTCCTGTTGCTTTATGGTAGAAAGGAAAACCAAATAATCGGTTTGTTTGTATATGGAATTTTGGGTTAACTTCTTAAGAATGGTAGCTTCATCTTTGAGTAATGATGCCATTTTTTGGTTGTAATCCAATTGTTCAGCACTTCCCGAAGCAGTAATGTATTGAGCAGTAATTAATTTGTTTACATCTTTACTGGCGATTTTTTTGTTTAAAACTAATGATTCTTTGAGCAGTTGAAAACTTTCCGCTTGCGAATTAACTTGGTTTTTACCAATAATTTTTTTATTTACGCCAACTAGTCCTGAAATAGTTTGTCCATTACTTAAAGCCGTGTCATATCCAAAACCATTCAAAACTGGAGCATAATTTGCATTTAAGTTTCCTGCAATTTGAGGTTTATAATTGGCTTTATTCAACAAACTATCTATGGAATTCGATTTAATTTGATTGGATAAATCTTTTAGCAAAGGTGAATTTGTTTGTGCTTTTTCCATATAAAAGCGTAAGTCCTTTTCTTGCGAAAAAGACTTGACACTAAACAAAACAAGGATGAAAAAAAAGGTTGATTTCATTGTATTAATTTACTCAAAATCAATTAGTATTACTTAGCACTTTCAACTACCAAAACAACAAAAGAATTTGGAATTAAACTAGCGCGTGGTTTTGGATTTTCTGTTGTTGGTTCTGGTTTAGCACCAAAATCAGCTGTCGATAAATACAATTGGTCAGTCGATTTATTTAAGGCAATGGTTCTAGCCCCCTTTTGTGTTTTTACTGTTTCCTGAACTGAAAAGGCATTTGCATTTTCTTCTTTGACAACGGTAATAGTTCCTATTCCATTGGAACTAAAAGCCAATTTCCTTTTGGCATCAAAAGTCACTCCATCACAACCATCATCAATTGGTAAGGTTTTGATGATTTTCCCATTAGTGGCATCAACCACAATCATTAAATTATTACCACAAACCGAGAACAATCTGTTTGTTTCCAAATCTATGGCAAGCCCCGACGGTTCATCTCCAGGAGCGATGCTCCAAGTAGCAATCACTTCAAGAGTTTTGGTATCAATGGTTTTGATTTGGTTTTTATCTTCAATATTTACATAAATCAATCCTTTGGCGTTGGTCACAGAAAATTCAGGTTTGCCATCAAGCGGAATGTTTTTTATAATTTTATTGGTAACAGCATCAATAACTGTGGCATCACTGCTTTTGGCATTATAAGTAAATACCTTTTGCGAAAATTTATCATATAGAACAGCATCTGGTTTTTGTCCTTGAATAATAACTTTTTCAATTAGTTCAAAAGTGGTAAGATTAACAATCGTAACAGCATTGTCTTTGCCATCTGTAATAAACGCTTTATTCAAATCATTGGCAATAGCAATACCATGAACTCCTTTAGTATCGGGAATGGTCGCTATGGTTTTATCGGTTTTTAAATCAACCACATTCACCACACTCCCGTGCGACACAAATAAGTGTTGGTTTACATCGTCAACGGCAAGATAGTCCCATCCTTCATCGCCAACAATATTGATTTTTTTAGATACTTTATACGTTTGCGCTATGCAACTACTAATGCAAAAACTTATAAATAGAAGGGAAATTATTTTTTTCATAGTCTTATTTTTAAAGTGTAAATATCTGAATTACTTTTAGTTTAAATGGTTATTTTAGATTTAAAATCATGCCTAAGCCCATTTGATTTCCGTTATAAAAAGGAGCAATCATTCCTGTACTGATATTCTTTTTAGATTTAAAAATATGTTTATTTACATAAGGGAAAATCCAGTAAGCCACTTTAGTACTTAAAATTCCTATTCCAGCACCTGCGGCTACATCTGTTAACCAGTGTTTATTGTTATAAATTCTGAAAAACCCTGTTCCAGTAGCTACAATATATCCTGATATTCCATACCAAACAGAAACATCTTTATATTCTTGCCACATAAATTCTGCTCCTGCAAAAGCTGTAGCGGTATGACCTGAAGGAAATGAATTAAAACCACTCCCATCGGGGCGTTCCACTTTGGTTGACGACTTTAAACCCATCACTGTGCCTGACATTAATAAGTAAGATGTACCAAGAATTATACTCCTGTCACGCAAATTATTTTTGCCTTTTATTCCGCATAAATTTAAAGCATAAACCGACAATGCGGGAGCGTATTGTGAATAATCATCAATGGTAAGTTTGCCATCAATGTCGTCTGTCACTTCATTTCGTATTCCTAAATTGAAATCCTTTAAATCATCACTTGCTAAACCAATAACTCCATAGCCAATCAATAAGGTTGGAATAATTAATTGTTTATATTTAAACTTTAAATTTTCATTGCTTATGCTGTCTTTTTTTGACAGTTCCTGCGCATTTAATAAATAAAATGGGAGTACTAAAATTAGTAAAATTAGATTTTTTGTAGGGATGCTCATCAAAATTGATAATTACTGTTTTTTAATTTGAATGACACAAATATGAAATACAATTCTATTTAAAATCTATGTGAGTTTAAGAAAAATTATATAAAAAAAAGGAAGCCAGTTTTTACACTAACTCCCATTTTATTTTAAAACTAAAAGTTTAAAATTATTCTTTTACAGCTGTGCCATCTGCTTTAAAAGCAAGGCTTTTACTTTTTAATCCTTTTTTCAGGTCAAGTTCATAAATGATTCCGTGTTTAGCAGTTTCCGTTTTATCTGCTTCTGCAATTTTCCAATCACTATATTTCATTTTAACGTTAGCTAAAACGGCTGCGGGTAAACTTGAAGCTTTAATTTCTTGTTCCGTTTCTAACCAAGTACCATCTTGACCGAAATTAGCAGAAATTTTTTCGCCATTGAGCGTGAATTCTGCCTCCCATTCCTTTGGACCTTCCTTACCCCAACTAACTTTCGTTGCCGTAGGGAATTTTTTCGTAAAAGCATCAGATACCACTTTTGGTGGTGTGCTTGCAAAAGAGCAACTGTATATAAATACAATTGCTAAAATCATCATTACTTTTTTCATAATATCTTTATTTAATTTTATTGTAAATTATTTTACAGTACAAACCTAATAATCAAATCTATTTTGATTCTATTCTAATACTGTGGCAATTGTTATTTATTCGTTAATGTAAACCGATGCCTATTGGCAATGAATTTATATTTTAGCGATAATCCACTTACTTCAGCGATTTCATTTGCAATGGATAAACCCAATCCAATGGATAAATGTGATGTGGAGTTTTTTTGAAAACGTTTAAAAAGTAATGCCATGTTCAATGGTTCCTCAATACCTGTGTTATGTATAGTTAGACTGGTAGCTTTAATAAAAATCACAATACTTCCCTCTGCTACATTATGTCTAATGGCATTTTGTAATAAATTATTAATTAGTATCAAACATAAATCAGGATTCATAGTTATTAAAAAATCTTCTTCGATGTTTTTGAGTACAACTATTTTATTAGCTTTAATATGCTCTTCAAATAAAACTAACGAATTATCAATTATTTTTTCGACAGACACCTTTTCAGTAGTTTTAAATTGTCTGTTTTCAATTTTAGTCAATAATAAAAGGGATTGGTTTAAACGTATTAATTTAGAGCAAGCATCTTCAATACCGGCTATTAACTTCATTTCATAGTCTTTCAAATTCTCCGATTGAATAAGCAAATCAACCTTAGATTTTATAACTGCCAATGGCGTTTGTATTTCATGTGAAGCATTTTCAGTAAATCGTTTTTGACTGTTATAATCAGACATCATTTTATCCATCATAGCACTGAGGGAATCATTCAAAGCTGAAAATTCTTTTATAGTCGTTAATTCAAAATTAGGTAACACATCGTCACTGGCACGAAATTCCTTTAAAGAAGATACAGTCTTGTAAAATGGTTTCCACAAGGTTTTAGAAACCCAAAAATTAATAAGCATCGAAATCAGAAAAAGAAAAAACAATATAAAAACAAGCAGGTAAAATATCCCTCTAACCAATTCGTCAAATTCTATAGTGCTACGCCAAATCTTAATTTGATAATTGGTATTTCTAAAGGAAACATTGGATGTAATCATCCTGTTCGGTGCTAATTCATTTTCTTTTTTATCCAAAATTAACGTATCTGCAAACACAGGTTTAGCTACTGCTTTAGGATTAAATTTGGAAATGGTTTTAATTTGAGCTTCACCGCTTTTGGTGATTAACTTCAAAGCTACTGCTTCATTTTCTTTTAAGTATTGCTCAACTTGTGCTGAACGATTTAATAGTAACTCATTATTTCCATCCTGCACCTCTTTTGTGACGATGTAATAACAAACAAAACCCGACAATATTAATATTGGAATGCTGAATAACAGGTAGTAAAGACTGGTTTTAGCTAGTAATTTCATTCCACAGTTTTAAAATTATAACCTATTCCGTAGATGGTTTTCAGATAATCTTCACATTTTTTTTCCAGTAACTTTTTTCGTAGATTTTTTACATGGTTGTATATAAAATCAAAATTATCCAATCTATCGGCGTTGTCCCCCCAAAGATGTTCCGCTAAAGCATTTTTACTAACCACACGATTTTTATTGGCTATAAAATAAAGTAGTAAATCATATTCTTTAGAGGTCAAAATCACTGCTTTATTATGAACAAAAACACTTCTTTCAACTGGAAGAATTTTAATTTCATTGACAATAATTTCTAAATTACCATCAAAACTTTTTCGTCTAATTAAGGCTTTTATTCGGGAATTAAGTTCCGACAAATGAAAAGGTTTAGGCAAATAATCATCCGCACCTAAATCTAAACCATAAATCTTATCATCAATCGAATTTTTTGCCGAAATGATAATAATTCCAGCTTTTGATTTCTTCAGCTTTATTTCTTTGATTAAATCCAATCCAGAACCATTGGGCAACGTAATATCTACCAAGATGCAATCATAGTCATAAATCGCTATTTTCTGCTCTGCTTTACCATAATCAGAAGCAACTTCAACAACATTACCTTCCATTTCAAAGTATTGTTGGATACTTTTTTGCAATTCCAATTCATCTTCGATTAATAATATTTTCATAGTTGGTAAAGTAAGTAGTAATACAAATCTACAGTAAATTATATAATCGTATTTATTGAACTACAAACCGCAAAACTTTAGATTTTGTAGCATTAGAAACTTTACAAAAGTAAACTCCTGATTTCAAATCAGTCATGGTAATAAAACCTAAATTAATAGCATCATTTGATAATGCCATTTGTTTTATGGTTCTACCTAATGTATCATAAATAAAAAGTTGCGTAGGCTCATTATCTGAATTCACATAGGTAAACTTCAACTCTTTATTTTGAATAGGATTAGGGGCTATGGTAAATTTAATATCGGTTAAACTAGAAATTCCAACACTTAACGGACTTGCACTAGCTAGCCAAATAATTGCATTCATTAACAGTTTTTGATGATTCCCGCCTGCATCAACTATATAACCATTATAAAGCGTGTCTCCACTATCACCAGTCCCATCATCCGGAATAGAACTATCGCCAATGGCAACTACTTTACCGTTTTGATATGTTGCTGAAGCGCATAATACATTGATTAATCCAGTTGTACTAGAGCTGGCTTTATATACTAACCCCGTAGCGGTACTATTTTGAGTGTTATTTAAAGTCATTGTTGTTCCACTTGACCATTTTACTTGTGTAACATTCCCTGCTGTTCCATGGAGTATAGAATTAGTAGGTAGATTGGCAATATTAGACGAAGTTTGAGAAATATCATTGTAATCAAATGCAATCCCGAAAGGGTCATTTTGTACTGTGTTATTACTCATTAAATCATTTAAAACTTGTGGCGAATCAACTCCATCATTATTCCTATCAGAAATAGTATGGTCGGCAATAATACACAATCCTCCACCATTTTGAACGAAACTTATAATAGCGGCTTTCTCTGTGGCTGTAAATGAGATATTGGGCTCATCAATTACAAATACTTTATAATGGCTTAAATCCTGCAAATTAGAAGCTACACCATAAGTAATTTGACCATTATAAGGCAAACTTTCTACAACATAACCTAGTTTTACACAATCAATTCCCCAATTAGACAATCCACCATTCCAATAATCTTCAGGTGTAGATGCTGTTATGTTAGACTGTAAAGGAGTTGGTATTCTTTGTGGATTGGCTTCATTTCCTGTTCCAACTATTGCGGGACCTGATGAAAAACCTATATTATGTATGTCAGCATCAATAACCCAATCCGCATTTCCTGCACTTTCAGCTTTAGAGGCATCAAACAAAATTTTGATTTGAGCATTAGTATTTAATGATATGATTAAGAAAGCTAAGAATAAAATGTTTTTCATCTAAAATTGTGATTATAATTTTGATTACAAAATTATAATTCAATTCTATCGCAATTCTATGTTGTCTTTTTCAAACCTCAAATTCATAAAAATATATTAAACTAAGATTTTAGAAAAATATTAAATTATATTACTCAACACACTAATTACTATCTTCGAAAAAATTTTTAGAGAAATTTAAGAATTCATGAAATAAATCCATGATAAAATTTTAACAAAAATTTAAAAACTAAAGTAAGATATTTTTAATTATATCTTATGGAAATGAAATTGATAATATTAATACATAAAAAAGAAATTTGAAATGACTAATATTATTAAAATGTATCCAATTTGTACCTCAAAGCCCCTAACCCCTATAAATAAAAGAGAAACAACTTCCTGTATCGGAAAGTAATTATTAATAATTTCCATGCTATTTGAAGTAATAAAAAACAACTTCTAACAGTAAATAATTTAACCTTTTATTTAACTATTGATTAACAAATTATTTAAAATCATCTAAATACATTTGTTTTCAATAAAATTTTAAATGAAAGAAGTCCCATTCTACAAAATATTAGTATTACCTGCATTATTATTATCCTTATTAACTTCCTGTAAAAAGGAATTTTCAGGTGATAATTATGTCGCTTATTTTGGAGGTGAAGTGTCCAATCCAACTAGTCCTTATGTACTTTTTTGTAAGGATAATATAGTGATAGATTCTATTCCACTGAATAAAGACAATACCTTTTCAATAAAATTTGACTCTCTTACTCCTGGTTTATATACCTTTAAAAATGAACCTGAATACCAATACGTTTATTTTGATAAAAACGATAGCATAAAGGTACATATAGATTCTAAAGACTTTGATGAATCCATTAATTTTTGTGGTCGTGGCGATCAAAAAAATAATTATTTAATGGAAATGTACCTTCGAAACGAAAAGGACAAAAACAATATGTTTGAAGTTTTTGACTTTGGTTTTGATAAATTTAATAATTACATCAATAAAACTAACAAAGAAAATCAAAAATTTTATGCTTCCAAAAAAGAGGAGATAAAATGGAGTGATGATTTTGATGTTTATGCCAAAGGAATTGTAAATTTTCCGTTCTATACCAAAAAGGAAATTTACCCAATGATTCACAAAATGAGAACTGGTGAAGATGTAACATCTAAATTGCCGAAAGATTTTTACACTTTCAGAAAAAAAATTGAATATAGCAATGAAGCCCTTGTCGAATTCTCGCCTTTCGTAATGTATTTAGACCATATGCTTAATAATGTGGGTGCAGTAAATTATCACAATCATTTTACAGATGTTGATTTGGCTTTAAAAACCAACATTAACAAATTGAACATTGCAGATACTCTAATAAAAAATGAAAGAGTTAGAAATATTGTTTTAAATAATATTGCTTTAAAATATTTATTGGAAGATCAAAATATGGTTAACAACCAAGAGTTTTTAATAACCTATCACAAACTCTCAACTGATAAAAGCAAAAAGAATGAGATTTTAAGAATAGGAAATGCCATTCAGTTACTTACTGAAGGAAAAACACTTCCGGAAGTGCACTTGGTAACTCCTGAAGGAAACAGTATTTCTTCTAATTCTTTAATTACTAAGAATACAATTCTTTTCTTTTGGTCAGAAAAACTAACTTCCCACCTAATAGCAGCACATAAAAAAGTTTTAGATTTAAAAACCAAATATCCTAACTATAACTTTATTGCAATTAACTTAGACGATGATTCTGATAAATGGAAAGCGGCTTTAAAAAAATATAATTTCGGAACCATTACCGAATTGCATTGCGCCAATTTTGAAGATATTAAAAACAAATGGGCAATCACTAAAGTACACCGCACCCTTATCATCAATGCCGATAGAACCATAAAAAATGGTTTTACCAATATGTTTGATGTACATTTTGAAGACGACATGAAGTAATGAATAATTAAAATTGACTACTTACAGGGTCTAACAAAGCATTCTATTAAAGAAAGAGGATTATATTCCTCTTTTTTCTTTCAATTCTTCTCCTATCACAATACATTACTTATGATAGCAACTTTTGTAAAAAACATCTTTGAATTTAATAAAGGCTAATCGACTTTTAAAAATATAAATATGAAAAACAAAATTGGAGTAGCAATTAGAATACTATCCATACTATTATTTATAGTATTTATAACACCACATTTAGCACAAATAAACGAAGTGTTATTAACTATTATAATTATCGTTTTACTTCTAATTAATATTGCGCAACTTTTAAGTCCGATGAATCTTAAAAGAAACCTAATCCTTTATTTTGGCTTAATCCTTTATTTTGTTTTTGCGGTACTATGGTCAAAAGATTATGGTTTTAATAAAGAATTTGAGTATAAAGGCACAAAACTAAACTATAAATATTCCTTATTTAATGGCAGTTATCTTAGATTATTTGGAGACAAAAGTTATAATTACAATAATTGGAATAATGATAGTCGTAAACAAAAAGCAATAGATTATTTTGTATTCATGCAATGTGATATATATGAAAGGGAACAAAGTTATACAGAAAAACAGCGAGAAGATATTAAGAATGGTAGAATTGCCATTTACAATAACTATAAATATACAAAAGGCGATTTGAAAGATTTTATAGTAAATCAAGTTAATCAAAATAAAGTTTATTTAGAAAATTACAACTACATAACTAAGAAAAAAAATATAGATTTAGACACTATTTTAAAATATAAATATCAAATTTTCAATATTAATGTAGAAGAATAATCATTCGCAATCTTATCATTCAATTAGGAATCTCACACCAATTTTTTGTCCTTTTCTCTGCGAAAATCTGACGCAAAAAATATCAACAAAGAAAATATTAAACATAAAATTTATTTTGTTTAACTTATCGTATAAATCATTAAACATTTTGTAGATTTGTAAAAAAAATTATAATGAAAATTTATACCTTACATAGTAAACAAAATTTACCCATTTCTCTAGATGAGGCATGGGAATTTCTTTCCAACCCTAAAAATCTTAAAACAATAACTCCTCCTTATATGGGTTTCAAAACCCTTTCGGGTGACGACAGAGACATGTTTGCAGGGCAAATAATTCAATACATTGTAACTCCGGTATTAGGAATCCCAATGAAATGGGTTACCGAAATCACCCACGTGCAAGACAAAAAATACTTTGTTGACGAACAACGCTTCGGACCTTATGCCCTGTGGCACCACAAACATTTCCTAAAAGAAATTCCAGGCGGCGTAGAAATGGAAGACATTGTAGATTATAAAGTTCCTATGGGAATTCTTGGACAATTGGTACACCCATTTTTAGTGGCACCAAAACTGAAAGAAATATTTGATTTCAGAACAAAAAAACTAATCGAACTTTTTGGAGAATTTAAAGGATAAATCATCATGAAAAACATACTATTAATAGGCGGTTCCTACGGAATTGGATTGGCAATTGCCAAAGAATTACAATACGAAAACAAAGTATTCATTGCCTCAAGAACCAATGAAAACCTAACCGATTTACACATTACCCACATCCCATTTAACGCATTAAACGATACTTTAGACACTTCCCAACTTCCCGAAGTGATAGATGGCTTGGTATATTGCCCAGGAAGCATCAACTTAAGACCATTCCGTGGTTTAAAACCCGAAAGTTTTGAAGCAGATATGCAAATAAATTTCATAAGTTTGGTGAAAGTTATTCAAACCGTCTTGCCTAATTTAACTGCATCCAATCAATCCAGTATTGTTTTGTTTAGTTCGGTTGCCGCAAGCATGGGAATGCCTTTTCACACTAGTGTTGCTGCTGCTAAAGGCGCCATCGAAGGATTTGCCAAAGCATTAGCAGCTGAATATGCACCTAAAATAAGAGTGAATGTAATTGCGCCTTCTTTAACCGATACCCCATTGGCAGACAAGTTTTTGAACAATGACGTAAAAAAAGAAAAATCGGCAGAAAGACACCCCTTAAAACGAGTGGGAACTTCCGACGATATGGCACAAATGGCAAGTTTCTTATTAAGTGAAAAAAACAGTTGGATTTCTGGCCAAATCTTCCACGTAGATGGCGGAATGTCCACTTTATTAGTTAATGGGTAAATAATTATAAATGAATATTTTTTGGTTCCGTCGCGATTTACGTTTAGAAGATAATACCGGACTTTTTCATGCTTTAAATAGTGGTGAAGAAGTACTTCCTATTTTCATTTTTGACGACGCGATACTTTCGCAATTACCCAAAGACGATGCCCGGGTAACGTTCATCCACCAGCAATTGGAGAAGATGCAAAGCCAATTGCAAAGCATCGGTAAATCGTTAGCCATTTTTCACGGAACACCTTCTGAAGTCTTTCCAAAATTGATTGCCGAAAACAAAATTAAAGCAGTCTACACCAACCACGATTACGAACCTTATGCTCGAAAACGCGATTTAGATTTGTTCCATCTTTTCAAAGAGAACAACATCGAATTCAAAACCAGCAAAGACCAAGTAATTTTTGAAAAAAGTGAGGTTGTCAAAGACGATGGAACGCCTTATGTAGTCTATACCCCTTTCTCTAATAAATGGAAAGAAGCCTTTAAGAAAATTCAATTGGTGCATTATAATTCGGAAGGTTTGTTGGATAAAATTGTAGTTCACTCCTACTCCTTTTTGAGTTTAAAAGACATAGGATTTGAAACTTCTGCAATAAAAGTAACTCCGTATGACATTTCTAAAGGCTTAATTGATAATTACGAAGCAACCCGCAATTTTCCTGCTTTAAATAAAACTTCCTATCTTGGAATTTACCTCCGATTTGGTGCCGTTTCCATTCGGAAAATGGTTGCAAAAGCAATTGAAAGCAACAACGAAACCTTCTTTAAAGAACTCATTTGGCGGGAATTTTTTATGCAAATTTTATGGCATTTCCCTCATACTGCAAAATCTTGTTTCCGACCAAAATACGATGCTATTCAATGGGATAACAACGAAGATTTATTCCAAAAATGGTGCAATGGAAAAACAGGCTATCCGTTTGTAGATGCAGGAATGCGCGAACTAAATGCAACCGGACACATGCACAATAGGGTTCGAATGATTGTAGCCAGTTTTCTGTGTAAACATTTATTAATCGATTGGCGATGGGGAGAAACTTATTTTGCCACTAAACTATTAGATTACGACCAATCTAGCAACGTTGGAAATTGGCAATGGGCCGCTGGAAGTGGCGTAGATGCAGCACCCTATTTTAGAATTTTCAATCCAACAGAGCAAATAAAAAAGTTCGACAAAGACTTAAAATACATTAAAAAATGGATTCCAGAATTGGAAACCCAATACTACCCTCAACCAATTGTAGATCATAAAGAATCTAGAGAACGTTGCTTACGAGTTTATAAAGAAGCGGTTGGATAAAAGTCTAAACACTTCTTCTATAGCAATTAATTTTTTATATTTTTTATTGTATCAAAATTCAATTCCGAAAAATCACGAATTACTCTATCTGCTTTGGAATAATCTTGCATTTTAGTGTTGACACTATCGTAACCGATGCAATAAATTCCGGCTGCTTTGGCGGCAAGAATTCCGTTAGTGCTGTCTTCAATAACGATACAGTTTGCAACAGGAGTTCCAGACAATTTAGCGGCATGTTCAAAAATAGCAGGATGTGGTTTGGAGTTTGGAAAATCTTCTCCAGAAACTAAATGCGTAAAATAGTGGTGCAATCCAAATCGGGTGAAAACCCTATCGATAGTTACATTCGCAGAGGAAGATGCCAAAACTAGTTGCATTCCTTTGCTGTGTAATTCTTTTATTAAATCTTCTACACCGTCAATTAAACAAAGGTCTTCTTTGCTGTCAAAAGCATCATTAAATAAATTGCGTTTGGTTTCAATTAACGAAGCAACATCTTCGGAAATATCAAAATTTGCTTTGAGTTTTTCAAAAGTATTTTTAGTGGAATTTCCGGTAAACGAAGCATACATTTCTGGAGAAACTTCTATATCCAATTGTTTGAAATGTTGGCTGTAGGCATAATGGTGCACCGGTTCGGTGTCTACTATTACTCCATCCATGTCGAAGATTACGGTTTGTATCATTTAAGATTTGCCACAAAGGCACTAAGACACAAAGTCTTTTTTAAGTTAAGAAATCACTAGTTACTGGTTACTTTTTTTAATCAAATATCGAATTACGTTTTCAGCCATATACAATCCGAAAAGTCCTGGCATATAACTATTGGTGCCGTAAAAAGATTTTTTGTAATTACTTCCATCGGTCATTTTTAAACTGGTTTCGTCTTGAATTTCAGAAGAGAAAACTACTTTTAGTTTGTCAATTTTAAATTCTTTCAATCGTCGTCTAATGGTTTTGGCAAACATGCAATTAACGGTATTGGTAATGTCGGCAACCTTAACTTTGGAGGCTTCCATTTTTCCACCGGCCCCCATAGAGGATATGATTTTTACGCGTTTGCGTTTGGCTCCAATAATCAAATTTAGTTTTGGTGTTACACTATCGATGCAATCTAAAACGTAATCGTATTTTTCTTCTACAATTTCAAAGGCACGCTCGGGAGAAAGAAATTCTTGTACTTTGATTAAATTCAATTCGGGATTGATATCCATTAATCGGTTGCCAACTACCTCAATTTTAGACATTCCAATAGTGGAATGTAAAGCAGGTAATTGACGGTTAATGTTGGTGATATCCACCACATCGCCATCTACAATAGTTAGGTTGCCAACTCCTGCACGAGCCAAAAACTCGGCCGCAAAAGAGCCTACTCCTCCTACTCCAACGATTAATACATTTGCGTTTTTAAGGTTTTGTAATCCTTCGGATTTGAATAATAATTCTGCTCTTTCTTGCCACTTTGCCATTTTTGTCATTGCGAGGAACGAAGCAATCGCATCCTCTATTTTACGTTACTATTATAAATTTGATTTATTGAAAACAGAATTAAAATTGGAATTTATAATTTCTTTCAAATCTTCTATTGGTATGTTTTTATATTTTGCTGCTAAGGTATAAACTTCTTCTAAGGTTTCTTCTATGGTATCCGTTTCTAAAAAAAATCTATCGTTGGGGATGGATTGAAAAACCGACTCTAATTCGGGATTTCGTAATAAATATTTTCCGAAAGATAGATACAATCCGTTATCGAATAATTGTTTGGCTACTTGTTGGTTTTTAGAAAATCCGTGGATAATTATTGGAACCGAAATTTGTAATCGGTTTTTAATTGCAATTAATTCGTCAAAGGCCGCAACTAAATGCAATACTAAAGGCTTTTGGTACTTTTCGGCAAGGGTAATTTGTTTTTCAAAAACTGCTATTTGTACTGCCATCGGAATTTCGATTCGTTTGTCTAATCCGCATTCGCCAAGGGCTAAGCATTGTTTTAGTTGTAATTTTTCTTCAATGATTTTTAAATCACTTTCCAATCGGCTTTCGTTTATATACCACGGATGGATTCCGATAGAATAGTTCGGAATTGCCGCATCAAATTCCCATGGATATTGATTGACCAATTCTAAAGTGTTAGGATTGTTGGAAAATTTGTGGGTATGTAAATTGAAAAATTGCATGGAACAAAATTAATTTATAAAAACAGAAATTCACAAGTTCTCCTAAATTTTATTTTGGCTAAATGTTTACTGGTAAGTTTAGCCCAGATAGCAGCGGAAATCCTTTTCTTTTTTTTCTTTAAAAAAAGAAAAGATTGAAGTGTATAGCTGGAAATAGCTCCTGAAAAAAATTGTAGCTTTGCAATTATTGAATTTTAAAAATGATTAAAAACGCACTTCGAAAATATTTAAACAATTTCAAAGGATTTTCGAGAGAAATCTGGATACTTACGCTCGTGACGTTTATCAATCGTGCGGGGACGATGGTATTGCCGTTTTTGTCGAAATATTTAAAGGAAGATTTGGATTTCTCTTACAGTCAGGTGGGTTGGATTATGGTGTGTTTTGGTGCTGGATCGATGGTTGGATCTTGGCTTGGCGGAAAATTATCGGATAAAATTGGGTTTTATAGAATCATGATTTTTAGTTTACTTACCTCTGGGCTAGCATTTTTTGTAATGCAATACATCACGACGTTTTTTGGACTTTGTATTTATATGTTTTTACTGATGGTGGTTGCCGATATGTTTCGACCGGCAATGTTTGTTTCGCTGAATGTGTATGCTAAACCCGAAAATAGAACGCGTGCCTTGACTTTGGTGCGGTTGGCCGTGAATCTTGGATTTGCTGCCGGACCTGCATTGGGTGGATTAATCATTATGAATATTGGTTACAAAGGATTGTTTTGGGTGGATGGCGCTACGTGTATTATTGCTATTTTGATCTTTTGGATAAAAGTTAAAGAAAAGAAAGGCCCACTGATTTCGAAGGAAGAAAAACAAAGTTTGGAAGCCGACCGGGAATCGGTTTTTAAAGATCGTCCGTTTTGGATATTTTTGATTAGTTGTGTGATTTCGGGGGTGTTGTTTTTTCAACTTTTCACTACGTTGCCATTGTACCATAGGGAACAATTTGACATGACCGAGTTGCAAACGGGGCTGCTCTTAACGATGAATGGGATTTTGATTTTCTTTCTTGAAATGCCGATTGTGGGTTATGTGGAGCGTAACAAAATTGATAAGGTTAAAATGGTGACTCTTGGCTGTTTGCTTATGGCCATTAGTCTGTATTTGCTGTTAATTAATACTTGGGTGGGAATTTTGGTGGTGATGATGGTGTTTATGACGTTTGCCGAAATGTTTGTTTTTCCGTTTTCCAATTCTTTTGCGATGAGCAGAGCGCCCAAAGGTCACGAAGGAAGATACATGGCGATATTTACCATGAGTTATAGCATGGCACATATATTAAGCGCCAAATTGGGCATGGGAATTATTGACCATTGGGGATATCAAGCCAATTGGGCTTTTATGGGAACTTTAGGTGTGGTGGCTTTTGTGCTGGGAATTTGGACGATGAAGTTAGTTAAAAATGAAACTATATAATGGTTGACACGAATTTCACGAATTTTCACGAATTAATTATAGGTTAGATTTCACAAATTCAATCTTCCTTTGGAAGATTTCTTTTTAAAACCATTAAGGGATTAAGGTGTATTAAGATTGTAAATACGCTCTTTTTATTTCTTGAAAAGTTTTATTTGTGGTGATTAATTGCTCGATGATTTCTTTTCGAAGCACTTCAATAGATTCTTCTTTTAGATGTTTGGTCCAAGCGGTTTCTTCCAACAAGGTTCTTATTTGCTTGAGGAGTTTTGTGGTTTCTGTGGCTGTTCGCAATACTTTATCCGGAGAGTATTTTTCGTTTTTAAAATGATTGAAATGTGCCGATAGTGTATTGTAATCTACTTCAATAAAATAAAGTTTTTCAAAATCATTATCGGGATAAAAATCGCACCAATTGGCATAGCCCAGTTTGGTTCTGCCTTTGTTAGCAGTATTGGAAATCAACCTCCACTTGCAATTGGCAGCCCTGCCCCAATGGTTGGAATATCTATAGACACCTCCAACTACAAAGTAATAACTACTACCCGATTTGCTTTTGTAATGCAACTTTAAATCGTTTAAAACATCTAATGCAACTTCCTGAAAAATGCAGAACGTGTGTTTGTGAAAATTAGTCTTGTTGTAGATTTTTGCTTGCATTTAATTTATTTGAATGTTGCAAAAGTAGTATAATTTAAATTAAAGATTGGGTCTCCATTATTGAGTATTACAATATAGATTTTTCTTACAAAACCAATAGCAAACGTTAAATTTAGTTAAATAACTATAAAAATAGTTGTGTAACTAAAAATATAGTTATATGTTTGTTTCATAGTAATGAATTAAAAATCAAACCCATGCAAAAGTTAACCAATAAAGAAGAAGAAATAATGCATATTTTATGGAAGTTAAAAAAGGCTTTTGTAAAAGATGTGATGGCTGAAATAACCGAAGAGCAACCACATTATAATACACTTTCCACCATCGTCAGAAACCTAGAAGAAAAAGGCTATGTTGGACATAATGCTTATGGAAATACCCACCAATATTTCCCACTTATAGCATTAGAAGATTATCGAAATACTTTCATGAATACGGCTATTGAGAATTACTTTAATAATTCTTATAAAAATATGGTTTCCTTTTTTGCAGAAGAAGATAAAATTTCGGCAAAAGAATTACGGGAGATTTTGGAGATTATTGAAAATAGAAAATAAGGATATAAATTCTATAAATTATGCAAGAATTAATTATTTATCTTTTAAAAGCAAGCGGCTTGCTAGTTGCATTCTTTTTGGCGTATCATTTATTGTTACGCAAAGAAACTTTTTTCTCAAGCAATCGTTGGTTTTTACTATTCGGATTGGTTGCTTCTGCCCTATTACCCTTGCTGTTTTTCAAGAAAATAGTTTATGTAGAACGACCTAAAATTTCAATTGAAGATTTAATTGCAATGTCCAATAATCCGAAAGTACTACCAATTAAAACTATTGCTCCTACATTAGAAACTATAGATTGGCTTCAAGTAGTTGCTTTTGGATATGGCTTTGTGGCTTTACTACTTTTAGTTAGAGTAATTGTCAATATTTATTCCATCAGCAGATTATTAAAAAATAAAGTGGTTCAAAAAGAAAATAGTTTTTCTTTAATTGATTTAAAGGAAGACATCGCTCCGTTTTCATTTTTCAATTTCATTGTTTTCAATTCGAATTTGTATTCTCAAAATGAATTAGATAGCATCTTATTACATGAAAAAGTGCATAGCCGTCAGAAGCATTCATTAGATGTTTTACTAGTACATTTATTTACAATAGTTTTTTGGATAAACCCAATAGTATGGTTATATAAAAAAGCGGTTATTCAAAATTTAGAATTCATTGCTGATAGCAAAGCAATCCAACATATAGAAGATAAAAAAGCCTATCAAAAAGCGCTTTTAAAGGTAGTTTCTCATCAAAACTGCTTACCAATTACTAATCATTTTTATCAATCATTAATCAAAAAACGAATCGTTATGTTAAACAAAAATCAATCCCACAAAAGAAGTTCTTGGAAATACGCAGTAGTAATTCCGGCATTAATTGCCTTTGTATTTTTATTTCAAATAAAAGTAGTGGCACAAGAAAAGGAAGAAAAAAATCCTTCAAAAGCAGTAAGTGCGATAGCAGTTGGTTATTCAACTGATAAAAATGCTACTGACGAAGAAATGGAAAACGATACTAAAACGGCCAAAGAACAATTGGGTATCGATTATAAATTTTCTAATGTTAAACGAAATGACAAAGGCGAAATTATTGCTATTAAAATTGAATACAAAACAAAAGAAGGTAAATTGGGTAAAATTGAATTGGATTCCGATAATCCAATAGAGACCATTTACTTTAATGCCGATGGGGATAAAGTGGGGTTTTCAAAAAATGGATTTCATGATGCATCTGATGAAAATAATACCACAGTGGGAATAAATTATAAGGATGCCATCAACTTGATAAAACAAAATAATGACGAACGCGCCAATGCTGTTGCTATTCCAAATAACAATGAAGTATCCTTTGTAACTAAAAATGAAAACAACGATGATGTTGTAGTCATTCGTCAAGGAAATTTTACTGGAATAAAAGTTCCAGGAGAACCTACTTTAAATTTAAATACAAAGCCTATTATTGTATTTGATGGTTCTATTGTTGAAGGGGATACTGATAAAATCATCAATATGATTAATCCAGATAATATTGAAAGTATGAATGTTATTAAAGGGGAAAATGCTATTAAAAATTACGGAGAAAAAGGCAAAAATGGAGTAATTGAGATTTATGCAAAAGTTAAAACTAAATCAACTAATACTCCTGATAGTATTACTGATAGTGATTATCAATCTATTGAATTAAATTCTAGTGAACCTGATGCGGGTTGGTATTCTCTATCTAATTATTTCAAAAAGCAAAATATAATTACTGATATTTCTAACATTAAAAGAAATAAGGAAAATAAAATTATTGCCATCACTATAGTCATGAAATCTACTGATGGAAGAGTTCAAAAATTAAATATAGAAAGAAACACCCCTATTAAATCAATAGAATTATTTGTTGATAAAACAAAAAATAAAAATTGGAATTTTGGAGTTAAAGAACTTGACCGAGAAATTGAATATAAAAGTGAATTAGATTCTAATAGAAAAGATGAAATACAATCTAGAAAAGATGCTATCCAAGCAAGGAAAGATGCAATTCAAGCAAGAAAAGATGCGGAACAAGCAAAACTCGATTTAAAGAATAAAAAGTAATTTTAAAGTTAAAGAACAAGAAATAGAATATAAAAATTAAAAAAACAGGAGAGTTAAATTAATTCTCCTGTTTTTTTTGCGATTTCTTAAGAATGGAAAACTGATTTAAGCATTTACCAATGTCGCAATATCAAACTTTGTCATTTGTAAAAATGCTTGCATCACGTTGGCAGATTTATTTGGGTCACTCATTAATTTTCCTAATATTTTTGGAACAATTTGCCACGACAATCCAAACTTATCTTCTAACCAACCACATTGTTTGTAGGTTCCTCCTGCTCCCAAAAGATCCCAATAATGATCAATCTCCTCTTGGGTTTCACATTCTATCACATAGGAATTAGCAGGACTAAATTGGTATTGCGGACCTCCGTTCAAGGCCATGAATTTGGTGTCATTTATTTCAAAATTGACAACCATCGGGTTTTGAGAGGTGATTTTTGAATTTTTAAAAATAGAACAATAATGTTCAGCCATTTGTAAAGCCTCACCGTTACTCCACAAACAAGTATAAATTTGGTTCATCCTTTTTATTTAAAATTAAATTCTAGTTTCAATACAAACAAATATAACTACTTTATCTAATTTTTTAAAAATGCGCTGATTTTTTTTACTATAATTTCTTAAAAAAAGTTAATTACGTTAAAAATTTGTAAAACTGTTTTCTACAAAAAAAATCTCTTTTTAATTTTGTTTAAATTTAAAACTAATATATAAAAACCCTAAACTAAATTTGTTATGTTACAAAATAAAAAATCTTGGAACTATTTGTTTCTATTAGCATTTTTGCTGCCTATTTTTTCTTTTGCGCAAAGCGATGCGTTTGCGTTAACCGATAACAACATTCATAAAGATGATATTGTCATGACTTGGAAGAAAAACACACCCGAGCAAGAAATGAAAGACGACTGTAAAGCCTTGGCAGAAAAAGGAATCTCCATAAAATATTCGGATGTAAAACGAAATAATAAAGATGAAATTACTGGTATTCGTGTGGAATATTTGGATAGAAAAGGCAACAAAGGAAATTTGGAATACGACAACCAAAAACCTATTGGAACCATTACTTTTTATAAAAATGGCGAGGAAGTTGGTTTTGGGGAACCAAACAATACTAACGGAATTGCAAGCAATGATTTCATGAATGGTTTTTCCAATCCGCAAGAATTGCTAAAACAATTTCAATTAGGAAATGGTAAAGATAATTCGCAATCGTTTAGTTTTAGTTTCCCTAAAGATGGGGAGAGTTTTGGACAATCGAAATCGAGAATTCAAATTCAAAAAGACGGTAAAAAACCTTTGGTTATTGAAGACGGAAAAGTTATTGAAGGTGGTGATGATTATTCACCCGAAGAATTAGATAAAATAAAAAGCGAAAACAAAGTAGAACATTTTGGCTTTTCTAATGAAGATGGAAAATCTACAGAGTTTGACTTTAGAAACCAAGAAGGATTGGACAATTTCAAAAAAGAAATGGATAAATTGATACCTAATTCGTTAGAAAAATCCAAATCAGAAATGGATTCTACCAAAGAGGAAATGCTTAAAGCAAAAGAAGAAATGATTAAGGCCAAAGACGAATTGGAAAAAGCACGAAAAGAATTAGAAAAATCAAAGGTTAAAGTGAAAACGCAAAAAGCCTAGATAAAACTAATTCAAAAAATCAAACCGCAAATTCGCAAATTTATTCACTTATAAGTGTTTTAATTTGCGAATTGCGGTTATTTATTTGTAGAAAAATCTAATTTATTTTCCGTCTTTATCTACTACAATTCTAGTATCGCGATTGGCTAACTCCCAAGCAATTGAAAATCCTAGTTGGGCTCTTTTTGTTAAAGCATCAAATTCAATTTTATCTACTTCATCACTGGCTTGGTGGTAATCGGCGTGCACTCCGTTAAATAAAAATACTACCGGAATTCCATGTTTTGCAAAATTATAATGATCGGAACGGTAATAAAAACGGTTAGGATCTTTTCTATCGTTGAATTTATAATCTAAATTAAGATGGGTATATTTAGTATTTACCGCTTCGCAAATATTAAATAAATCGGTAGATAAATAATCGGAACCAATTAAATATACATAATTATTGCTGTCTTTATGTAAGTCATCTCTTCGTCCAATCATGTCAATATTAACATCTGCAACGGTATTTGCAATAGGAAATAATGGGTTTTCCGAATAATACTCTGAGCCATACAATCCATGCTCCTCACCTGTCATGTGCAAAATTAAGATAGAACGCTTTGGTCCGTGCCCTTCCTTTTTGGCTTTTTCAAATGCTTGTGCAATTTCCAATAAGGCTACCGTACCCGACCCATCATCATCGGCTCCATTATAAACTTCTCCCTTTTTCATTCCCACGTGGTCGTAATGTGCAGAAACTACCACTATTTCGTTAGGTTTTTCAGAACCTTCAATAAACGCCCAAATATTGGCTGAATCCGGAAGGTTTTCTCCTGAATCTTTGTTCATAAAAGCCGCTGGAACTTTTTGATAATAACTATCTGCGCCCTTTGGAAAAGGAATTCCATCTTTTTTATATTGTTCTACTAAATAGCGTCCAGCCTTTTTTTGGCCTTCGCTTCCAGTATCTCTACCTTCCATAGAATCGGCAGCAATAATACTTAAATGGACTTTCAATTCGGACGAAGTTATAGAGTTTATATAACTTACTTCATCGGTTAATTTAATTGGAGTTACTGTGGTAGTTTTAGAACCAGAACAAGAAGCAATTAGTAGGGATACTATCCCAAAAGAGATGATTTTTTTCATAGGTTAATGGATGTTGATAAAGGTGTAAATTGCAAATAAAGTTAAAATGACAAAGATGAAAAATATATTGATAAAGAAAATGAAAGTTCCTTTTACAATCGTAACCCCTCGGCTATCCCCATAAAAACGATGGTGCGCCGGGAAAAAATAATATAGCATATAAATTATCGCAACAGAGACAACTAAATTATCTATTATTTTGAAAATAAGATAATTATCCAATAATCCAAATAGATATTCTACCACACTTATTAATAAAATACCTAAAAGTAAAAAAGAAAAATAATGTAGAGTAAAAATACCATGATCAAAATAATACCATTTCTTTTTATCTTGAAAAAGCCATAAAATAAAGGCAAATAATGGCATGTAGATAAAAAGTGATTTTGGCAAATTATGTACAAAGGATTCTATAAATTTTTCTTTTATTTCTTCTTTGGAATATTTTTCTTGTACTAAAAGTATTTTGTGAATAAACCAATATTTAATTGGACTTAATTTTTCGGATGGTTTACCAATTTTTTGGATAGAATCTAACGCACCCACCGATTTATATTTTGTCTTAAAAAATGTAACTGCCATTTTCTCTTTTTCTAAAGACTTTTCTTTTTTCGCGATTTTTATATAATTAATTCAAGTTGCTAGTTTAAAAAGTATAAAAAAGAAAAGCAAAGGTTAAGTAAATTTGTTTTGCGAACCAATAAACGAAACCAATGCTTAGCAAAGACAAAATTATATCAATTTTTTGTTTAATCGATGATATTTTACAAGGA
>CANFZM010000003.1 GCA_947451525.1 Flavobacteriaceae bacterium
AACAAAATTAAAAAAAATAGTCCCAACTTAAAAGTCGGGACTACACAAGGTAAACATCCAGTGAATAATCGCAAGAAGCTTCCTCTCGGTGTTACAAATATATAAAAATTAACAAAATAAATTAGGTAATCAAGATAGTACCTAAAAAGTAAGCCTATTGCATTTTTGTTATTGATATAAATCATATTTTAAATTAATAAGAAACCCTAACTTTGAATTTCAAAAAAGAAACCAAATGAAAACAATCCTAAAATCTCTTTTATTTGCAACGCTAGTAGTATTTACAATCAGTTGTGGAGGAAAAAAAGACGACCAAGATTTTGGTAAAAAAGCAACTACCGAAGAAACAAAGACAGATAATTCTGCATTTCCACTAGCCGAAAAAGGAAAAGAAATCTTTGAAGGCAAAGGAATATGCATCACCTGCCACAAACCCGATGTAAAATTAGTAGGCCCAAGTTTAATAGACATTGCCAAAATCTATAAAGAAAAAAATACAAGCATTGCAACCTTCTTAAAAGGCGATGAAGAAGCAATAGTAGATCCAACACAATACGAAGTTATGAAAACCAACTTCGCTTTAACCAAAACCTTCACCGACGAAGAAAGACAAGCATTAGAGCAATACGTTTTAAGTCAAGGAAGGTAATCTACCCTTTAATAACCTACATTTCAAACCTGCATGATTTTTATCTTGCAGGTTATTTTATTTAAAATCCTTACATTTATTTCCGAAAAACCATAAATGACACAAATCGTTTTCTTTAATAGTCCATTAGGAATCACCAAAATTGTAGGTGATGCAAACGGTATTTCCGAAATTTCCGTTTCCGACGAAGGCGAAGTATCTGTTTCTATTCCAAAAGAATTGAAACAAGCCGTTATCCAATTGCAAGAATATTTCGAAGGAAAACGAAATGATTTCAACTTAAATTTAAATCCTAAAGGCACCGAATTCCAACAAAGAGTTTGGCAAGAATTACTTAATATCCCATTCGGGAAAACCCTATCCTATTTAGAATTATCCAAAAAACTTGGCGATGTAAAAGCCATCCGAGCCGTAGCAGCAGCCAATGGAAAAAACCCACTTTGGATTGTAGTTCCTTGCCACAGAGTTATCGGAACGGATGGTTCTCTAACCGGTTATGCCGGTGGATTAGGACGAAAAAAGTGGCTTTTAGAACACGAAAACCCAACCAATCAACAAAGCCTTTTTTGAATTTCAAAAATCAATTTCAAAAATCAATTTCAAAAATCAATTTCAAAAATCAATTTCAAAAATCAATTTCAAAAAATGAAATTTTTTAATTCGTGAAATTTCCAAAGTATTTAAATTTGTGTTAATTCGTGCAATTCGTGTCAAAAAACAATCCATTCTTATCAAAAAACAATGAATCTGTTTCGAAAAACACTTTTTTTTACTATTTTTAAAATCTTAAATTCCTATCAACATCCAAATTATGATTGAAAAAATTCGGTTAGATACTATTTTATTTCTAGACATTGAGACCGTTCCACAAGAGGAACATTTCAACTCTTTGGATGACGAAATGAAATCCCTTTGGGAACATAAAACCCAATACCAACGCAAAGACGATTTCACCGCCGAAGACTTTTACGACCGAGCCGGAATTTGGGCCGAATTCGGAAAAATCGTATGCATCTCGGTAGGATATTTCATCACCAAAGGCGACATCCGCAACTTTAGAGTAACCTCCTTTTTTGGTGAAGAAAAAAAGATTTTATTGGATTTTAATAATCTGTTAAACAACCATTTCAATGCACCACAACATATTCTGTGTGGGCATAATGCCAAAGAATTCGACTTTCCGTTTATTGCTCGAAGAATGATTATCAACCAAGTTTCTATCCCAAACAAACTCAATCTATTTGGAAAAAAACCATGGGAAATAGCACATTTAGACACCTTAGAATTGTGGAAATTTGGTGATTACAAGCATTTCACTTCCTTAAAATTACTAACCAAAATCCTCGGAATCCCCTCTCCTAAAGGCGACATTGACGGCAGTCAAGTAGGGCATGTTTTTTACGTTGAAAAAGACATCGACCGCATTGTAACCTATTGCGAAAAAGACGTCATTGCCGTTGCTCAAGTCTTCCTTCGATTTAGAAAAGAAGAGTTGTTAATTGAAGACGAGATTATTCACGTATAATTTTTTGACCTAACAGGTTTCTAAAACCTGTTAGGTCTGTTTTGTAATAAATATTATATTTACAAAAAATAACCCATGGTATTAAGTAGATTTTGGCTCACTATTTTTATTTCATCCATCGCTTTTATTGTGGTGAGTTTATTTATTGGAAACAGTTATACTATCGATTTTGTGCTGAACGGCAAGAAAGACGACCCAATTTTAATCTCCGAAAAGTATATCAACCAAATTCCTCTTTTTGTAAAAGATAGCATTGTAAAAGCACCCGATCAAACGATAGTTATTAATAAAACAACTACCAATCCAGATACCACTTACGTTTATTCCAATAAAACAGTTAAAATATATAGTGGCATTCAAAAATCCGACGGGCTTTTGCCAACATGTAAAAACACATTATTGGATTTGATTTTGCCGCTTATTGCGTACTTGGCATTTTTCTGCGGACTGATGGAACTTTTAATTATTTCTGGGGCATCCGAAAAATTGGCTAAATTATTAAGTCCCGTGTTTGTAAAAGTGTTTCCTACGGTTCCTAAAAATCACCCGTCCATTTCCTATATGACTTTAAACTTTGCTGCAAATTTCTTAGGATTGGATTCGGCTGCAACCCCATTTGGGCTAAAAGCCATGGAAAGTTTACAGCAACTGAATCCCGAAAAAACGAAGGCTAGTGATGCGCAAATTATGTTTTTGTGTTTGCATGCTTCCGGTCTTACCCTAATTGCGACTTCTATAATTGGTTATCGTGCTGCAGCAAATGCTACCAATCCAGCCGATGTAATGTTACCTTGTATTATCACTTCTTTTATTGGTACCATTGCCGCATTTTTAATAGTCGGAATTAAACAAAAAATTAATTTCAAAAGTGCTTCTTTAGTAACTGCCTTGATTGTATTAATTGCTGCAATTGTAGGTTTGTTAATGTATGTAAACCACTTGGACTTAATTGGCAAAAACTATTTTACATCCAATCTTTCTGCCTTGATATTGGTGGGAATTGTTGCTTTTACCTTGATTTTTTCCTTCATTAAAGAAAAGAAATTTAACGAAGCCAATACTACCGTTTTTGAAGCCTTTGTAACGGGTGCCAAAAATGGTATTAAAACTGGGGTAACTATTTTTCCTTATGTTTTAGGAATGTTAGTCGCTATTTCATTATTTAGAAACAGCGGTTTATTTGAAATTATTAGCAATTGGATTGCTTTTGCTTTCTCCAACATGGGAGTTAGTAAAGAAATCACCGATGCATTACCTGTTGCGTTACTTCGCCCTTTTAGTTCTGCAGGATCGCGAGGCTTTTTGATAGATTCTATGAATACTTTTGGTGCCGATTCCTTAACGGGAAGATTAAGCAGCATTTTTCAATGCAGTGCCGAAAGCACCTTTTATGTTATTGCGGTTTACTTCGGATCTGTAAATATTAAAAACACGCGTTATGCTTTAGGAACGATGTTATTAGTAGATTTGGTTTGTGTGATTACTGCGATTTTTGTGGCTAGTTGGTTTTTTTAAAATAGATATTCAATGAATTTATTTAATAAATTAATAAATCACTTTATGGGAAATATTACCATGTGGATTTATTATGGAGGAAAAAAATCAATTGATGAGGTTGCTAAAAATGATAATTCATTTTTAGGATTAATTGTTGTAATTATTCTAGGATTTATTCTCTTTTATTCTTTTAAATAAATCGTCATTATTCCGTAACTTTACACATCAAAAATATTTTAAAATGGACTTTATATATCAAGACCCGTATCCGATTTTAAAAGACGATACACAATACAAAAAACTTACTTCCGATTTTGTAAAAGTGGAACAATTTGGCGACAGAGAAATTCTAACGGTAGATCCAAAAGCATTAGAATTATTAGCACAAGAAGCCATGAATGATGTTTCGTTTATGTTGCGGACAGCACATTTACAAAAGTTAAACAATATTCTTAACGATCCAGAAGCAACCGATAACGATAGATTTGTAGCATACAATTTATTGCAAAATGCCTCCGTTGCGGTAGAAGGGCAATTGCCTTCTTGTCAAGATACAGGAACGGCAATTGTAATGGCTAAAAAAGGAGAAAGTGTTTTCACTGGAGTGGACGATGCCGAATGGTTGTCTAGAGGGATTTTCAATACATTTCAAAATAAAAATCTTCGCTATTCGCAAATCGTTCCGATTTCGATGTTTGAAGAAAAAAATTCAGGGTCTAATTTGCCTGCACAAATTGATATTTATGCCAAAAAAGGTACTTCTTATGAGTTTTTATTTCTTACAAAAGGAGGCGGTTCTGCTAATAAAACGTTCTTATATCAAAAAACTAAATCGTTGTTGAATGACAAAGCGATGGAGGAATTTGTTCGAGATAAAATTAAAGATTTAGGAACTTCTGCTTGTCCGCCTTACCATTTAGCTTTGGTAATTGGAGGAACTTCTGCCGAAGCAAATTTATCTGCTGTGAAAAAAGCATCGGCTGGTTATTTTGATAATCTACCTACATCAGGAAATATGTCAGGTCAAGCATTCCGCGATTTGGAATGGGAGAAAAAGGTACTATTATATTGCCAAGAAAGTGCCATTGGAGCACAATTTGGAGGAAAATATTTTGCACACGATGTTCGAGTTATTCGTTTGCCACGTCATGCTGCTTCTTGCCCAGTTGGGTTGGGAGTTTCTTGTTCTGCGGATAGAAATATTAAAGGAAAAATTACTAAAGACGGAGTTTTCTTAGAACAATTGGAAGTAAATCCACAGCAGTTTTTACCTGCAACGCCACCACATTTGGAGCCAGCAGTTGAGGTAGATTTGAACCGTCCGATGAAAGAAATTTTAGCCGAATTGTCTAAATATCCAATCAAAACGCGATTGAAATTAAACGGAACTTTAATTGTTGCAAGAGATATTGCGCATGCCAAAATTAAAGAACTTTTGGATGCTGGAAAACCAATGCCAGAATACTTTAAAAACCATCCAGTCTATTATGCTGGTCCTGCAAAAACGCCAGAAGGAATGCCATCGGGAAGTTTTGGCCCAACCACAGCAGGAAGAATGGATGTTTATGTAGAGGAGTTTCAAAAAGCAGGAGGAAGTATGATTATGCTTGCTAAAGGAAACCGTACTAAAGAAGTGATGGAAGCGTGCAATAAATATGGCGGATTCTATCTTGGTTCTATTGGAGGTCCTGCTGCGATATTGGCGCAAGATAATATCTTGAAAGTGGAAGTAATGGATTTTGAAGAATTAGGAATGGAAGCGGTTCGTAAAATCACCGTGAAAAACTTCCCGGCTTTTATCATTACCGACGACAAAGGAAACGACTTCTTTGCGAATTTATAAAAAAATATTAGCCACTGATTCACAGATTTTAATAAATAAATCTGTGAATCAGTGGCTATAAAAATTAAGTATATGCCTTTTACAGAAACTTTTAATGAATTTTATAGCACCGTTCAAAGGAGTTTGGCGGATGGAACTTTTGCTAAATTAACCATGGCAAAAACCATTGGAAATACAGATTTGAAGAACATTTATGTTCGTCCGATTTTGGAAGAAGGGGTTTTGAAATTGGAGTTGAAGTTCAAGCACAAAGAAGAAGAATTAATTGAAATTCACTCTATAATTGCTACTCGCGATATATTGAAAACCTATTTGGACAACCCGTTTTTTTCGGCTTTGTTGTTTACCACCGAAATGGATTTGGTATATAAATTAAATAAAAAAAGAGCCGTTAGTATTTCACAAAAGGCTCCTTCGTTTGCACATGCTTCTCCAGTAATTTTGGAGTATTTGGCGGGAAATAAAGATTAATTAGTCAATAACCATTTCTGGTATTTCTCCTTCAATAATTAGTTCGGCTTCGGTACATGCAATGATGTGTTCTACTGTAACTCCTGGAGCACGTTCTACTAATCTAAAACCCTTTTGTGTGATTTCTAGAACGGCTAATTCGGTAACTACTTTTTTTACGCAGCCAACACCAGTTAAGGGCAAACTACATTTTTTAAGAATTTTACTTTCGCCAGCTTTGTTAACGTGCATCATGGCTACGATAATATTTTCGGCAGATGCAACTAAATCCATAGCGCCACCCATACCTTTTACCATTTTTCCTGGGATTTTCCAGTTGGCAATATCGCCATTTTCGGAAACTTCCATAGCGCCAAGAATGGTTAAATCTACGTGTTGCCCACGAATCATTCCGAAACTAAAAGCAGAGTCAAAAAAACTTGCTCCTGGTAAGGTAGTGATGGTTTGTTTTCCAGCATTTATTAAGTCGGCGTCTTCTTCTCCTTCAAATGGAAAAGGCCCCATACCTAGAACCCCATTTTCACTTTGAAATTCCACAGAAATATCGGTTCGAACATAGTTGGCAACTAAAGTTGGTATTCCAATTCCTAGGTTTACGTAGTAACCGTCTTTTACTTCTTTGGCAATTCGTTTTGCTATGTCTTCTTTTGTTAACATAAAATATTTTTTAAACTATTAAGTTTTATTTTTAAACCATTAGGTATTAAGTGTCATTAAGAAAGTGTAATGCTCTTTTTAAAAGAATATTTCTATATACTAAAGTACTGAACACTGAGCACAGAACACTATTTTTTCCTCACCGTACGTTGCTCAATTCGTTTTTCAAATTTCTCTCCTTGAAAAATACGTTGAATTAATATTCCGGGAATATGCACTTGATTTGGATCTAAGGTACCGGCTGGAACTAATTCTTCTACTTCGGCAATGGTGATTTTGGCTGCACCACACATGCAAGGATTGAAGTTTCTTGCCGTTCCTTTAAAGATTAGGTTTCCTGCTTCATCACCTTTCCAGGCTTTAACTATGGAGAAATCGGCTTTGAAGGCGTGTTCCATAACGTGCATTTTTCCGTTGAATTCGCGAACTTCTTTGCCTATGGCAACTTCGGTTCCGTATCCTGCTGGGGTAAAAAATGCTGGAATTCCCGACTGGGCTGCACGACAACGTTCGGCTAATGTTCCTTGTGGGATAAGTTCGACTTCTAATTCTCCGGAAAGCATTTGACGTTCAAATTCGGCATTTTCACCAACATACGACGAAATCATTTTTTGGATTTGCTTTTGTTGTAAAAGTAATCCAAGTCCGAAGTCATCAACCCCTGCATTGTTGGAAATACAAGTTAGATTTTTGGTTTGTTTTTTTACTAATTCGGCAATGCTGTTTTCGGGAATTCCGCATAGGCCAAATCCTCCTAGCATTATGGTCATGTTGTCTTCAATACCTTGAAGCGCTTCTTGAACCGAGTGTACTTTTTTATTTATCATAGTAAAACTAGAAGTTTTATTTATTTGAATACTGTTTAATTGATTCCCAATCTTTCCGATGGCTTAGCCCTGATAGTAAGCGGCATCCTTTATCTTTTTTCTTTAAAAAGATAAAGATAGAGCGGATAGCAGGATTGGCTCCTGAAAAAACTAAAGGCCAAATTCGTCGGGATTCTGTTCTTCGGTATTGGTAGAATCGGTAGCAACGTGTTTTGGTGCGGAATAACAATCTACTTTTATCGAGAAATTTTCAGGTCTTTCAAAATCATCTTTAGAGATTTGGAGGTCGGGATCTTCATAACATTTTTTCATAAAATACCCCCAAATTGGCAAGGCTGCGGTTGCTCCTTGGCCATAAGTGATGCTTTTGAAATGCGCCGAACGGTCTTCGCAACCAACCCAAACGCCAGTTACAAGATTAGGTACCATACCGATAAACCAACCATCGGATTGGTTTTGGGAAGTTCCTGTTTTACCTGCAATTGGGTTTTTAAATACGTACGGATAACCTGTCCAACGGTTGTCACCGCTACCGCCACCTTCGGTTCTTAGTCTTTCACCAGAACCACCTTCGGTAACGCCTTCTAGTAATTTTATTACTGCAAAGGAAACGTCTTTGCTCAATACATCGTGCGATTCGGGAACGGGTTCAAAAACTACGGCTCCGTTTTTATCTTCAATTCTGGAGATAAATTGTGGTTTTATGTAAACCCCTTGGTTGGCAAAAGTGCTATAAGCAGCCACCATGTCTTGTACGGTAATATCTACGGCACCAAGAGCAATGGATGGTTGCACAGGAATTTCGGATGTAACTCCTAATTTTTTTGTTAGTTCAACCACTGCTTCTGGGCCAGTACGGTCGATTAATTTAGCAGAAATGATATTAACCGAATTGGCTAATGCTTTTTTCAAAGTCATCATTCCGCGGTATTTGTTGTCGGAATTTCTAGGTTCCCAATCTTCGGTTACGTGGTGGCGGCCTTTGCGAATCATGAAAGGTGCATCTAGCAAGGTATCGCAAGGGGACATTCCTAATTGTTCAATAGCCGTTGCATATACAAAAGGCTTGAATGTAGAACCAACTTGGCGGGCACCTTGACCTACGTGATCGTATTGAAAATATTTGTAATTGATCCCTCCAACCCAAGCTTTAATTTGCCCAGTTTGTGGCTCCATAGACATTAATCCTGCTTGCAAGAAATGTTTGTAATAACGAATTGAATCCAGTGGCGTCATGATGGTATCGCGATCTCCTTTCCAAGAGAAAACGGTCATTTTGGTTTTAACTTTAAAAGAAGCGATAATTTCTTCATCGGTTTTATCATCTGCTTTTAGGATGCGCCATCTTTCGGAATTTTTCATTGCTTGATTGAAAATTCTATCAGTTTCAGCATCGGTAAGGTTTACAAAAGGAGCATTTTTATTTCCTTTTTGTTGGTTGAAAAATTCTTCTTGTAAATTTTTAATATGCTCTTGAACCGCTTCTTCGGCATGTTCCTGAATTTTAGAATCTAGAGTTACATAAATTTTTAATCCATCCCCATAAATATCGTATTCTTCTCCATCGGGTTTTTTATTTTCTTTGACCCAATTTTTCATGTAATCGCGAAGGTATTCTCTAAAATAAGTAGCGGTACCATCCAAATGACTTTCAGGATGGAAGTCTAAAACGATTGGTTTTTTCTCTAATATTTTTTTAGCAGATTCTTCTAAATGGTGGTTGCGTACCAATTGTCCTAAAACAACATTTCTTCTTTTGATGGCTTTTTCTGGACGACGAACCGGGTTAAAAAGAGAAGGGTTTGTAAGCATTCCTACCAACAAAGCACTTTCTTCTACATTTAAATCCCGTGGTTCTTTGTTGAAATATACTTTGGCTGCCGAACGAATTCCGACCGCGCCATTTACAAAATCTACTTGATTAAAATACAAGGCAATGATTTCATTTTTAGTATATTGTCTTTCTAAACGAACGGCAATAATCCATTCTTTTGCTTTTTGAATTAAACGAAAAAGTATAAATTTTGAACCTTCACCATGAAATAATAGTTTGGCTAATTGTTGGGTGATGGTACTCGCTCCACCATTAGATCCTAACTTGGCTGCTGCTCCAAAAGTACGTCGGGCATCAATACCAGAGTGCTCGTAAAACCGTTCGTCTTCTGTTGAAACTAGTGCATCCACTAGAGATTTTGGTAAATCTCTGTATTTGATAGCCGTTCTATTTTCATTATAGAATTTCCCCAAAGTAACACCATCCGAAGAAATAATTTCAGTGGCTAAATTGGAATTTGGATTTTCTAAATCTTCAAAAGAAGGCATTTTTCCAAAAAGACCCCACGAAGCAAATAAGAAGAACAAGAAGATGCCTCCAATGCTGTAGAAAAAGACTTTCCAAAATTTCTTTTGGTAGTATTTGATGTCTTTAACCGGCGTAATTTTTTTAATATTATTTTTTAGAGCCATATTTTTTTAATTTGTAGATTCTACTCGAAAACCTATTTCTGTAATTCCTTTTAAATCCTCAACACCAGCAATTTTTCCGGTTTGTCTAACGGCTTGTTGAATGTGAATCTTATATTCTCCTTTTTGGCTGAAAGGCACATTTTCTTTGTAAAAAAGTTTGCTTTCTTTTATATCAGTGAATCCATCGCCCATAAGGGTACCATCCGGATTTGCCATTTTGTATTCTAAAGTATCCACCACCACTTTTTTATTGGGTTGCTCTAAGGATACAATTAAAAATAAATTATCAAATGGATAATCGTTGTTGTCTCTAACGTTTACAAACAGATTGTATCTTTTTTCACTTTCTAATTTTGGTAATTTGAAAGTAAGAATACTGTCTTGATGCCAAGAATTCCCAATAGATTTGTATTCGTCGAAAACGAGTTTTTTGTCACAAGAAATAACAAGAAACACCATTAAAATAAATAGAAGGCTATTTTTTATCTTCATTTTTCTTAATAATAATTACGGGCCTTTTAACTTCTGGTTTTGGGTTTTGATTTTGTCCTTGTTGTTGCCCTTGTCCTTGTTTAGAATTTGGGTTTTGCTTCGCATTCGGATTTTGATTTGGATTCGAATTTGGCGCTTTATTTTTGGACTTATTTTTACTTCTTTTAGGTTGGTCAAAACGCGTTAAACTCTCTTGTCCCATAGCATTGTTGAAGTTGGCTTCTTGCTCTACCACAATTTCGATAGCGAAATCTTCTAACGAAGAAACTCGTTTTTTCTCTTTATTTTGAGCAATTATTTCTTTAACCTGATCGATTTTTAGAATGTGCCAACTCGAAAAATTATCGGTATAAGCAAACCACATTAGCCCTTTGAAAATGTCTTGTTTTTGGCAAATGGCATCTCCTTTTTCGGTGTGTAATTTGGTTTCAAATTCCGGAAAATCTTTAAGAGCATCCAGATAAGTATCTAATTCGTAATTCAAACAACACTTTAATTTTCCGCATTGACCAGCCAGTTTTTGCGGGTTTAGGGACAATTGCTGGTATCTAGCCGCCGAAGTATTTACACTTCTAAAATCGGTTAACCAAGTAGAACAACACAACTCTCTACCGCAAGATCCAATTCCGCCAAGGCGTGCCGCTTCTTGACGAAAGCCCACTTGTTTCATTTCAATTCTAGATTTAAAAACTTGTGCAAATTCTTTAATTAATTGACGGAAATCTACACGATCTTCGGCAGTATAATAAAAAATTGCTTTCGAGCCATCTCCTTGAAATTCAATGTCAGAGATTTTCATTTGTAATTTTAAAGCGATTGCAATTTCGCGCGCTTTAATCTTCATGGTCTCTTCTTTATCGCGGGCATCACTCCAAATATCAATGTCTTTTTGGGATGCTTTTCGGTATATTTTTGCGATTTCGGCACTAGTGTGATTGACCCCTTTTTTCTTCATTTGAATCTTAACCAATTCACCTGTAAGAGTTACAATACCAACATCATGACCTGGAGAAGCCTCTGTAGCGACAACATCGCCAATGCTTAGCGTAAGTTTTTCGGTGTTTCTGTAGAATTCTTTTCTTCCGTTCTTAAAACGAACTTCCACACAATCAAACGGCGTTTCGCCATTGGGCAAACTCATATTAGAAAGCCAATCGAAAACGGTTAATTTATTGCAGCTATCGGTGCCGCAAGTCCCATTATTTTTACAACCCTTTGGTGCTCCACCATCCGAAGTTGAACAACTTGTACATGCCATAATTATATAGTAGTATTGCTAAAAAAGCAATTTAAGTTCATAAAACGATTAATTGGTAAAGATAGTATTTTTATAAAATAAATTCCAATAAAAAAATCCCAAAAACCAAGGCTAAAATTAACGTTTGTAATTTGGAATTTATGTTATTGGAAACCTATTGTTTTTTATATTTCTTTGACCGTAATAATATGAACTGGGCAGGCTTTAACTGCCAATTCGCAGTTCTCCACAATAGTATGATCTGATGATTTTAAAGTGTAAAATCCTTTGGCGTTGACCGATTTAATCAATACGGATTTTCCGTCTTTTTTAGACATTTGAAATTGTGCCGGAGCCATTTCTACACAGTAATTACAACCGATGCATTTGTCTCTTTGTAGGGTAATGATTACCATTAGTTTTCTACAATTTTATACATTTTATCCGATAAACGAATTCGGAATGGGATTTTGAAAGTGCAACTATCTCCTTTGGTGGCTTTGTCGGAAGCGGCATCGTTTACTAGAAAATCTTCTAAAACCAATTCTTGTGCACCAGTGCTAGGACCCGTGATTAAAATTTTATCGCCTTTTTTAATATCGTAGGCTTCAATTTTAAATTCGGCAATATTGGATTTTGGAAAATAATGCATTCCTTTTCCAACATACACTTTCTTTTGGGTAGCACTCGAACCAGGATTGTCAGACCATTCGCCTAATTTTTGTCCGAGGTAATAACCGCTCCAAAAACCGCGATTGTAAACCGTTGCTAAAGTTTCCATCCAACTGTTGATTTTTTCTTTGGTGAAAGTCCCTTCGTAATACGAATCGATTGCTTCCCGATAGGTTTTAATAACGGTTGCCACATAATCGGCAGCACGGCCACGACCTTCAATTTTTAAAACCTTGATGCCCGAATCGATAACTTGGTCTAGAAAATCTAAGGTGCATAAATCTTTCGGTGACATTAAATATTCGTTGTCAACTTCAATTTCGAAGCCACTTTCTTGATCGATAACGGTGTATTTTTTTCGACAATTTTGTTTGCAAGCTCCTCTATTTGCAGAGGAATTATGCGAATGTAAACTCAAATAACATTTTCCGGAAACGGCCATACACAAGGCGCCATGACCAAAGATTTCAATTTCAACTAAATTCCCACTCGGACCTTTAATTTGTTCTTTTTCGATGTCTTCGGTGATTTTTTTCACTTGACGCAAACTCAACTCACGAGACAATACGATGGTATCGGCAAAAAGAGCATAGAATTTTACCGTTTCAATATTGGTGACATTCAGTTGGGTAGAAATGTGGACCTCAATCCCAACACTTTTTGCACTCATAATCACCGCTTGATCGGAAGCAATAACTGCTGTAATTCCTGCCTCTTTGGCTTTGGTTAAAAGTGTTTTTACGATGGATAAATCGTGGTCGTAAATAATGGTATTTAAAGTTAGATAGGTTCTAACATTTTTTTCGTTGCATCTGCGCGCAATTTCGGGTAAATCGTCTAAAATGAAATTTACCGTTGCACGAGCCCGCATATTTAATTGTTCCACACCAAAATAAATCGAATCGCAACCGTTATCTAAAGCGGCCTGCATAGATTCGAAATTTCCTGCTGGAGCCATCAATTCTATTTTTCCTGAGGTTGTCATTAGTTTACAATTTTAAATAAAGTATCTGACAATCGCACTCTAAATGGCACTTCAAAAGTTACTTTATCACCTGGTTGGGCAGTCGTATTTTCTTTTCCGTTAACGAGCATTTTTTCTAAAATATATTCTTCGGCACCAGTGGTTGGACCAGAAATTAAGAGTTTATCTCCAACGTTTAGTTCGTTATTTTCGATACTAAAAAGTCCGACTTGTGCTTTTACATAATAATGTTCCACTTTGCCAAGAAGTACTTTTTTGATTTTGATTTTTTGACGAATATCTTTTGGTTTTTGTTCGATATTTTCGGCTACAGCCAAAGATTTATCGGATAATTCTCCCGAATGTTTGAACAATAATTTATCGGATTTTCCTTTTCGGAAGACTTTGTTTCCTACTTGAAGTCCTCTTCGAAGTTTTACTTGTTCTACTAATGGCAGATTAATGGTGTCTAAACATTCTATCGAACAGCAATTTTCCATCGCGGCTTTGCATTCGTCACATTGAATGAATAACAAATGGCAACCATCGTTTTCACAATTAGTGTGGTTGTCGCAAGGTTTTCCGCATTGGTGGCATTGGGAAACAATGTCGTTGGTAATTCGTTCTCCTAAACGATGGTCAAAAACAAAGTTCTTTCCGATAAATTTACTTTCAATATTTTCCTCCTTGATTTGTTTGGCATAATTAATAATCCCGCCTTCCAATTGGAATACATTTTTAAATCCTTGGTGTTTAAAATAGGCGGAGGCTTTTTCACAGCGGATTCCTCCGGTGCAGTACATCACTAGGTTTTTATCTTCTTTAAAATCTTTTAATTGCTCGTTGATGATGGGTAACGATTCGCGAAACGTTTCTACATCGGGAGTAATTGCTCCTTTAAAATGACCAATTTCACTTTCGTAATGGTTTCTAAAATCGACTACAATAGTATTTGGATCTTCTAAAATCTGATTGAATTCTTTCGCTTTCAAATGCACACCAATATTGGTTACATCAAAAGTTTCATCGTTCAATCCGTCGGCTACAATTTTGTCACGTACTTTAACGGTAAGCTTTAAAAACGAATGATCATCGTGTTCAACGGCAACATTCAAACGAATGTTTTTCATGAAATCATAGACTTCTAAAGTTTCCCGAAAGGCTTCAAAATTTTCGGCAGGAACACTCATTTGGGCATTGATTCCTTCTTTGGCAACATACGTTCTGCCTAGGGCATCGAGTTGGTTCCAAGCAATGAATAAATCGTCGCGAAATTTTTTAGGATCTTCAATTTTGGCATACGCATAGAAAGACAACGTAAGGCGTTGTTTACCGGCTTGGTCTATAAGTTCGGCTCTTTCTTCTGCGCTTAAGGTGTTATACAGTTGCATGCTATAAACGTTTAAGGTTAGAGACGCAATTAATTGCGTCTGTACAGAATTATTTTGAATTCTAAATGGAAGAATTCGTGTGCAAAATTAAAAAAAATAAACCATTAAGGGATTAAGCTTCATTAAGTTTTTCTCTTAATGTCCTTAATTCTCTTAATGGTTTAAATTAATTTGGTTTTTCTGTATACTAACAGAATTCCGCGTAAGCGTCTTTCAAGTTTTCTGCAATCATTTCAGCAGGACGACCTTCAATGTGGTGACGCTCTAGCATGTGAACCAATTCTCCGTTTTTGAACAATGCCATACAAGGCGATGATGGAGGAAAAGGAAACATGTGTTGGCGCGCAGCATCTACAGCATCTTTATCGACACCTGCAAAAACCGTTACCAAATGGTCTGGTTTTTTTGCTCCGTCCAAACTCATTTTTGCTCCTGGACGTGCATTTCTTGCAGCACATCCACAAACCGAATTGATTACCACTAGGGTACTTCCTTCTAGTTTTAAAGCATTTTCTACTGCTTCTGCATTATATAAATCTTGAAAACCAGCGTCAGAAAGTTCTGCTCTCATTGGTTTTACCATTTCTTCTGGATACATATTTTTTAATTTTAGATATTAGATATAAAATTTTAGATTTTAAAAATCTTTTGCAAAGATAAATAGAATTCTAATCTTTAGAATGATTCTAATCATAAAGATTTGTTATCGTGGGATAGAAAAATTAAAATCGGAAGAGCCGGCCAAACAACGCCTTAACAAAAAGCATTTTCGGGCATTTCCAAATTACTTGCAGGTCTTCTAAAAAAGATGTTTCTTCATCTAAAAATTTGAAGATTATGGTAGCATTTCCTTTTTGAAACATCGAAGAAAAAATAGTGGAGCCTAAATGATTTTTATTATCTAATATGTCTAAAAGTAATAAATCATACAACCAGAATTTGTCTCTTTTATGAAATTTTCTGAAGTCGGAATCTGCTGCTAGAAACTGCACCAATTGTTTCGCTTTTTTAGTAGTGTTTTTAAAAGTATAACCCGTGCTGGCTTTTGTCCATCCGCCGATAGAACCAATATTTAAAATATTTTTGGTGTTGTGTTTCCAAAACGGATAGCACGTCATAGGAATGTTTCCTTGTTCTTTTTCAAGGATTTCATATTCGGTAATTCCGAGTTTTTGAAGGTATTTTTGAATTTCGTTTTCATATTCAGATTTGGAAAGTAACTCTTTAGAAAATAAGGTATATTCCAATAAGGCTTCATTGGATGAAGTTGGCAAAACATACATAAATCTAGTATTTCCTTTTTGTTCCACCGAAAAATCCATGAAAGTTGCGATGTCTTTATTAAAAACGTCCTCTTTCGATTTTATAAACCAACCCACAAAATGCTGTTGCAACAAAGGATATTTGGTTTGGCTTTTTATTAATTCCGAACTGAAAATTGAGTTAAAAATTTTGTTGCAGGTGTAATTTTCAGATGCTGTTTTTACGATGCAATGGTCTCCCAATTCTTCAAAATCAACAACTTTTTGATTTACAAAATGAATATTTTCTTGTTTGGAAATCAAATCGAAAACCAGATTATAAAAATCCAACCCTTTAATCATGTTGTATTGGTAGGGCTTAAGGTCTAATTTTCTTTCGAAAGTATCTGTTTTAAACCAAGCAGCATCCCATTGGGTATGGGCTAACTTTTGGAAACTATCTTCGGCATCCCAAAAACACCACGTTCTGTCGTTGGTTTTTTTAGGATTTTCATCCAATAACAAAATCGATTTATCTTGAAATTTTCCAGATAAAATCATTTCGTAAACCGTCATCAAAGCCGATAATCCGGAGCCAGTAAATATATAATGGTAGTGTTTCACGTTTCAAATATATAGAATTCTTTAAAATTTAATCTGTATTTTTGACCTGAATTAGTAAATACCTATGGGCAAATCACTTGAAGAAGTAAATCAATCGGTTGCAACCGATGGCAAAAGAAAAGGTTTTAGAAAAGTTTTGGCGTTTCTTGGACCTGCTTATTTGATTAGCGTTGGCTATATGGATCCTGGAAATTGGGCTACCGATTTAGCAGGTGGAAGCCAGTTTGGGTATACTTTGGTTTGGGTTTTATTGATGAGTAATTTAATGGCGTTGCTATTGCAAAGTTTGAGCGCACGACTCGGAATTGTCACCCAACGCGATTTGGCGCAAGCCTCTCGAGAAACCTATTCGCCATTTATAAATTATATTTTGTATTTCCTTGCCGAAATTGCCATCGCCGCTTGCGATTTAGCCGAAGTGCTAGGAATGGCCATCGGGATAAATTTACTTACTGGATTGCCCTTGATTTATGGCGTTTTAATTACGGTTTTGGATACCTTTTTATTGCTTTTTTTAATCAATAAAGGTATCCGAAAAATGGAAGCATTCGTCATCGTATTGGTAATGATAATAGGGCTTTCGTTTGTTTTTGAAATGTTTTTTGCCCAACCCGAAATGGGAAAAGTTTTGGCAGGATTAATTCCGTCCTTACCTAACGAGGCAGCGCTCTATATTGCCATTGGAATTATTGGTGCTACCGTGATGCCACACAATTTATACTTGCATTCTTCTTTGGTGCAAACTAGGAAATTTGACCGAAGCAAAGAAGGAATTAAGCAAGCTTTGAAATACAACTTTATTGACAGTACGATTGCCTTGAACTTAGCCTTTTTTGTCAATGCAGCGATTTTGATTTTGGCAGCAGCCACATTTTATAAAAATGGTTTGTTTCAAGTTGCTGAAATTCAGGATGCTTACCAACTTTTAGCTCCTATTTTAGGAAATAAATGGGCTCCTATTTTATTTGCAGTAGCATTGATTGCCGCAGGACAAAGTTCGACTATAACGGGGACTTTAGCTGGACAAATTATTATGGAAGGTTATCTAAATTTACGAATACAGCCTTGGGTTCGTCGTATAATTACGCGTATAATTGCCATTGTTCCAGCGGTGCTTGTAATCCTAATTTATGGCGAAAGCGTTACTGGAAAAATGCTGATTTTCAGTCAGGTGATTTTGAGTTTGCAATTGGGTTTTGCAATTATTCCGCTGATTCATTTTGTAAGCGATAAATCGAAAATGAAAGGCTTTCACATTAGCAGAATCACCCAAATTGTTTCTTGGATTATTGCTATTATTATAGTTTCCTTGAATGCTAAATTGGTTTTTGATGAAATAAAAGGATGGTTAGAAAGTTCCTCACATCCTTTAGTTTTGTGGTTAACCGTAGTTCCGTTAGCGATTGGTTTTTTAATTTTACTTTTATATATTGTTTTCAAACCGATACTCGCTAAAGTAAAAACCAAAATTCATAACCATTTACCGCATAATATTAATTTGAATTTTGAACAATCAGAATCGTACAGTAAAAAGAAAATTGCAGTATCGGTAGATTTTTCTTTTGCCGATGAAAAAGCGATAAACAGCGCTTTAGAATTAGGAGGGAAAGCAGCAAATTACACTTTAATTCACGTAGTGGAAACGGTGGGAGCAATGATTTATGGCGGAAACACGGATGACCACGAAACCACTATCGACGAAAAATTATTGATGGAATACCAAGAAATGTTAGTGGCTAAAGGATATATAGTTGCCATTCAATTGGGATTTGGAAAGCCTACTAAAGCCATTTCTAAAATTGTGAACGAAGGAGATTTTGATATTTTGGTGATGGGAACTCATGGGCATACCGGATTTAAAGATTTACTATTTGGTACGACTGTTGATAAGGTTCGTCATGAGATTCACATTCCATTGTTTCTGGTAAAAAATTAAACTTATGAAAATATTTCTGACTCTTTTTTTAGTGCTTTCCAGTAGTATTATTTTTGCGCAAAGCGAACTTAAAATTAATAATAAAAAATGCATTCCTAAATTGGGATATTATTTACGATTGCAATCTGTTTTTGATGATTCAAGATGTCCAGAAGGGGTAACCTGTATTTGGGCTGGAGAAGTTTCGGCAACTGTAGAAGTGTACAAAGACAAGAAATTGGTAGAAGAAAAAACGGTAACTTTTAATTCTAAAAACAAAGAAGAAAACTTCAAATGGTTTGCAACTTATTTTCCTAAAAAGATAAAATCAATAGGTGTTGCACCGTATCCAAAAGAAGGCCAAATTGTAAAACCTAAAAAGCAGTACATCCAAATTGTTTTTATGGATTAGAATGTAACTCTTTAGATTCTTCAATATGGTTGTTAGTAATATATTGGATTAAATACCGATTTGCTTTTTGATCAAAAAACACGAACCAAGAAGTTCTTTGGGTTATAGAAACCACGATATATTTTTTACCATAGTTTTGAAATTTTTTTGGCGCAGTCCAATGTTTCTTCAATGAAATGACGCTTTCAATTTCATTTTTCAGTTTCAAAACATAGTTTTCTGCATTTTCTTTGTAACTGAAATAGTCATTATAGAAAAGGATGTCTATCAAATCATTAAGATAAAACTCCATTTCTTTAGAATAAATCACTACTTTTTCCAAGGCAAAGTATTTATATGCGATTGAACTCTTTTAACTAATTCGTCTCCTGAAATTCCTTCTGCCCATTTTTTTTCAAATGCATCTTCGCCAGAATGTAAGTTCTTTTTTTTCAAACCAATAGAAATTGCTTTTGCCTCTACTGAAACATCTTCTATAACTGGAATACTGATTTTTTTTTTCATAATCGAAAATTTGAATATACGAATTTACAAAAAAAATTAATGACACCCACAATCATCCTCTCCACAATTTTTCTTAGGTTTTTTCTTCCCAAAAAATTTATTGTATAAATAAGCCAAGGCAATTCCTAAAGCAAAGTAAACGAGTATTTGTTGCATTTTTTTATGTTTTAAAAATAAATTCCGCCACCCAGCGCTACTAAAGTATAGGTTGGAGTTGCAATTTTCAAATGTTCTAATCCTAAAGAAAAGAAATAATTCTTGCTATGAAACTTCCCTTGTAATTCATAGGTGTTGACTGGTAAACTATTGATCCGGCTCCATTTTGCAGCAGCAAAAAAACTAACTCGGTTTTCCATGAAATATTCGGCATTTAAACCATAGGCAAATCCGCCTTTTTTTACTTCATTGCCCACATACGTTGCTCCTAAATTCCAACCAAAGTTAAATTTTTCTAATCGAATTCGATCATAATTTAAGTTAAATTGAAACAACGAAAGCCTATTGGCAGTATTATCAATTTTATCTATTTCAAAAAGTTGGTGAAAATCACTTTGCAAATAAAAATATTGAAACGGACGAATTTTTGCTTTCAAATGGTTTCCAAACAAGGCACTGCTGTTGTACACAAAATTATTTTCTATATCCAATCGGGCTTTGTTGGCAGTAACCGAAAGGGTATCTGAATTTTCAAAATTCCCCGATTTTCTATTGTAATAAGGATACGGAGTCAAGTTGCTGTACAAATGATCTTCGTTTTTATAATCTCCAATGACACCATATTTAAAAACACCGAAAGTAGTGTAAATGAAAATATCGGCTATAGCCTTGCCTAATATATTATCTCCACCAGATGATTTGGATTTGGAAGACCCCGAAGAACTAGAATAAGAGGTGCTGCTTTGATTTTTCTTGGAAGTCCCAGAATTAAGTTCACTTTTAGATTTATCTAATTTATTTTGCCCGAAAGTGGCAATATAAAATAAAGAGAAAAGGAGAAGTGCCGTTTTTTTCATAAAATAAATTTTAGAGGAAGCATCAAAAACAATACCAAATTATTTTAAAAACTGGTAGGCTAGAAGCGCCGTTACATAAGCAAATCCACTCATGAAAACCAATTGAATTATTGGCCACTTCCACGAATTGGTTTCTTTTTTCACAATCGCTAAAGTACTCACGCATTGCATGGCAAAGGCATAAAAAAGTAAAAGGGATACGCCAGTGGCAAAATTAAAAGTCTTGCTGCCGTCTTCGCGAACTTCATTTTTCATTTGTTCTTTTATGGTTGCTTCTTCATCACTATGGCTACCTACGCTGTAAATGGTTGCTAGTGTTCCCACAAAAACTTCTCGAGCAGCAAACGAACTTACTACGGCAATTCCTATTTTCCAATCGTAGCCCAATGGTTTAATTGCGGGCTCGATAGATTTTCCGAGAATTCCAATATACGAATGTTCTAGTTTGTATTCACTAACCAGATTATCCCTATTTGCTTCACTAATTTCGGTTTTTTGCGCAATTATTTTTTCGGCATTTCCAAAAGTAGATTGTGGTCCGTGAGAACCCAAAAACCATAGGATTATAGATATTGCCAAAATGATTTTACCAGCACCAAAAACAAACGCTTTTGTTTTTTCTAAGATGTTAATGGCAACATTTTTAAATAACGGAATTTTATAACTTGGCATCTCAACTACGAAATACGATTTGGAACTTATTTTTAAAATTTTGTTCAAAATATAAGCCGAAAATATTGCTACTCCAAATCCTAAAAGATACAAAACCATAAGGGTTAACCCTTGTAAACTTAAGAATCCGAAAATTCTTTTTTGTGGAATAATAAGCGCAATCAAAATCGCATATACTGGTAATCTTGCCGAGCAAGTGATGAAAGGCGTTACCAAAATAGTGATCAATCGTTCTTTCCAGTTTTCAATATTCCGAGCACCCATAATTGCCGGAATGGCACAAGCAGTTCCGGAGATTAATGGCACGATGCTTTTTCCGGAAAGTCCGAATCTTCGCATGATTTTATCCATTAAAAAAACCACCCGACTCATATAGCCACTTTCTTCCAAAACAGAAATAAACAGAAACAAGAAGGCAATTTGGGGTATAAATATCAAGATTCCTCCAATTCCTGGAATGATTCCTTCGCTTATCAAATTGGTAAATTCACCTGCAGGCAAATGTGTTTTTGCATAGGAAGACAAATTGGCAAACGAGCGATCTATAAAATCCATTGGGATGCTGCTCCAATCAAATATGGATTGAAAAATCCCAAATAAAACCACAAAGAAAATTAAGTATCCAAAAACTTTATGGGTTAAAACTCTATCTAATTTTGCTCTAACATCAGAGGCTTTAGACTGATCAATTTTTAGACTTAATTTTAAAGTATCGTTTATAAATTGGTACCGTTTTATGGTTTCTTTTTGCTGTAATCGTTTCAAATCGGCATGCGATTTAGTAAACGAACTTTTCATTTCGTTTCGATCTAAATTCAAGAAATTTACATCTTGGGTGATTACCAACCAAAGTTTATAAACCAATTGGTTTGGGAATGCTTTTCTTAATTTATCAAAATATTCTGGGTCAATAGAAGACGCATTTAAACACGGATGTGTAGAAAGTGATTCGTAGTTTAGAATTAATTCTTTTATTTTTTCAATTCCGATGTTTTTTCTAGAACTTACTAATGCAATTTTGGTTTGCAGTTGTTGCTCTAGCAGAGGAATATCCAATTCAATTCCTTTCAGTTTCATACGGTCGCTCATGTTGACGACCAAAACGGTAGGAATTTCTAAATCTTTAATTTGGGTAAAAAGAAGGAGGTTTCGTTTTAAATTTTCCACTTCCGAAACTACGACTACCACATCGGGATAGTTTTCGTCTTTTTTATTCATCAGCAATTCAATCACCACATTTTCATCAATAGAACTAGCGTTTAAACTGTAAGTTCCAGGTAAATCGATTATGGTTGCTTTGCTAGTTTCGTTGAGTTTGCAAGTGCCTATTTTTTTCTCAACGGTTATCCCTGGGTAATTTCCCACTTGTTGGTGCAAGCCCGTAAGTTGGTTAAAAACCGAAGTTTTTCCAGTATTTGGATTCCCAATTAGTGCAACTTTTATAGTGTCTTTAGCCATTAATTTTTATTTTCAACGACCACCGTTATTTCTTTAGCCGTTTCTAAACGAATGGCTACGTGCGAATCGTTTACATTAAAATACAACGGACAACCAAAAGGCGCAATTTGAATTAATTCAATAGTATTACCAGGCAAACAACCCATTTCAAGTAATTTCAAGGGGATGTTATCGATATTGAAATCGACAATAACTCCTTTTTGCCCTATTTTAAGTTCCCCGACGGTAATTTGCACGGCTTTATTTAGATTGAATTAAAATACAAAAGTAAGTATTTGCAATGTAAAATCTATGATAATTATCAAGTTTAAGATATAATTAGAACTTGTTTTTTCTGACAACTCTCTTTTTTATTCCTTTTCAGAACAAAGAAAATTAATATCTTCTAATAATTGTTTCACGTTTTTTATTCCGGGTTCGGTAGGGCCGTCCAGATTAGTACCATCGTAAAATCCGCGAACGCGACGTTTAGAATCTATTAAAACAAAATTTTCGGTGTGCACCATTTCATACATTTCCGATGGCTTCCCAGTTTTTACAGCCAAATACGATTTTCTGGCAATGAAATAAATGTCTTTTTTATTTCCGGTAACTAAGTTCCATTTGCTATCGATAACTCCTTTTTCTAGAGCATATTTTTTCAAAACAGGAACGCTGTCAATATCGGGTGTAACCGAATGGGAAAGCAATAATACCTTAGGATTGTTCTTTATTTGATTTTGCAACCAAACCATATTGTTGGTCATTTTCGGACAAATAGATCCACAAGTGGTAAAGAAAAAATCGGCAACGTAAATTTTGCCTGCATAGTCTTTTTGGGTGATGGTTTTGCCATTTTGATTGGTGAAAGAAAAATCGGAAATCGTGTGGTCTATCGCAACATATTGAATAGTAGAATCTACCATTTCTGGATTAACATCACTAGGATTGAATATTTGTAACGATTTTTTTGGTTTTAAAACAGTGTAAAAAGCACTTATGGTAATTGCAGAAAACAGTACAAAAAATCCAATAAAAACACGATACTCTTTAAGTTTGCGCAACATTTTTTTTTCAAAGGTACAAAACATCTATTCCATTTTAAAACTAGATTAATAGGTGCGAACACATTATTAGTATTTTAACATTTCGTTAATTAAAAATTAATAGATTTGTGCAAACAAACAAAAATTATAATATGAAAATACAAACTACAATTAAGTTTGGCTTCTTGGCAGCAGGTTTATTAGCCTTAAACCTAGGAAATGCACAGCAAAAAAAACCAGGAATATCCTTAGATTTAATGGATAAAACGGTTCGTCCAAACGATAACTTTTTTCAATTCGTAAACGGAACTTGGCTTAAAAACACTCCAATTCCTGCCGATAAAACCCGTTGGGGAAGTTTTGATGAACTGCGTCAAAATACGGATAAAGATGCTTTGGCAATTTTGAAAGATGCTACCAAAGATCCTAAATACAAATCGAATACCGACCAAGGTAAAGCCATCAACGTATATAAATCGGTGATGGATACTGTAGCAAGAAACAAACAAGGTATTGCTCCAATTAAACCCTATTTGGCTAAAATTAATGCAGTTAAAAACACGGCAGATTTACAAAAATTACTAATGGAAACGGAAGCAGCTGGCGATGGTGCTGGTTTCTTTGGTTTTGGAATTGGTGCTGACGAAAAAGACAGTAACCGAAACGTGGTTAGCCTAGGACCTGGTTCTTTAGGTTTACCCGATAGAGATTACTATGTTTCGGAAGACAAAGATTCTAAAGAAAAAAGAGAAAAGTATGTTCTTCACGTAGCTAAAATGTTGCAGTTTATTGGCGAAACTCCAGCGCAAGCTAAAGTGGATGCCGATAAAATTCTTGCTTTAGAAATTGCAATGTCCAAACCAAGGTTGGACCGAGTAGAACGTAGAGACAGCAAAAAACAATACAATCCTACTTCTATTGCCGATTTGAAAAAAATGGTGCCAATTATCGATTGGAATACGTATATAAAAGGAATTGGGATTGCAAAAATAGATACTGTAATTGTATCCCAACCAAGATATATGGCTGCTTTGCAAACTATTTTCACAGAAAATAAAGTAGAAGATTGGAAAGCTTATATGCGTTGGATGTTATTAAGAGGATCTGCCGGAGAATTATCTACAGCTATTGAAACTGCTAACTGGGAGTTTTATGGTAAAACATTAACAGGTGCTTTAAAACAACGTCCGCGTCACGAAAAAGCATTGCAAGTTGTTAACGGAACTGTTGGAGAAGCATTAGGAAAATTATATGTAGAGAAAATGTTTCCTGCTGAGGCTAAAACTAAAGCATTTAATATGATTCAAAATATTATTCGTGCTTACAAAGCGAGAATCAATAATTTGACTTGGATGTCTCCAGAAACTAAAACCAAAGCAATAGAAAAATTAGACAAACTAACTATCAAAATTGGCTATCCAGACAAATGGGAAGATTATTCTAAACTTCAAATAAAAAGTCCAACAGAAGGTGGAAGTTATTTTGACAACATGAAAAATGTTTCTAAATGGGGTTGGAAAAAAGACTTAGCTAAATTGGGTAAACCAGTGGATAAAACCGAATGGGGAATGTCACCTCAAACAGTAAACGCGTATTACAATCCATCGTATAACGAAATTGTATTTCCAGCAGCAATCTTGCAACCGCCTTTCTACGATTATAAAGCAGACGAAGCAGTAAATTATGGTGGAATTGGCGCTGTAATTGGACATGAAATTTCTCATGGTTTTGATGATCAAGGTGCAACTTATAATGCCGATGGAAATCTAATTGATTGGTGGACTGAAGAAGATATGACTAAATTTACTGCTCTTGGTGGTGCTTTGGCAGATGAGTATTCTGCATTAGAGCCACTTCCTGGAACGCATGTAGATGGTAAATTTACATTAGGAGAAAACATTGGAGACTTAGGCGGAATTAACGCTGCTTATGATGGTTTACAATTGTATTTAAAAGAAAATGGAAATCCAGGTTTAATTGATGGATACACTCCAGAGCAACGTTTATTTATTTCATGGGCAACCATTTGGAGAAGTAAAATGCGCGATGAAGCATTGAAAAATCAAGTAAAAACCGATCCGCATTCTCCAGGAATGTACCGTGCTTATGTGCCGTTAACAAACTTAGATACGTTCTTCCAAGCATTTGATATTAAAGAAGGTGACGGAATGTATGTAGCACCAGAAAAACGAGTTAAAATCTGGTAAGATTTAAATTATAGTTAAAAGTCTCAAGGTTATTCTTGAGGCTTTTTTTTTGTGCTTTTAAGTAATCCGAAAAGGCTTACGATTACCCACATTCCTTCCAAAATTACAAAAGGGATGTAGTCAATTAAATAGGAAGCAAAGCAGGCAATACTTGCTCCAATAATGTTGAGTAAATAGAACAGTTTTCCGTTGTTTGGAAGAAATGAAAACATATTTAAAAAGTAGGCTAGAAGAATTATTCCAACACCAATTGTTCCAATCCAATCGTTGAAATTCATAGGGATTTTATAAAATTATAATTCAAAACCAATGCTACTTTTTCGCTACTAATTATTTTTCCTATAGAAGGTTTGCTTTCGTTAAATTGAGGCAAAGGCAAATTCAATTCCATTGCCTTTTGGGTATAATATTCTTTTCTAGTAGGATGATAGGGCGCAACCGCATTAAAGGTTTCGTTGCCTTTTGGATCTTTCTGAAGAATTGCTTCAATAATTCCGATGCAGTCCATTTGATGAATTAGATTAATAGGTCCTTCCGGATTTTCAATATTAGTTCTTCCTGCAAGAAATTTTATCGGATGCCGATCTTCTCCAATCAATCCTCCAAAACGTATTACGGTAGTTTGAAAATTTTTATTGCTTTGCAAAAGTTGCTCTGCTTCTAACAATTGCTTACCACTTTCGGTATCTGGATTTGGAATGGTTTCTTCGGTAATTGTTTTATTATCCTCCGAATATACCGAAGTAGAACTCACAAAAAGCACTTTCTTTACCGAAGAATTTTCAATGAAAGGAATCAAATTTTGAATCTTTCCCACAAAATTTTCTGAAGAATTTCCACGCAATTTAGGCGGAATATCGATAATTAGAATTTCGGAATTTTTCAAAAAGGAATCGATTTCACCTTCAATAGTTACATCGGATAATTCGATTAAAAACGGAGTAATCCCTGCATTTTTCAACACCGAAATTTTCTCTACAGAAGTTGTCGAGCCAGAAACTCTAAATCCTTTTTGAAGCAACGATTTTGCTAAAGGAAATCCCAACCAACCGCAACCAAGAATACTAATTTGTTTCATTAAAGATGAGGTTTACAACATCAGTTGCTTTTATTTCTTTATTCAATTAATCTGTTTTTTATATCCATTCTTTCGTGTAAAACTCTTACTACTTCAATTTCATTATTTTTTGTCTTTTTGAAAAATACTAAATGAGATTTTACTTTTGAATATCGATAATCTTTTCGGAAAGATCCAAAATCTTTTGCTGTTTCAAAATTCGCAGCGACAAACTCTATTTCATCTAAAATTAAATTGTAATAACGATTGGCCTGTTCGGTTGACCACTTTTCAGCAGTGTAGTTCCAAATAGAATTAATATCCTCCAAAGCCTTTTCGCTAATACTATATTTTGACATTATTTCAGAAAATTGGCATTAAGTTGTTCTAGATTTTTCTCTCGATCAAAATTTCTAATCTTATTGCTTTTTTCTCCTATTTTAAGTTCATTTATCAATGATTTTGCTTGATTTTCTTCTTGTTCAAATAATCTCAAAGCAGTTCTAACCACTTCACTTACAGAATTATATTTCCCGGAAGCAATTTGCTCATTAATAAAATTTTCAAAATACTCTCCTATTAAAATCGATGTATTACGTGCCATAATTTATCTTTTTACAAATATACCAATTTATGGTATTTTTAAACAAATAATAATTATTTTTTATGGTTTTGGATGTTTCGAAGAAACACGCAATTTTTCCATAATCACAACAGCATCCGTCAAAACAAATGGCGTAGGAATCATCCAATCTTTTCTTTGCTTCATTTTAAATTGGCTATTAGTCATTAAATCAAACGAACTTTCTACCAAATTCAAGTCTAGTTTTTGGCTAGCAGGAATCGAAAACTCTAAAGTCAAGGGGATATTATCCACCACATAATAACTCAGCAATTTGTTACTTTTTTTAGAAATGATATTGCTTTTAATATCCAGTCCTTTAACACCATTCGCTACTAAATGATTAATAGTTAATTTATCATTTGCAAAAATATCGTAACGATTGACTTTTCTATTGGGAGTAATTATAATTTTAAAATAATGATTGGCCCCAAGGATGGAATCCGTTATAAATTCTATTGTTGGTTTTGCAATATTTTTAATTGGAGCATCTGCCATAAAAGTATATTCCGAACCATATTTGCTATATAATTTATTGGTATTTAAAGCATCTGCTTTTTTCTTATTTTGCCCTAAATAGAATTTTGTCCATTCATCTAAATTAGTGTCGTAGGTTGCCCAGTTGGCTTTATTGGTATTGCCATTTACTATATAAACCAAACTATTTGGTTTGGCTGTTCCTTTGGCATAGCCTGAAGATTGGTGTGCTTTGGCAAAAAATCCAAAAGAAAGCAACAAGAAGAACGTTGCCCAAATTCCTTTTCGAGGAAACGAACCAAAAATTGGCAACAACAAACTAAAACTTAAAACGGTTAAAATAGAACTTCCAACGAGAATTTTGAGGCCTAAACCTACCGGAAACATGGTAATAAAAGGCACAATAATTACCAAAGTCGGAATTGCCAATAACACATTCAAATACACACTTGTTTTTTGAGTGATAACAAAATAGCCGAAAATTAGTAAACTTGCAAGTACCGGAATAATTAAAAACGCGGCTCCTTTTAGAAGTAGTGCAATAGCAACATTAATGACCAACCAAATAAATAGGGAAGGGGCCAATAAAACAATTTCGGAATTTTTTTTGGAGTAGTTTTTATAAAACCAAAAGCAAATAGCAAGCGATAAACTAATAAATCCGTACACATAATCGTGGCCATTGTAGGTAAATCCTTGTAGAATATCTTGGTATTGCGGATAGCACAATAAGATGATTTTCCAACCTATATAAGTAACCAATCCGGCAGAAAATAAGGCTCCAAAAAACGGAATAAATCCTTTAAAAATATCTTGAATAAAGAACATTCGTTTCCCTAATCCCAAAAAGATAAACAATCCCCATAATCCAAATCCTATTACAACCATTGGAATTATCCAACAAAATGGGTAGCGAACCATAAAAAACGGTACACTAAAATACACTTTATCTTCGGTAGAATTCAATTGGGTTAAATTGGCATTCGAAAAATAATGCAACAACGGAAAAAGATAAGTCCCTTGATGTGCCAGTGTATTTGGGTTGAGATGCTGGTAGGTATCTTGCTGGGTGTGGTAGTTAAAATGGTTGTCAATAAAGGCAAAATTAAATCCTTGGATTTTTCCTTTCTCTCTAAAAACGGTTAAATCGGTATCGTTGGGAAGCATTTTATAGATGCTATACATTAACGAATTCGACACCGGATAACAAGCATTTCCATTACTAAAAGCATCAATCATATTGGCATTGCCCTCGTTGGTTTCCATGAGCATATAACTCGGACCAGAACTTCCTCGTGCTTCAAAATTAAGCACCAAACCAACCTTTTTTGCCCATTGGTGCTCGGTTACAAATAAAGCGGCACCGTTTAAACCCAATTCTTCCGCATCGGTAAAAAGAATAATAATATCATTTTTGTGTTTGCTTTTAGAATACAAAAAAGCACGAACTGATTCAATAATTGTTGCCACTCCACTAGCATCATCACTAGCGCCATACGAAAACGAATGCGGGGCACTATCATAATGCGACAACAACAACAGTGCTTTAGTACTTGCAGACCCTTTAATGGTTGCAATGATGTTTTTAGATTGTACCAAAGTCCCTTTTTCGGTCATCGTAAACCCTTCTTGCAACGAGGGTTGCAATCCTAAATTTTGTAATTCTTTCACCAAATAGTTAGCTACAACTTCGTGGTTTTCAGAACCCACAAAGTGCGGTTTAGCAGTCATGGCTTTCACAATTTGCATTGCACGCGAGGTAGAAAATTCCGATAGCGGTGCCTCGGTAGTATCATAACTTTGTGGCATTCTAAAATAGAAAATTCCCAATAGCAGTAATGCCAGAATTATCATTTGGGAAACGGAAGAGAATTTATTTTTCATAAATGCTATATATCTTTTTTAACCAAAATAAAAAAATCATTTTCCAAAGCCATATAGCCTTGGTCGTAAACAAAACAGTACGTATTTCCCGATTTGGTGTTTAAAATATTTGTAAAATATTCAAAATCAAATCCTTTACCTAACAATTTAGATCGGGTAGTTTTCGACTTCCCATCTACATTTAATTCCGACAGAATTCTATAATTCTTCCGCAATTTATTGTTAGTATTGCGCATATAATTTGTGCTGTCTTTGTTTATTTTGTTGTTGTAGGCATTGCGACACCCATCGCTACAGAACTTTTTGTCCTCTCTGCCCACAATTTTCTCGTTACATTCCAAACAGTTTTTATTCATACTATTTTCTTTTTTTTAAGGAGCGAAAGTTTGGGGCATTATTTGGTTACTAAATTCCTGCTTTCCGTTCTACTTCGTGCCACTGCAATCAGGGCTAAATACAAACGATAGTGCTTATTTGTTTCATTTCCTATTCCGCAATACCATTCCAATAGGAAACTTAGTTAGATCAAATATAATAAATAATTTCCATTTACAAACGTTTACAAGTAGTTACAACCGAAAGTAAATGATTACCTACCGAATAATTTTAGAGAACTACCCCAATTTTGTATTGTTGAACAGAAGTAGTGTATCTATAACTTTCAATAATTATAAATAACAAATTAGTAACAATTTAAATTTAAACGCCATGAATGCATTACGAAACAAAGTACAATTAATTGGACATGTAGGACAAGATCCTGAAATCAAAACTCTAGAAGGAGGAAAAAAAGTAGCAAATATTACCATCGCTACCAACGAGGTATATTACAAAGAAAACGGTGATAAAGTAGAACAAACTGAATGGCACCGCGTAGCCGCTTGGGGTAAAGTTGCCGACATTATTGAAAAATATGTAACAAAAGGCAAAGAAATTGCCATTGAAGGGAAATTAACACACCGCTCTTACGATGATAAAAATGGAGAAAAACGCTACATCACCGAAGTTGTTGCCAATGAAATTTTACTTTTGGGTAAGTAAAAAATAGATTTATTTAACCCAAAAGGTGAAAGATTTTGCCTTTTGGGTTAAAATAATTTTCGCTATTTTTAAATTAGTTTTTAACACGAAAACGTTTTCGTATATATTATTTTTAACAGTTAAAGAATTATTCAATACCTTTATTTATAAATCTCTAAAGATTTACTATTTAAAAATAAATTTCATGAAGCAATTTTTTATACTATCGCTTATATTCTGCTTTATTCAAAGTGGGTTTTCTCAAGTTGGAATTAATACAGCAGCACCCTTAAGTATGTTGGATATTAACGGAAATTTATCCGTTAAAACAATGACATTAACAGGAACTTCCTCTGCAACTTTAATTAGCGATGGAGTCTATATTTCGGTAAATCCACAAGCAACCGACCAAGAATTTCAATTGCCAAGTGCGGCAAATTTTCCGGGAAGAATTTATATTATTAGAAATATTCAAAATGCAATTACTGCAAAGTTAACTACGGCAGGAGGTATGTTTTTTCCAAAAAACACTACAGGGGGTTCTGCCCAGATTTATATGTATGAAAACAATTCTAGAAGTGTTATTGTAATTAGCGACGGCACCAACTGGACTTATTTCAATTAGGAGTTCATCAATTCCTCTAAACAATCAATAAACAATCCTACATGATAGCCATCCATTAGGCCATGGTGTACATGAATGGATACTGCCATAGTTTTTTTGCCGTTTTCTTCCATCATTTTTCCAAAAGATATCTTTGGGCAACTGTCGGGCCAAGTGAAACTTCTTGCATGCGAAAACGAAGTGAAATTAACCCAAGGTAAAGCCGAAAAATGTATTAAATTCTCTCCATATTCCCGAGTAAATAATCCTGAGGTGGTTTGAATTCTTGCGATTTCCTTTTTTGCGATTTCTGCAAAAACAGTAATATCCTTATTATATTCAATCATCGAAAATCCAAACGTTTTATCTTCTCGTAATACCGTTGCCGAAGCATCTATTTGATCAAAAATATAAATATCCTCTCCAATAATTCGGTATCGAAAAGGTTCAATGGTATTCACCGCTGTTAAAGTTTTATGCAAATAATAACTAAAAAAGGAAACCCCTAAAATTGCTGCTTTTTCATAAGCTTTGGTACAATCTATATTAGTGGTAACTCCAAAAAAAGGTTCTTCCATTTGTTTAAAAAACAAGAAATGTTCTTTTCGGTTCCAATTATCGAGGTTTAGTTTTTGTTTCATTTTTTTGTTAGCCTAAACCATTTGAGACTTAATAAATTTAATGCCCTAATGGTTAAAATAATTATTTTAAAAGTATTGGCAAAACGTCCGTAATTTTTTCTAACGTTTTAAAGTTGGGATGTTCTACTTTATGGTTTATTTTTTCGTGCTCCCAAGTGGTGTGAAAGGGAATGTGAATCGCATGACCACCAATAGCTAATACTGGCAAAACATCTGATTTTAAAGAATTTCCAATCATGAAAAATTCGGAAGCATCAATTTCCAATCGCGATAATAGTTTTTCGTAATTGAGTTCTTGCTTATCGGCCATAACTTCTATATGGTGAAAATAATGCCCTAAACCCGAATCGTGTAACTTCCGTTGTTGGTCTTTCAAGTCGCCTTTGGTGGCAACAATAAGTTTGTATTTTCCGTTTAAAGCCGTCAAAGTTTCTTCTACACCTTCCAATAAAACAATAGGTTTTTGAAGTAATTCTTTTCCAGATGCAATAATCTTTTCAATAATTTCCATCGAAATGGTATTGTCTGAAATTTTCATAGCCGCTTCAATCATCGAAAGGATGTAGCCTTTAATACCGTAACCATACAAATCTAAATTGGCAATTTCCACCCGAAACAATTCTTGCGACAAGCCTTGTTGCGATAGATAATCACTCATTAAGGCACAAAATTTTTGCTCGGTTTCTTGAAAATATGGCTCGTTTATAAATAGTGTATCATCGGCATCGAAAGCAATTACTTTTAGGTTCATTCTTTAATTTTTTAACGCATAATCATCTACTAAATCCAGCAATTCTTTTTTGCGATTTTCTTCCAACAATGAATATTGAAACGAATTTTTTGCCAAAAGAACTACATCGGCTTTCGATAAATTCAATGCCTCTTGAATGGCGATAAAATTCTGATTCAAATAACCACCAAAATAAGCAGGGTCATCCGAATTTACCGTGGCTTTAATGCCTTTATCCAACATCATTTTTAAAGGATGGTCTTTTAAATCGGTAACCACTTTCAACTCTAAATTAGAAAGTGGGCAAACCGTTAAAGCCATATCGCGTTGGATGATTTCGTTTACCAATTTTTCATCGGTCAAACAATTATTTCCGTGGTCGATACGTATAATTTTTAATCCATCAATGGCTTCCCAAACATATTCTGCTGGACCTTCTTCGCCAGCATGTGCCAACAAAATAAAGCCTGCTTTAGCAGATGCTTCAAATACTTTATAGAATTTAGAAGGTGGATTTCCTTTTTCGGAAGAATCCAACCCAACGGCTTTTATTAAATGTTTAAATGGAAGCGATTGTTCTAAGGTTTTAAATGCCGCTTCTTCGGATAAATGCCGCAAATAACTCATAATTAAAAACGAAGAAATTCCCCATTTTTCTTGGGCTTCGTTTCGAGCTTTTTGAATTCCGTTAATTACCGTTTCAAAGGCAATTCCGCGTTCCGTATGCGTTTGTGGGTCGAACATAATTTCGGTATGAACGATATTTTCTTCGTGGCATTTGGTTAAATAGGCCATGGTAAGATCGTAAAAATCTTCTTCCTGAATCAGCACACTTGCCCCAGCATAATAAATATTTAAGAAATCTTGCAAGCACGAAAATTTATAGGCTTCTTTAACTTCTTCAATAGTTTTATACGGAATTTCAATTTTATTGCGTTGCGCTAAAGCAAACATCAATTCGGGTTCCAATGAACCTTCAATGTGTAAATGCAATTCGGCTTTTGGAAGTTTAGAGAGGAAGTTTTTCATTTTTTGAAAAAATTAAGACTTTATATGTAATTCAGTTATTTTTTTTGGTCATAAACCATTAAGAAAGTTAAGCAAATTAAGGCTTAATGAAACTTAATGGTTTAAAAAAATTAGGCTTAAAGTTATATTAACTAATTAAAGCACCATTGGCAACGCCATCCGCATCTGGATTTACAAAAACCAGTTTCCCTTCGGCATTGTTGCTCATCAAAATCATCCCTTGACTTTCTACTCCGCGTAAGGCTCTTGGTGCTAAATTTACTAATACCGTAACTCGTTTTCCGATCACTTCTTCGGGTGAAAAATGTTCGGCAATTCCAGAAACTATGGTTCGTACATCCATTCCAGTATCTACTTTTAAGACTAAAAGTTTGTTGGCTTTCGGCATTTTTTCGGCTTCCAAAATAGTTCCCACACGCAAATCTAATTTTGAAAAATCTTCAAATGTTGTGGTTTCTTTTTGCGCTTCTACTACTTTGTTTTCCATAACATTTGCTTTTTTAGTAGCCTCTAGTTTGTCTATTTGTTTCTGAATTTCAGTATCTTCTATTTGAGCAAATAATATTTCGCCTTCCCCTATTTGGTGTCCTGCAGGAATTAAATCGGACGTTTCGGTAACATCCTTCCAACTCAAATTCAATTCTGTTTTTAAAATCCCAGATAATTTACAAGCCGTAAAAGGCAAGAAGGGTTCACATAAAACTCGTAAAGCAGCAGCAATTTGCAACGCTACATACATTTGCGTTTGCACGCGCTCCGGATTGGTTTTCACCATTTTCCAAGGCTCTTCGTCGGCTAAATATTTATTCCCCAAACGAGCAACGTTCATCAATTCGCCTTGCGCTTCTCTAAAACGGTAGCGTTCAATAGAACTAGAAATCACCGCAGGATAGGCTTTTAATTCGGCTAAAGTTTGTTCGTCAACCTCTGAAAATTCATTCGGTGACGGAACAATTCCGTTATAGTATTTATTGGTTAAAACCACTACTCTATTAATGAAATTTCCAAAAATAGCTGCTAATTCATTATTATTTCTTGCTTGAAAATCCTTCCAAGTAAAGTCATTATCTTTATTTTCTGGAGCGTTCGAGGTTAGTGCATAACGCAAAGAATCTTGCTTATCTGGAAAATCCAGTAAATATTCGTGCAACCAAACCGCCCAGTTTTTAGAAGTCGAAAGTTTGTTTCCTTCCAAATTCAAAAATTCATTGGCAGGCACATTATCCGGTAAAATATAACTTCCTTCGGCTTTCAACATCGCAGGAAAAATAATACAATGAAACACAATATTATCTTTCCCAATAAAATGCACCAATTTAGTGCCCGCATCTTTCCAATACGGCTCCCAATCTTTTCCTTCACGAGCAGCCCATTCTTTGGTAGACGAAATATAGCCAATTGGCGCGTCAAACCACACGTATAATTTTTTCCCTTCGGCACCAGCCACAGGAACATCAATTCCCCAATCTAAATCGCGGGTAACGGCACGAGGTTTTAAACCATCGTCCAACCACGATTTCACCTGGCCTAAAACATTGTTTTTCCAGTCTTTTTCATGTCCAACTAAAATCCACTCCTTTAAGAAATCTTGGTATCTATCCAAAGGTAAAAACCAATGTTTAGTCGATTTTAAAATTGGAGTATCTCCAGTAATTGTAGATTTCGGATTAATTAAATCGGTTGCATTCAATGTCGATCCACATTTCTCACATTGGTCGCCATAGGCTTCTTCGTTGCCACATTTTGGGCAAGTTCCCACCACAAAACGATCGGCAAGAAACTGATCGGCTTTAGCATCGTATAATTGTTCGGTAACTTCTTCAATAAAGTCGCCGTTGTCGTATAATTTTCTAAAAAAATCCGAAGCGGTATCGTGGTGAATTTTAGAGGAAGTTCGCGAATAATTATCAAACGAAATTCCGAAATCGATAAACGATTTTCTAATAATTGCGTCGTATTTATCAATCACTTCTTGAGGCGTGATGCCTTCTTTTTTGGCTTTCATTGAGATAGCAACGCCATGTTCATCGCTTCCGCAAACGAAAAGCACATCCCTACCTTGCAATCGCAAATAGCGCGCATAAATATCCGACGGGACATAAACGCCCGCTAAATGTCCTATATGAATTGGCCCGTTGGTGTAAGGCAACGCAGCCGTAATGGTATATCTCTTTGGATTTTCTAACATGATAATTCGGTATATATTATGCAAAAATAAGCAATTATTTTTTGTCATTGCGAGGAACGTGGCAATCTGGAGCTATTTGCTTCGCCTATTCGCTCTTTTGGAGCTCGGGTCCTGCTATCCGTTGCAATCTTTTCATTTTTAAAGAAAAAATAAAAAGGATTTTCACTTCAAATGAAATTCATCGAACTCCAAATAAAATAAAATAATGTGAGATAATCAGGGCTAGGGCATTCTTTTTCAAAAGAACTTAATTTTAAAATTCATTTATTTAACCACATAGAAACATAGGTTTTATAAAATGGTTAAGGCGTTTCACTTTTTAGAGTATAACATAGTAATGTGAACCCAATCAATTGGGTAATCCAACTCTTTTTCTATGCTTCTATGTGGTTTAAATCAATTGGCACTTTATTTAACCACATAGAAACATAGGTTTTATAAAATGGTTAAGGCGTTTCACTTTTTAGAGTATAATATAGTTATGGGAACCCAATCAATTGGGCTATCCAACTCTTTTTTCTATGTTTCTATATGGTTTAATAATATTAATTCTGAATTTTTATTAATTGTATCCAACAGGTTAATTTATATATTTGTAATCATTATGGTTCGGTTAAAATATTTATAGTCACAAAAATATTTTTAAATTTACCTCGCAAAGGCACGAAGGCGCAGTTTGTAACTAAATCCTTTGCGACTCTGCGACTTTGCGAGAATTATGTTAATTCTTATTTTTCTCAATATTTATATGGCAACCACCAAAATAGTTAGTTTTATCGGACAACAATGATTTGTAATCGAGTTTCTAAAATCAAAAATGAAAAAATACCTACTCTATATTCTTATTTCTGTAGTCACTAGTAACCTTCAAGCACAAAAAAAGATGATTATACCACCGTATTTAAAAAAAGGCGACACCATTGCTATTGTTGCAACTGCTCGTAAAAATGTGGAAGACAATTTGCAACCGGCTATAGAATGGCTTCACAATTGGGGATTGGAAGTAGTAATTGGCAAAACCATAGGCTTGGACAATAACCAACTTGCCGGCACCGACGAAGAGCGCGCTACCGATTTTCAAACCATGATGGACAACCCTAACATCAAAGCAATTTGGTGTGTTCGTGGTGGCTATGGCACGGTGCGCATGATTGATTTACTCGATTTTACTAAATTCAAGCAATCGCCTAAATGGGTAATTGGTTTTAGTGATGTAACGGTTTTACACAGCCATTTGAACAATTTAGGATTTGCCTCCATCCACGGTATTATGCCCGTAAGCGTGAAAGCCACCGAAGAAGCCAAAGAAAGTTTGCGCAAAGCACTTTTTGGCGAACCTCTAGAATATACCGTTCCGTGTGACCCAATGAACCGCTATGGCTCTGCCAAAGGCGAATTAGTAGGCGGCAATTTATCCATACTGTACAGCCTTTTAGGTTCTTCCTCGGCAATTGATTGCAAAGATAAAATCCTTTTTATAGAAGACCTAGACGAATATTTGTACCATATAGACCGCATGATGATGAACCTAAAACGCAATGGTTGTTTGGAAAGTTTGAAAGGAATCATTGTGGGCGGCATGACTAAAATGCACGATAACGAAATCCCGTGGGGGAAAAACGTTTTAGAAATTATAGACGATGTTACTAAAACCTACCATATTCCTGTAATTTATAATTTCCCTGCAGGACATTCTGCCGATAACCATGCCTTAATTCTTGGCAAACAGATTTATTTGGATGTAACCGATTTGGAAAGTAAAGTGATTTTTGAATAAACATTAATTTGTCATTCCGACGCAGGAGGAATCTCATGATGCAAACGAAAAGTTGATGAGATTGCTTCGTTCCTCGCAATGAACAAAACAAAATGGCATGGCCGAACACAACGAACTTGGTAAACATGGGGAAGAATTAGCCGTAGAATTTCTACAGCAAAATGGCTATGAAATTCTTGAAACCAATTGGACGTTCCAAAAAGCCGAAATAGATATTATTGCACAAAAAGAAAATACTTTAGCAATTGTAGAAGTTAAAACCAGATCGTCTATTGATTTTGGATTACCCCAAGATTTTGTGAAACCCAAAAAAATCCAACTCCTAGTAAAAGCCGTCAACGAATATGTACTTGCTAATGATTTAGAGGTGGAAGTGCGATTTGATATTATAGCCATTCACAAAGAAGGAACGGAATATAATTTGGAACATATTGAAGAGGCGTTTTATTATTTTTAGTATCCCTACATCCTATTCATCAACTCCAACGCCTTATTAATAGACTTTACATTCTCAAAAGTCAATAACAAACGCAAGCCGTTTTGCTTATCCTTTTTTGGGATAGGATATTGCTAATAAGAGAAAAAACCTCAAAAATAGTTGTAAAATGTTATCTAATTAAATAACTTTGTCTAATGAATGGAAAGTTTATTAGAAATATTATTTATTACGAAGATTATTACCTTGATTTTTTTAACGCTCAAAAAGAGGATGTTAAGAAAAAGTTTAACTGGACTTTACAGTTAATTTCTACGCAGGATAGAATTCCGGAGAAATTTTTCAAACATATTACAGGCTCAGAAGGAATATTTGAAGTAAGAGTTGAAGTTGGTTCTGATATTTTTAGAGTTTTTAGCTTTTTTGATAAAGGAAATTTAGTTGTTTTAGTAAATGGTTTTCAGAAGAAAACGCAGAAAACGCCCAAAGCAGAAATCAAATTGGCTGAGAAATTGAAAAAAGAATATTTAGAAAATAAATATATTAAAGGAAAATTATGAAAACAGAAAATAAAAAAATAACCTCATTTGCACAACATTTAGATGCGCAATACGGAAAAACTGGAACTGAAACGCGTCAAAAATATGAAGAAGAATACGAGAGTTTTGAACTTGGAGTTTTAATTCAAGAAATGAGAAAAGAACGTGGAATGACTCAAGAACAATTAGCTTTAAAATGTGGAACTACCAAAAATTACATTTCTAAAATAGAAAATAATGCAAGTGATATTCGACTTTCAACATTAATGAGAATAATTAGACAAGGATTAGGAGGGCATTTAAAATTAAGTTTAACCGAATAAAGTTGCTATTCGCTTCATCGCCAAGCTACATTCGTTTTACGAAGTTTATGAATTGTAATTCATAATTACCTTAATAGTTAAAAAACCTACATCCTATCCATCAACTCCAACGCCTTATTAATAGACTTTACATTTTTAAAAGTCAATAACAAACGAAAATCTTTTTTTCCTTAATTATTTTTAAATTAAGATATTGCGAATAAGCGAAAAATAAAATTGGCACATTTTTAAGTGGTTTTTTGTAACTTTGTTTTTTAAATCAATCCTTATGACAAACATTGCATTAAAAATAAATGAGCGCACAAAAGCAGGTAAAACATTACTTTCTTTAATTAATTTATTTTCTAAAGAAAACAAAGGGGTTGAGATATGCGATATTCCAAACTTTGAAACCGTTAAAGCAATGTATGATGCTGAAAACAAAATAGCAATTACAAAAACTCAAAACTCAAAAGACTTGTTTCAAAAATTAGGCATCTAATGTACAACTTAGTATATACTTCAAGGTTCAACAAGGATATTAAAGTTTGTAAAAAAAGAAACTATAATTTCTCGGAACTTAAAGCAGTAATTGAGATATTGGAAACTACGGGCAATTTGCCGCAAAAATACCATCCTCATACATTAAGCGGTAACTATTCCAAACATTGGGAATGTCATATAAAACCAGATTGGCTTTTAATTTGGTTGCACGATGAGAAAGCCAAAGAAATTACTTTGGTAAGAACAGGAACGCATAGCGACTTATTTTAGATTATAATTTCTACATCCTATTCATCAACTCCAACGCCTTATTAATAGACTTTACATTTTCAAAAGTCAATAACAAACGCAAGCCGTTTTTGGTTTCTTTTTCTTTCATTTTACAAAGGTTGCTGTTGTGTTGCACAAATTGCACCATTTTAATAAAACGATTGGATTGGTAAAAATCGCTTTGTTGGTCGCCCACAAAATAGCCCACCATTTTACCCTGTTTCAATATTAATTTTTCAATTCCGATGCTGGTGGCTTTCCATTTTATACGGATGGAGTTAAGCAACGCCACTGCTTCTTTAGGCAAAGCGCCAAATCTATCGGTAAGTTTTTGTTCGTATTGTAATAGCGTTTCTTCGTCTTTAATAACGCTCAGTTCGTTGTACAAACTCAAGCGCTCGGTAATGCTGTTAATGTAATTATCTGGAAACAGCAATTCGAAATCGGTATCAATCTGTAAATCTTTTACGTATTCTTTGGTTTCGATATTGTTTTCAGTAGGATACAATTCTTTGAATTCGTTTTCCTTCAATTCTTCAATGGCCTCGTTCATGATTTTTTGATAGGTATCAAATCCAATATCATTAATAAAACCACTTTGTTCGCCACCTAATAAATCTCCTGCACCACGAATTTCTAAATCTTTCATCGCAATGTTGATACCGCTTCCCAATTCTGAAAATTGCTCTAGTGCCTGTATACGTTTTCGGGCATCATCGGTCATTGCCGAATAGGGAGGCGTGATGAAATAACAAAAGGCTTTCTTGTTGCTTCGTCCCACACGACCACGCATTTGATGCAAATCGGACAAACCAAAATTATTGGCATTGTTGATGAAAATTGTATTGGCATTTGGCACGTCCAATCCGCTTTCAATGATGGTGGTAGCAACCAAAACGTCAAAATCGCCATTCATAAAACCTAACATCAGTTCTTCTAGTTTTTTCCCATCCAATTGCCCATGACCAATCCCAATGCGGGCATCAGGCACCAATCGTTGGATCATACCAGCAACTTCCTTAATATTTTCAATACGGTTGTTGATGAAGAAAACTTGTCCGTTACGCTGAATTTCATACGAAATCGCGTCCCGAATTAAATCTTCATGAAAACGAACCACATTGGTTTCTATAGGATATCTATTGGGCGGTGGCGTAGTAATTACCGACAAATCTCGGGCTGCCATCAACGAAAACTGCAAGGTTCTCGGGATAGGCGTTGCAGTTAATGTCAAGGTATCTACATTGGCAGAAATCGTTTTGAGTTTGTCTTTAACGTTCACTCCAAATTTCTGTTCCTCGTCAATAATCAACAATCCTAAATCTTTGAATTGCACATTTTTATTCACCAATTGGTGGGTTCCAATAATAATGTCGAGTTTTCCTTCGCCCAATTCTTTTAGGGTTTCGGTTTTTTCTTTGGCGGTTCTAAAACGGTTTAAATAACCAATGGTAACCGGCATGTCTTTTAATCGTTCGGTAAACGTTCTGTAATGTTGGTACGCCAAAATAGTGGTTGGCACCAAAATAGCAACTTGTTTTCCGTTATCCACCGCTTTAAATGCAGCACGAATAGCGACTTCCGTTTTCCCAAAACCTACATCACCACAAACCAATCGATCCATTGGTCGATCGTTTTCCATGTCCATTTTTACATCGTTGGTAGAGGTAATTTGGTCGGGTGTATCTTCGTAAATAAAGGAACTTTCGAGTTCTTTTTGCAAATAACTGTCTGGTGCACAGGCGAATCCTTTTTCCAATCTTCGCTTGGCATACAATTGAATCAAGTTGAACGCAATGTGTTTAACCCGTGCTTTTGTTTTTTGTTTTAATGCTTTCCAAGCGCCCGAACCCAATTTGTAAATCTTTGGAGGCGCGCCATCTTTACCATTATATTTTGAGATTTTATGCAATGAATGGATGCTCACATACACAATATCATTATCAGCATACACTAGTTTTATTGCCTCTTGGGTTTTGCCTTCCACCTGGATTTTTTGTAAGCCACCGAATTTTCCAATTCCGTGGTCAATGTGGGTAACATAATCGCCAACGGCCAAGGAAGTCAGTTCTTTTAGCGTGATGGTTTGCTTTTTGGAATACCCGTTTTTGATGCTAAATTTATGGTAGCGTTCAAATATTTGGTGGTCGGTATAAAAAGCAATTTGGTGTTCTTCATCAACAAAACCTTGGTAAAGTGGAAAAACTACGGTTTTATATTGTTTGCGAATACTTTCGTGGTTCTCCTCATCAATGTCTTCAAAAATATCATGAAAACGATTTGCCTGACTTTCATTGGAACAGAATAAATAATTCTTAATTCCATTGGAATTGTTGTCGTTTAAATTATTCAAAAGCAAATCAAATTGCTTGTTGAAAGAGGGTTGCGGTTGGATGTGAAATTCCAACGTTTTATCAATGGCAAAAGTTGGCGCATTGCTTAATTCTACTACCGAAAAGTAAAGTGCTTTCTTCAAGAATTGCTTCTGATTTAAAAACAATTCTTCGGGTTGCATCCTTTTTATAGTCGTATCCAATTTAGAAAATGCTTCGGTTGCTTTTGCAAAAAGTTTGTCTAATTGTTGTCCTAGTAAATCGGTATCTTGAATAAAAAGTACCGTTTTTTCGTGGATATAATCCAAGAAACTTTCGCGGTTTTCTTCAAAAAATTTATTTTCCACGTTTGGAATGATGGAAACTTTCTTTAATTTTTCAATGGAAAGTTGGGTTTCTACATCAAAACTCCGAATGGAATCTACTTCGTTTCCAAAAAACTCTATCCGATACGGATTGTCATTGGAAAAAGAAAATACATCTACAATTCCACCACGAACCGAGAATTCTCCGGGCTCGGTTACAAAATCAACTCTTTTGAAATTGTATTCAAATAAAACTTCATTGATAAAATCAATCGCCAATTTATCGTTTACCGAAATCTTGAACGTATTTTTTTCGAGTTCTTTTTTGGTGACAACTTTTTCAAAAATTGCTTCGGCATACGAAACAATAATAGCGGGTTTTTTGCGGGAATTAATTCGGTTTAAAACCTCGGCTCTAAGTAATATATTGGCATTATCGGTTTCGTCTATTTGGTATGGTCGTCGGTACGAACCCGGATAAAACAAAACATCTTGGTCGTTAAGCAGTTGTTCTAAATCGTTGAGGTAGTAAGCGGCTTCTTCCTTATCGTTAAACAACAAAAGAAACGGCACTTCGGCTTTTTCAAATGTGGCTTCTACCACTAAGGACAGCGCCGAACCCAACAACCCCTTGGCATTTATTTTAATGTCGCGTTGTTGTAAAGCGGTTGCTAATTGCTGGACTTTAGCCGATTTTTGATAAACAGAAGTAATAGTGCTTTTACTCAAGAGGTTGGTTTTAGTAGATTTTAATTTGGAATTGCTCTAGTGGTATCCTTCATTTTAATAAGGTCTTGTTCGCCTTCTTCCACTGGAATTTGGCTTCTTTTTACAATTTCCTCCATTTGCAATTGCAAAAAGTCGATTTCGGTATTTATTTCGCCAATAAGTTTTACTACTTTTTGATCTGGAATTTGACGCAAATGAATGTACAAATCCATTGTTTTTATTTTGGTAATAAGCACCGTAATGCGCGTTTTCATTTGCGGCTTATTAAATTCTTCCGGAATATTTAACTGTAATTCCATTACTTTTTTAGACAACACGGATGCCTTTGTTTGAAAAGCACCAATAGAACTTTTTGGTTTTTGGTTGATTTCGGTTAAAAAATTACGCCATTCCACCCAGTTTTGTATTTTGTTTTGTGTAGTTGCTTCTAGTGGAGAGATATCAAAAATCCAACCTCGGTTGATGGTATTAAAAACAACTTCTTTTTTTTTGGCTTCTTTTTGTTGCTCTATAATTAATTGTGAGTCGTCCTCTTTACAAGAAAAAATTAATAGGGCAAAGAATAGTAGGTAGAAAGATTTCAATTGCATCAGCGAAATTTGAATTAGATTACAAAAATACAAAAGTAGTAGTTTTGTTTTAGAGATTTTGTGAAAGGTTTGGTAAATGTTTGGAAGCGGGAAGCGTGAAGATGGAAGATGGAAGCAGGAGTTTCCACTATTCTTAATCGAAAACCTTATATTTGTATCACAAACAAACAAACTTATGACTACCAAAATATTAATTATTGGTGCTTGCGGACAAATAGGTACCGAACTCACCATGCAACTCCGTGCCGTTTATGGAAACGACAATGTGATTGCTTCCGACATTAGAAAGTTAAATAGCGACATTGTCAACAAAGGAATTTTCGAGGTAGTAAATGCTTTAGATTATAATCAAATTGAGCATTTAATTGAAAAATACCAAATTACGGATGTGTATTTAATGGCCGCTTTATTATCGGCTACAGCCGAAAAAAACCCTGCATTTGCTTGGGATTTAAATATGAATTCGTTGTTTCATGTTTTGAATTTAGCCAAAGCCAAAAAGATTAAAAAAGTGTTTTGGCCCTCAAGTATTGCCGTTTTCGGACCAACAACTCCAAGAGAAAATACGCCACAATATACCATCATGGAACCAACCACCGTTTACGGAATTAGTAAACAAACAGGGGAACGTTGGTGTGAATATTACCACCACCAATATGGGGTGGATGTGCGAAGCATTCGTTATCCGGGATTAATCAGTTGGACAACCGAGCCAGGTGGAGGCACTACCGATTATGCTGTAGATATTTACCATAAGGCTTTAGAAAACGGAACTTTTGAATGTTTTCTTTCGGAAGATACCAAGTTGCCGATGATGTATATGGACGATGCCATTAGAGCAACCATAGAAATCATGCAAGCCGATAACGAAAAAGTAAAAATTCGTTCGGCTTATAATTTGGCTGGAATTAGTTTTACGCCTGCTCAAATTGCAGAAGAAATTAAAAAACACCTTCCGAATTTCACGATTACTTATAAACCTGATTTCCGTCAAAAGATTGCCGATAGTTGGCCTGCATCCATTGATGATTCTTTAGCAAGAGAAGATTGGGGTTGGAAACACCAATACGAAATGGATTCGATGACTACTATAATGTTGGAGAATTTAAAGAAATAGTATAAAAAACAAATCCTAATTAACTGCTTAATTAGGATTTGTTTTTTTACAATAGAATAAAGATTATTTTTCTACAGCAAATCTTTTGGCAACTTCAGTCCAATTCACAACGTTGAAGAATGCTTCAATATAATCAGGACGACGGTTTTGGTAATGCAAATAGTAAGCATGTTCCCAAACGTCCATTGCAAGAATTGGAGTTCCTCCACATCCAACACCTGGCATCAAAGGATTGTCTTGATTTGGTGTTCCGCAAACTTCCAGTTTTCCGTCTTTTACACAAAGCCAAGCCCAACCCGAACCGAATTGTGTTGCCCCCGCTTTAGAAAAAGCAGTTTTAAATTCTTCAAATGAACCAAAATCTTTTTCGATAGCCGCTAATAATTCGCCTGAAGGCAAACCACCACCATTTGGAGACATTACAGTCCAAAATAAATTGTGGTTAAAAAATCCACCACCGTTATTTCGAACGGCCATTTTAGTCATGTCTAGATTTTTAAGAATTTCTTCAATAGATTTTCCTTCTAAATCCGTTCCTGCAATAGCAGCATTTAAGTTGGTTGTGTAAGCATTATGATGTTTAGAATGGTGAATTTCCATTGTTCTTGCATCAATATGTGGCTCTAACGCATCGTAAGCGTAAGGTAATTGTGGTAATTCAAAGGCCATAATATATTTGTTAAAGTTAGTATTAAAATTGACTTCAAATTTATACATTTATCTTTATAAAAGAAAACACTTTTTTTACATAAATCACATGAGAAAAAATATGCTAAAACTTAATGATTCAAAAACGAGATTTGTATTGCTATTTCTTTTGATTGCAATAAATTCCTTTTCACAAACTTTTTTCAAATACAAAATTAGCAAAACCTATTGCGTTTTTAATTTTATGGAAACATCAATTGGCTCCCACGGCACTTCAATTACATTAGAAAAATTCATTCAAGAAAACACAAAAAACGACATTGAGTTTGGAAAATTATGCGAGGAGTATAAAAAAATAAATTTATACAATCAGTTCAAATTTGATGGTTTTCCAGAAGATAGAAATAATTATGGAAATTCTTTTGATATTATTTCTATGAATGCTGTAAATTCCTCTAATCTAGAAGAATTCAAACAAAAAAATCTAGGATTAATAACCATTTCAGATAATGAAAAACTTTATGAAATATTAAAAAAGGTAGAAAAACTATATGAAAAACTAATTTGGAAGGAAAGCGAAAAAATATTAAAAAGCCAATTAAAAGAACTTTCAAAATACGAAAAAAATAACGCTTCCATATTTCAAAAATTCAATCGTTTTTATAACTCCTCTTGGACAGAAAAAACACCTTTTAACGTTGTAATCTATCCAATTCCTGGTAGTAAAGGAAATACAACAGCAACGCCACACATCAATGCTTTGTGCGTAAGTATTTTAACAGAAGATAAGGATAGGGTAGGAATAAATGGCGTAGCACTTCATGAAATGTGTCATGTTTTATATCAAAATCAATCCAAAGAAGTACAAAGTCAACTAGATAACTATTTCAAGGAGAACCAATCTATTTATTCTAAACAGGCTTATACTTATATTAATGAAGCATTAGCAACAGCCCTTGGAAATGGCTATGCCTATAAAGAAATGAATGGTAAAATTGATGAATCCGAATGGTATGCTGATGAAACAATAAATGGTTTTGCAAAGGCAATTTACCCACTGGTTGAAGATTATTTGCAAAAAAATAAAACAATTGATAAGGAATTCATTGACAAATCAATTCAATTATTTTCAGAAAAATTTCCAAATTCAATTTATAATTATGCGCAATCCTTGAATAAAACAATAGTTTATTATGATGATTTTGAAGAAAATGAACTTGTAAATCAGTTGGATAACTATTTTCAGATTTCCAATATAAATCAATCCTCTCCAATACTTCATCCTTATAGTATTGAAAGTATAACGAGTAATAATGATAATCAATTCTTTATTATTGATACGAATCAAAATGAAACATTAAAAAGTCTTTCAGAATATTTTCCTGAAATAAATGCGATTAAATTTGAAAAAACTCCTTTAAATTTAAGTTTTATTGATAAAAAAAAGAGGACCGTTATTATGTTAGTTTTGAACAATAAAAGCGAATTAGATTTAGAGTTGAAAAAAATGAAGGAAAAACAATTTTTCAATTCAAAGCAATTAATTCAGAAGTAAATCAATGCCAAATTCGTGTCTAAATAATTAAAATTGAATTACATTTATCCAATTAAATTTTAAACCTTTCGGAGATATATCATGACGATCCATAAACCAGCATTTTCTATATACGACGCATCGGCAGGCTCCGGAAAAACCTATACTTTGGTAAAAGAATACCTTAAAATTATTCTGTTAGCCACAAAAAACGATGCCTACCGAAACATACTTGCCATTACGTTTACCAACAAAGCGGTACACGAAATGAAAAGTCGTGTGGTAGAAAGTTTGTCGGGATTTGCTTCAGAAACTCCTTCGGAAAAAGCGTTGCAGTTGATGCAAAATATTAATGCAGAAACCAATTTGAGTTTGATAGATATTCAAGCCAAAGCCAAAAGCATCATCAAAAATCTGATTCATAATTATGCCGCTTTTGATATTTCTACCATTGATAAATTCACGCACAAAGTTATTCGGGCTTTTGCACACGATTTAAATTTACCCATCACTTTTGAAGTTTCTTTGGATACCGAAAATCTGTTAACGGAAGCCGTAGATGCTATTATTGCGCAAGCCGGGGAAGATGAAATTTTGACGAATTTGTTAGTAGATTTCACCATGGAAAAAACCGACGAAGATAAATCGTGGGATGTTTCTCGGGAAATTATGGATACCGGAAGAATGATTTTAAACGAAAACAATCGCGAAGAAATCACGCATTTTAATACTAAAACGATTACCGAATTTGTAGAAATTAAAGCCAAACTTGGTGCTCTTTCAAAAGAAATTGAAGACGAAACGGTTGCATTAGCAAATGAAGCCTTGGCGCTAATTGACAAAAACGGAATCGATTTAAAATCTTTTTCTGCCGGACATTTCCCTCGCCATTTGGTGAGTATTCAAGAGCGAAAATTCAACCCTGCCAATAAAATGTATAGCGAAGTTGACGATATAAAAATCAATAAAACGGCTAGGGATTCGGCTAGTATCGAAAATATTATCCCCGATTTATTATCTCTTTTATCCGAAGTGTATCAAAAATTTGAAAAGAGAAATTTCTACGAAGCCTTTCTGAAAAATATAACGCCACTTTCGTTGTTGAATACCGTTAGTAATGAGTTGGCTAAAATCCAAAAAGAACAAAATATTCTTTCTATTGCCGAGTTCAATAAGTTGATTAACGAACAAATTCAGAACCAACCCGCGCCTTTTATTTACGAGCGATTGGGGGAACGCTACAAGCATTTTTTTATGGATGAATTTCAGGATACTTCCGAAATGCAATGGCAAAACCTGATTCCGTTAATTGATAATGCGCTAGTGAGCGAAGACCTGCAGGGGGAACGAGGTTCGTTGATGCTTGTTGGCGACCCCAAACAATCCATTTACCGTTGGCGGGGTGGAAAAGCCGAGCAATTTATTGCATTAAGCAAAGATATAAATCCGTTTAACAACCCCGATAAAACGGCATTTACCTTAGATACCAATTATAGAAGTTATTCGGAGGTCATTGATTTCAATAATGATTTCTTTCAGTTTTTATCGAAAGAATTTGTCAATGAAGATTACAAAGATTTGTATCTGAACCATAGCCGTCAAAAAACCAACACCAAAAAAGGAGGTTTTGTGTCGATTTCGTTTCTTCCAAAAATAGAGGAAGAAGAATTGGATGAAGATAGTTTGGATAAAAACGAACTCTATTTGGAGGCTACTATTAAGAAAATTGAAGAAGCAAAAACGAATGGTTTTAAGAATAAAGATATTGTTATTTTAACAAGAAAAAAATCCCAAGGAACTGCCATTGCCAATTACTTAACCGAAAACGGAATTTCGATTCTTTCTTCTGAAAGTTTGTTGATTGGTGCCTCGTCGGAAGTGCAATGTGTGATTAACATTTTACGTTATTTGAAAAACAGTAACGATCAAGAAGCCAAAGCCAATTTCTTATATTATTTGGCTAACAACCAGCAAGACCAACTAGAAATTCATGATTTTATCGCACAAGGAATTGGACATAGAAACGAGAAGGATTTTCAAACTTGGTTAATGCAATTCGGATTGGATTTTTCTTTCGAAAACAGCAGAAAAAAATCCTTGTATGAGGCAACAGAAATTATTATTAGAAAAATGATAAGCCCCCCAACCCCCAAAGGGGGAGTTGATAAACTTTCTGGACAATCTACATCTGCGGCAACTGCTCCCCCTTCGGGGGCGGGGGGGGCTTATATTCAATATTTTCTAGATATTGTTCTAGAACGTGACATAAAAAACCAAGCGGGAATCTCCGATTTCTTGAATTATTGGGATAAAAACGGAGAAAAATTAAGCATTCCATCGCCTGAAGGAAACGATGCTGTTCGGATAATGACCATTCATAAATCGAAAGGATTGGAGTTTCCGGTGGTGATTTTTCCTTTTGCAGAAGAGGATTTCAGCCGTGGTCCGAAGGAAAAAATTTGGCTTAATGCCGATGAAGAAATTGTTGGTTTGCCCAAAGCACTAGTCGATAAAAGCAGTAAAGTAGAAGGTTATGGAGCAGATGCTTCTCAAATTTATAACCAGAAAAAGCAAGAAGATTTGTTGGATACAGTTAACGTGCTTTATGTTGCTTTAACGCGTGCCGAAGAACAATTGCACGTAATTTCGGCAATGAATATCAAGAAAGACGGCACTTTACCTAAAAATTTATCGTCTTTTTTTATTGAATTTTTACAAGATAAAGGCTTTGAGGAAACGAAACTTAATTATGAATTTGGTAACCCCGAAAAATTATCCCTTGACGATAAGAAAGTAAAAGAAACACAAACCATTCCACAAGTTGCTGCGACTTTGAATCCGAAAAACATCAAAATTGCCCAGCGCGAAAGTGTAATGTGGAACACCAAACAACAAAATGCAATTGAATACGGAAATACCATCCACGAAATTTTATCTTTTGTAAAAACTAAAAACGATATTGATTTGGCGATTTCTAAAGCCATTGAAAACGGTTTGATTGTTTTTAATCAAAAAGAAGAAGTGTCTAAAACCATCCATGAAATTGTAAACCATCACGATTTGGCAGACTTTTTCTCGGCAGGAACAAAAGTTTTAAATGAGCAAACCATCATCCAAAAAGAAGGAAATTTAGTAAAACCAGATAGAATGGTAATTAATAGTTCCAACGAAATTTATTTATTGGATTATAAAACGGGTTCGCATTTGCCTAAATACCAAGTGCAATTAGAAAATTATCAAAAAGCCATTGAAGACATGGGATGTAAAGTGGTTAAAAAATTACTTATATATATAGGAGAAGGGATTGAAATTGTAAATCTTTAAATTATGAAAATAACATTTAAATTTTTCACCACTTTTTTATTTCTGATTTTCTTTTCGTGCTCAAAAAATGAAAAAAGTGTAAAAGTTGTTACAAATGATTCTATCCCTAAAAAGTATCAAATTGTTGATTCAAGGAAAGATTCAATCAGAAAGAAAACACTTTTTAAATTAAAAAGAATTTATGAGTTTGATAATTATCCAATTGAATTATATTCCGGGAATTTAGCAAAGCCAAATTTTGAGAGTAATGAGTTTGCAAAAGATAAAGAATATGTTGAATTAATAAAAAAAGGCTGTAAGGAAAATGGAATAAATTATGCAGGACATTATACTATTGTACAGATGAGTTGCGGGTGTATGTGTGAGCACTTTTTTATGATTGATAGGATTACTGGTAAAATTTACAACGATTTTAAACCACATCAAGATGGATGTTATGGTTATTTATATAAAAAAAATAGTGCTCTAATAATAGGAAACTCAAGCGCTTTTGTAGATGATAAGCACGAATATTACGGAGAGCCTTTTGAAGAGCCTGTGTTTTATTTATGGAAAAAGGATAATTTTATTCAACTAAAATAAGACCTTTGCGACTTAGTGCCTTCGTGGCAATTAACAAAAACAAAACAAACTAAAATATGTACGGAAAGATTCAACAACACTTGCAAAACGAATTGCAAACCATTCAGGATAATGGTATTTTTAAACGAGAACGCATTATTACATCGCCACAAGGAGCAGAAATCACCGTTAATGGCGAAACCGTTTTAAATTTTTGTGCCAACAATTATTTAGGATTGTCCTCGCATCCCGAGGTGATTCAGGCTGCCAAAGACGCTTTAGATTCGCATGGTTTCGGAATGTCATCGGTGCGTTTTATCTGTGGAACCCAAGATATTCATAAAACTTTAGAAAAAAAGATAGCCGATTTCTACGGAACGGAAGACACTATATTATATGCTGCTGCTTTTGATGCTAACGGAGGTGTTTTTGAACCTTTATTAGGAGAAGAAGATTGTATTATTTCCGATAGTTTAAACCATGCTTCTATTATTGATGGAGTTCGTTTGTGTAAAGCAGCGCGTTACCGTTATGAAAATTCCAATATGGAAGATTTAGAACAACAATTGATTAAAGCAACTGAAGCCGGACATCGTTTCAAACTAATAGTTACCGACGGAGTTTTCTCCATGGACGGATTGGTAGCGCCGTTAGATAAAATCTGTGATTTAGCAGATAAATACGATGCTTTAGTAATGGTAGATGAATGCCATGCGGCTGGATTTATTGGTGCTACAGGCAAAGGAACACTAGAGGCCAAAGGTGTTATGGGACGCGTAGATATTATCACCGGAACTTTAGGGAAAGCACTTGGTGGCGCTATGGGTGGCTATACTACTGCCAAAAAAGAAGTGATTGAAATCTTACGCCAACGATCTCGTCCGTATTTGTTTTCCAATTCTTTAGCGCCTGCAATAGTTGGGGCTTCTATTAAAGTGTTTGAACTTTTAGAAAAAGATACTACTTTAAGAGATAAACTAGAATGGAATACCAATTATTTCAAAGCAGGATTACGAGCAGCAGGAATTGATTTTATTGATGGAGACTCTGCAATTGTGCCAGTTATGCTATACGACGCAAAACTTTCGCAAGTCATGGCAGATGAATTATTAAAGAAAGGAATTTATGTAATTGGATTCTTTTATCCTGTAGTCCCTAAAGATAAAGCGAGAATAAGAGTACAACTTTCTGCAGCACATACTAAATACCATTTAGACCAAGCAATAAAAGCATTTACAGAGGTTGGGAAGTCATTAAAAATCATATAATGTAGAATTTTAGCTCCAACATTTTGATAATTCATTTATTGGTGTTACTTTTGCATAATTATATATTTATAATCTAACAAAATTAAGTATGAAACATCTTAACAAATTAGTTGCTTTATTAATGCTTTTGGGACTAAGTTCTCAAGCACAAGACAGTGACAACACATGGGCTATTTCGTTTGGTGCAAACGCGGTAGACGGAGGCAGAGTAAGCGCTGCATCAAGTATTAAAGATCAATTTTCTCAGTATTTCGACGCAAAACAATATTGGAGTGTTATTCCTTCAGTATCTACGTTAACTGTGTCTAAATATGTTGGGGATAATTTCTCTTTTGGAGTTACAGGTTCTGTAAACAAAATCAATAAACTAGCTGGAGATAGAATTTATGATTCAGCATCTAATACAAGTACTTATCCAGTAACTAATCCTGGAGATTTAATGTATTATGGAGTAGACGGTGTTGTAAAATACAGCTTCATGTCTTTAATTAAATCTAATACAGTTGAGCCTTCTGCACATATTGGTGGAGGTTATACTTGGTTAGGTGATGCTTCTGCAGGAACAATCAATGGAGGTTTAGGTTTAACTTATTGGTTATCTAAACAAGTTGGTTTGTCTTTGACTTCAACTTACAAACATTCATTTGATGATTCAAGAAATCCTACATTTGATGTTCCAACTCATATGCAACATACAGCAGGTCTTATCTTCAAATTTGGAGCTAAAGATGCTGACGGAGACGGAATCTACGATCGTTTAGATGCTTGTCCTGAAACTGCAGGTCCTAAAGAATTTAATGGTTGTCCTGATACAGACGGAGACAAAATCATCGATAAAGATGATGCTTGTCCTACTGAAGCTGGTTTGGCTGCTTTCAATGGTTGTCCTGATACTGATGGTGATGGTGTTGCTGATAAAGACGATGCTTGTCCTGAAGTTGCTGGTGTTAAAGCACTAGGTGGATGTCCAGATGCTGATGGAGATGGTATTGCTGATAAAGCAGACAAATGTCCACAAGTAAAAGGTCCTAAAGAAAACGGTGGTTGTCCTTGGCCAGATAGAGATGGAGATAAAGTTCTTGATAAAGATGACAAATGTCCAGATGTTGCTGGAACTGTTGCTAATCAAGGTTGTCCAGAAGTAACTGACGAAGCTATCAAAAAATTGAACGAATATGCTAAAACTATCTTGTTTGATAGTGGTAAAGCTTCATTCCAAAAACAAACTTTCCCAGTATTGCAATCAATTACTGCTATATTAAAAGAATATCCAAGTGCTAAATTCAGCATCGAAGGACATACTGATAATACAGGTAAAGAGGCTACAAACCAAAAATTATCTGAAGAAAGAGCTGCTGCTGTAAAAGGTTATTTAGTTGAAAATGGTGTTGCTGCTGACAGATTAACTTCTGCTGGTTTTGGTCAAACTAAACCAATCGATTCTAATAAAACTAAAGCTGGTAAAGCCAACAATAGAAGAGTTGAAGTGAAATTAGTAAAATAATTTCTTCCAAAATATTTTTAAGAAACGCCCCGATATTCGGGGCGTTTTTTTTATATTTATCCTATGGCAAATACAACCTTCCTTCAAAAAATTGCACAAGTTATTTTAAACGAGTATTCGGATAAATTATCTGACACTATTATTATTCTTCCCAATAGAAGGGCTAAGGTTTTTCTTATTGATGCTTTAAAAAATCAAGCCTCCAAAACTATCTTTTCCCCTGAAATAATCAGTATTGAAGATTTTGTGCAAGACCTTGCCGGAATTAGATCTATTGATAGTGTGGAATTATTATTTGAGTTCTACACCATCTATTTAGAAATTACAGAAAAGGATAAAGAACCTTTTGAAACCTTCGCCAATTGGGCTAAAACATTATTACAAGACTTTAATGAAATTGATCGATATCTATTAGAACCTGATAAGGTTTTAAAGTATTTAGAGAATATTAAAGAAATAGAACATTGGTCTGTGGATTCAGATAAACGTACCGATTTAATAGATAAATATCTTATTTTCTGGAAGAAATTACCTCTTTACTACCATTCACTATACCAATATTTGTTAGAAAAAGGAGTAGGATATCAAGGACTTATTTATAGAGAAGCAGTTCGAAATTTAAATCATTTTTCGGAAACCTTAAAAGATAAAAACTACATTTTTGCAGGATTTAACGCCCTTAACCAAGCCGAAGAAAAAATTGTGCAGCATCTATTAGCACTCGATAAAGCCAAAATTTATTGGGATATTGATGAGGTCTTCTTGAGGGATAAATACCACGATACTGGTCTTTTTCAACGTCGTTTTCAATCGGAATGGCCTTACTATAAAACCAACCCCTACGAATGGATTACTACTGATTACCAGCAAGAGAAAAACATTCAGGTTATTGGTACACCAAAATCTATAGGACAAGCCAAAATAGTAGGCGATATTATAGAAAAACACAGCAATGATAACAATGGGCAATTGCAAAATGTAGCCGTTGTTCTTGGAGAAGAAAGTCTGTTGCTTCCTATTTTATATTCGTTACCAAGTAATGTTGATGCTTTAAATATCACCATGGGATTTTCAAGTAAGAACAATCCTGCGCAATTGTTGATGGCAAAGTTATTCAAAATGCACACCAATGCGTTGTCTAGAAATGCCTCTAGTTATGTGCTCTATTACAAAGATGTTTTGGATATATTAACCCATCCGTTGATGGAGCCTTTTGTGAATGCTTCGGAGTTGGTGAATCGCATCAACCAAAATAATTATACTTTTATTCTTCAAAAGAAAATACTCGAATTACACCCAAACGGGAATGAATTATTCCAATTGCTTTTTCAAAAATGGGATACCAATTCGGTTACAGTTTTAGAGAATTTATCTAGAATTTTATTGCTAATAAAATCTAATTTGAGTCGGGATAACGAAGAAGAAAAAATTACAAACGCTTTTGTTTATTCTATTTTCAAAGTAATCAATCAACTGATTTCGTATTTCTCTTCACATGAAAATATAGACAACATTGACACCCTATATGCCATTTACAAACAAGTAATTGATGTTGCCGAAGTATCTTTTGAAGGAGAACCGTTAAACGGATTGCAGATTATGGGGGTTCTTGAAAGTCGGGTGCTTGACTTTGAAACCGTTATTGTCACATCGGTAAATGAAGGGAAATTCCCTGCCGGTAAAAGCATGAATTCCTTTATTCCGTATGATGTGAAACGGGAATTAGGCTTACCTACTTTTAAAGAAAAAGACGCTATTTATACGTATCATTTTTACCATTTATTGCAACGTGCTAAGAATGTTTATTTGTTATACAATTCGGATAGTGAAGGGTTGGATGCTGGAGAAAAAAGCCGTTTTATCACCCAATTGGAAGTAGAGAAACAACCCAAACACAACCTTTCTTTTCAGATTTATAATGCCGATGTTCCAGATATTGCCCACCAACCTATTATCGTTCCAAAATCGGAAAGTGTGATGCAACGATTGAAAGAAATTGCTGAAAAAGGATTTTCGCCTTCTTCATTAACGGCTTATATTCGGAATCCGATTCAGTTTTATTTTCAACGAATTTTACGCATTTCGGAAACGGATGAAGTAGAAGAAAATATCGCGGTAAATACTCTTGGAACTATTATTCATGGTGCTTTAGAAGAATTATATAAACCCTTAATTGGAAAGATATTAATTGAAAATGATATTAAAATTTGTATTAAAAACATCGATGAAGAAGTTTTAAAACAATTCAAAAAAGAATACAAAGAAGGCGATATCAAAAAAGGAAGGAATCTTTTGGCTTATGAAGTTGCCAAACGCAACGTGCTTAATTTTTTGAAAACCGAATTAGAAGCCATTCAAAAAGGAGATCAAATTCAGATTATTGCTTTAGAATCTAAGTTAGAACGGGTATTGGAACATCCAAATTTACCTTTCCCAGTAAAAATTGCAGGTAATGTGGATCGAATTGAAAACCGAAACGGAAAAATTCGAATCATCGATTATAAAACTGGTAAGGTAGAGCGAGGAAGTGTAACCCTGAAATCCTGGAAAGGTTTAACCGAAGATATTAAGAACGATAAAATCATTCAGATTCTTGCTTATGCTTTTATGTATGAACCACAATCTAATGGATTAGAAATGGAAGCCGGAATTATTTCCTTCAAAAATTTAAAATCGGGGTTTTTGTCATTCAATTACAAGGTAGATAAAGAAGTTATAGAAGTAATTTCTCCCGAAATAATGTCTAATTATTTGGAAGAAATTGTGATTTTATTGAATGAAATTTTGAATGTGGAGGTTGCATTTGAGGAGAAGCTTTAACCACAAAGACACAAAATATACGCAAAGTACTCAAAGAAATTATATCATAAAAACTTCGCAAACTTTGTGTTTTCCTTATTTTCTTTGCGGTTAAACATTTTTAAAAAACTCCAACAAAACCCTATGTAACTTGTTTTTATTTTCAATGTGACTCATGTGCCCATCGGGGAAAGAAGTTAGTTTTACTGGTGTGCCAACTATTTGTTCAAGGTTGTCTTCATAAATTAATACCCCATCCTTTTTCCCTAGTACCAACTGAATAGGATATTTAGCAAAGTGCAAAATCACCTCTCGATCTTTCCGGATTTTCATTCCCTCCAGAGAGGCAACAACTCCTTGTAAAGGTGTTTTTAAGGCCTCATTTTTTACGTTTTCAACAGCATCCGCCAATCGTTCTCGATTGTCTTCACTAAATAAATTTCCAATACTCATTCGCACAAAAGCTGCATAATTTTGCTTCACTGCAACTATAGCGCGGTCTCTATTTTTTTTACGTTCGGCACTATCCGCACGTGAAGTAGAGTTTAATAGCACCAATCCTTTCATGGCATCAGGATATAATTCGGCGAAAGCCAAAGCAATATAACCGCCCATAGAATGTCCAACTAAAATTGCTTTCCGAATTTTCAATTCGTGCAACACCGCATGCAACATATCGGCTTGGTCTTCCATAGAATGCACATAACCCAAACATTCTGTAGCGCCATGACCTAATAAGTCAATAGTTATAACTCGATTTTTCTTTGAGAATTCTGGAACAAAAGCATCCCACATGGTTTGGTTTTCTAAAAAGCCATGTAGCAAAACCACAGTCGTGCCTTTTCCTTGGTCGGTATAGGAGATTTTAGTGTTTTTGTAGTGGAGAATTTTCATAGTTGCAAAATTATAACTTTAATTTCCTAAAAGGAAAAAGAAAATTTAACATTTTAAGACAATAAACCCATTGTTTTTGTAAAACTTATTTCAGTAACTTTGATAAAAATAGGATTATGGATTTAGCCACACAAAAAAAAGATTTAATTAAATGGATTCATTCCATAGAATATGCTGCTATTTTAAAGAAATTAGAAACTATTAAATTAGAAGAAACTTTTGATTTTGAAAAAGAATGGAAAAGAGGTGTTTCCTTAGAAGAAGCAAGAAATAAATCGAAAAAATTTATAAAATCGCTATTTGATAACTTACCTAACTAACAATCACTTCAAAGATTTAATCGAATTATAAAAAGGTTTTTCTAAAATAATTTTAATCAAAAAAGGCACAAATTGAAAATATTTTGTGCCTTTTCGAGTTTTTATAATTTTTTTTATTGATAATTTTAATGTTTATCGTAGGTCTTCGAATTTCTTCTTATATAATCAACCAACTCATTAAGCATTGCATTATTTACTTTTTCTGGTAAATATTTTGTTCCTGCAGAAATTCCAATATAATTAGTTTTTTCTTCTCCCTCAACTTCAAAAATTGCTTTTCCATTTGGAATTGAAATGACAATTAATTTTGTGTTCCTGTCTTCATTTCTTACAGATTGAAAAACATAAATAAATTTCTTATAATTTTTATAAATATATTCTGCACCTTCTTTAGAGTCGAAATTGTATTTTGTAGGATCTAATCCTGCTTCTTTAATTTCTTTTTTAAACTCTTTTTCTGTCATTATTTTAGTAAAGTAATTTATTTCTTCAAGTTCTTTTCTAAAATGACCGCCTGGAATAATTGCTATTTCTTTAAAATCATCCAAATTAATAGTGTCATTTATAGTTACATTTGCTTTTAAGTCTGTTTTAAAAAGTTGTTTACTTTTATCCTGACTTAATCCTACAATTGTAAAGAACAGCAATGAAAAGGTTATTATTTGTTTCATTTTTCTAAATTTAAGAATTCATCAAACTCTCAATTTCTTCCACTTCAATCGGGATGTTTCGCATTAAGTTAAAGGCTTCACCTTTTTCTTGAATCACCATATCGTCTTCAATACGAATACCAAAACCTTCTGCCGGAATGTAAATTCCTGGTTCTACCGTGAACACCATATTGGCTTGCATAGGTTCGTGTAGCAATCCATAATCGTGCGTGTCAAGCCCCATGTGGTGCGACGTTCCGTGCATGAAATATTTTTTATAGGCAGGCCAATCTGGATTTTCATTTTGCACGTCGGCTTTGTCAATTAATCCCAAACCTAAAAGTTCGGATGTCATCACTTTACCAACTTCAACATGGTATTGTTTCCATAAAGTTCCCGGAACCAACATTTTGGTTGCTTCGTTTTTAACACGTAAAACCGCATTGTAAACCTCTTTTTGTCGATCACTAAAACGTCCCGAAACCGGAACCATTCTAGTCATATCACTAGAATAATTGGCATATTCCGCACCAACGTCTAGCAAAATCAAATCGCCTGCTTGACATTGTTGGTTGTTTTCAATATAGTGCAACACATTTGCATTATTCCCTGAAGCAATTATCGGAGTATAAGCAAAACCTTTAGAACGATTTCTAAGAAATTCGTGTGCAAATTCGGCTTCAATTTCATATTCCATTACATTTGGCTTCACAAAATTTAGAATTCTGCGGTACCCTTTTTCGGTAATATCACATGCTTTTTGAATCAAATCCAACTCTTCACTTTCTTTTATAGATCGAATGCGTTGCAAAATAGGGTTTGATTTTTCCACCTTATGTGCTGGATAATTTTCTTTCCACCATTTAATAAAACGGGCTTCGCGAGTTTCGGTTTCAATAGTAGCACGGTAATGCTCGTTGGTATTGATATAAATGGTATCGGCGTAGGTCATAACTTCTTTCAAAGTCTTAGGAAAATCCTGCAACCAAATCACGGTTTTCACTCCCGAAACTTCAAAAGCGCGGTCTTTGGTTAGTTTTTCACCTTCCCAAACTGCAATATGCTCGTTAGTTTCTTTCAAGAAAAGAATTTCCTTCAAATTATCATAAGGCGCATCTGGAAAAAGCAACAAAATACTTTCTTCCTGATCTACTCCCGATAAATAAAAGATGTCGCGGTGTTGTGCAAAAGGCAAGGTACTATCGGCAGAAACCGGATAAATATCATTCGAATTGAAAACAGCAACACTATTAGGTTTCATTTGTGCCGTGAATTTTGCTCTGTTTTTAATAAACAAATCGCGGTCTATTTGATGGTATTTCATTTTAATAAATTTATAAGTTCAAATTTAGAAAGATAAATGTTAATAGTTGTTAAATGCTCCATAAAAAAGTGAATTGTTTTACTGTTTTTTTATCTTTAGCAAATAAATAGTATAAAAATGAGAAGATTGTCCCTGTTTTTTTGCGGTTTGTTTTCGATTATTTCTTTGTCGCAAACCAAATTAATTTCACATAAAAGCCACAGCGGAACTAATGAAAATTTCAGAATTGCTTTGGAAGAAAATCTGTTTGACATAGGAGATTCCAATCTTGGGGAAGCGCCTTATAGAGAAGTGAAAAATGCACAACTAGATACTGTAATTTACATTTCTAAAGGAAAATCGGTAATGATAACCAGTGAATATTGTAATTTTGAAAATAGATACAATAGAAATAACGAAGATAAATCATTAGGAAAATTCTGGAAAAAAGGGACCGATACCCTTCTTAATCATCCATTATTTTCTAAAAGACATTCGCTAGACAGTATAAAAAATGTCTTGAAACAACAATTTCATTTTAAAAACGACATCGACAAAGTCATATTTATAGGATTTGATAATAAGTCTCAAAAACATCCAAAGAAAAAATCAGAAATAATTTTGAACACCGATTCCAATTCTGATTTTCCAACGAAACCTTTTTTGATTTTAAGTATTGTACTACTTTCAACCATAGTGGTTTATTTTTCTTGGAAAACGACAACTTTTAAAACTTTAGTTTCCAACTAATGAAACGTTTTTTAGAGAAAAGTCTAGCCTTGTTTTTTGTTTTTGGATTTCTATTTATTCCGTTAACGTTAAACGGAAAAGATTGGCAATTCCAACTTACAAAGGTTCTTTTTTCTAAACCAATTGCATTTTTTCAAATGCTGTTTTTTCCAAAAGCACTGCATGCCATTGATTTTTCTTCCGATACTATTGCTTTAAACTTGCTTTTGCTGCTATTGTTTTTACTAGCAATAATGGTCGTATTGCTATTGCATTTTTTGAAAATAAAAACGGATAAAATGGTTTTAATTTCAAGAGTGATTTCTAGTTATTATATTGCATTTATTCTTTTAAGTTATGGTTTTGATAAGGTTTTTAAAGCGCAATTTTATTTGCCAGAACCTAATATTCTATATACTTCATTTGGTAATTTGTCTAAAGATATTTTATATTGGAGTACGCTAGGAACTTCCCGTTTTTATTCCATTTCCATGGGAATTATCGAGGTTATTACTGCAATTTTAATTCTTTTTAAAAAAACCAGAATCTTAGGATTGTTAGTTTCGATTGGTGTTTTTGTAAATATTATTTTAATCAATTTTGGATTTGATATTTCGGTAAAAACGTTTTCAATTTTCCTGCTGTTGGTTACTTTGTTTTCGGTTTACCCGAATTTAAAAACGCTAATTAATTTTTTAGTTTTCCAAAGAAGAGAACAACTAATGCCTACGAATCAAGCAATTATAAGCAAACCTTTTTTAAATATTTGGATAAAATTTATTGTGGTTGGTTTGCTATTTCTACAAATTTTGTTTCCGTATTTTCAATCTCAAAATTTCAATGATGACCTACAAGCACGACTTTTTTTGCATGGGGCTTATCAAGTAAATCAAATAATAGTTAAAACGGACACTTTAAAAACTAACGATTTTCCGATACTGAAAATATTTATTCATAGAAACAATTATATAATTTTTCAAGGCAAAAACAACGTAATGACCGACTATCATTTTGAAATGGATTCCATAAAAAAGCAATTGCTTCTTCAGGATTATCAAAAAAATACTATTTGTGTTGATTATGATTTCACAAAAAAAGACAGTACTTTTAAACTCCAATTCAAAAACTATAGCATTGTTTTGAAAGCATTAAATTGGAGAAAATTGCCAGCCCTACAAAATCAAACCCATTACACCATAGATCAAATACAATGAAAAAATCAATCTTTTTATTACTTTTTTTTACGATAGTTACCTTTGCTCAAGACAAAAAAGCCTACCAACTTTTTGACAAAAACGGAAAGAAAGTTTCCTATAAAAAATTATTAAAAGCCGCCAAAGGAACCCAAGTAGTGCTTTTTGGAGAATTTCACAACAATTCTATTTCCCATTGGTTAGAATTAGAATTGACCAAAGACGTAGCCGAAAATAAAGCAGTTGTCCTTGGTGCCGAAATGCTAGAAGCCGACAATCAAAAACAAGTAAACCAATACTTAAATGGTGATATCAATCAGAAAAAATTAGATTCTACCGCTCGACTTTGGCCAAACTACAAAACCGATTACAAACCCTTAGTAGATTTTGCTAAAGAAAATAAATTACAATTTATAGCAACCAATATTCCTAGGAGATTTGCTTCTTTGGTTTCCAAAAATGGCTTTGAAGCATTAGAAAAATTAACCGATGAAGAAAAAACTTGGATTGCCACACAACCCATTCCGTATGATGCTACTTTGCCAGGTTATGTAGAGATGTTGAAGATGATGGGAGAACACACCAGTCCTAACATGCCCAAAGCTCAAGCCAGTAAAGATGCAACGATGGCTTACTTTATTAGTAAAAATTTAAAAGACGGAACGACCTTTATTCATTACAACGGAAGTTACCATTCGGATAATTTTGAAGCCATTAGTTGGTACTTAAAAACCTACCAACCCGACGTTAAAATAGTTACCATTTCTTCGGTGGAACAAAAAGATTTAACTAAATTAGATTCCGAAAATTACAATAAAGCCAACTTTATTATCGTTATAGATGAAGATGTAACAAAAACTTACTAGATTCGTCAAATCAATTTGGGCTTGTTTTAAATAATTATATAAAGGAAGAAATTCTGTAATACTGTCTTTATGAAAAAATTACTATTATTTACTATTATACTAGGAGCCAGTTTCTCTATTTTTTCTTGCGAAGATCTAGACGATAAGCCAACAGAACCAATGCTGATTGTAAAATTTAAATTTGATCCAACGCAAGAACGATTGAATAATTTAGGACTACCAACTGCCCTTGCTGCTGGTCATGGTGCGCAATCTCCAGTATTTAATACTATTTCTTCTCATTATGTAGAATTGGCTCGTGATGCTACTACCCAATTAGGTGCTGGAACTGTTTTATACCACGCTCCCGAGACTACTCTTGGAGGTGCCAATGCTATAGATTTTAGCCAATCTAAAATTGTAGCCGAAGGAGAAACCTTTTTAGAAATTCCATTAAAAAAAATAGTTTCTGGCAATTACAATTGGTTGCGCGTTTCGTTATCCTATCAAAATTATCAAATTAATGTCCGAAGTTCCGGGCAAGATTACCAAGGAACCTTGGCTAGTTTTGTAGGATTCAACACCTATATTGGTTCCCATTCTATAGGAAACACCTTTTTTCAAGTGGATGGCAATAGAGCACAAGGATATTGGGCATTTGCTTTAAACGATTTGCCGTATTCTACTTCTGGGCAAGCACCAGCCAATGCGACTACAGTTCCCAACCCAATTGCGGCAACGTCTCCAATTCCAGCCGGATCATGCGTAGTAACCGGAAAATTTGCAACACCACTTGCTATTACAGGCTATGAAAAAAAGAATATTGTGGTAACGGTTTCACTTTCTACCAATAATAGTTTTGAATGGATTGACTTAAACAATGACGGAAAATACGAACCCGCAGCAGGAGAAACTGTCGTAGATATGGGATTGCGTGGATTAGTTCCTTCGTATGGGAATTAATATTGTTTAACCAATAAAGCAATTTTTGCCCTTTTTCACCACTTCGTCAATCAACAACTGTTAAACGCACTTTAAACTCATTATAAATTATTGCGAAAAGGTTGTAGTATATTTGAAATTGCTGTATTTTTGTTTGATTTTTATAAATAAATTAATACAACTATGGCAAAATCCACATTTTTGAGTTCTTCCATTGCAAAGAAAGTCGCAATGGCACTTTCGGGACTCTTTTTAATTACCTTTTTAGCACTTCACTTTTTTATAAATCTAACCTCTGTTTTTAGCGAAGAAGTTTTTAATGCTTGTTCTCATTTTATGGGCTACAATCCGTTAATTCAATTTGTGATGCAACCTATTCTTGTTGCAGGAGTAGTTTTCCATTTTGTTATGGGAATGGTGTTAGAAGTAAAAAACAATAAGGCAAGACCTATTGCTTATGCAAAATACAATGGAGCAGCAAATGCTTCTTGGGCTTCTAGAAATATGATTATTTCAGGGCTTGTTGTTTTAGCATTTTTAGGATTACATATGTACGATTTTTGGTTTCAAGAAATCATGTACAAATATGTAGATGTAAAATCTGTTGAACCAACAAGATACTATGGTGAGTTGGTAGAAAAATTTGAAAATCCAATCCGTACGGGCTTGTATTGTGTAGCATTTTTATTGCTTTCTTTACACTTATGGCATGGTTTCAGTTCTGCTTTTCAATCGGTAGGATTTAACAATAAATTTTCTAAAGGAGTTCAAAAACTAGGATATGCTTTTGCAATTGTAGTTCCTTTCGGATTTATATTTATTGCTTTATTCCATCATTTTTTCAATAATTAATATTACAGTATAATGATATTAGATTCAAAAATACCAGAAGGACACATTTCTCAGAAATGGACAGATTATAAAGACCACTTAAAATTGGTTGCACCCAACAATAGACCAAAAATTGATATTATTGTAGTAGGAACTGGATTGGCTGGAGCTTCGGCGGCAGCTTCTCTTGGAGAAATGGGGTACAACGTAAAAGCATTTTGTTTTCAAGATTCTCCTCGTCGTGCGCACTCTATTGCAGCACAAGGGGGTATCAATGCTGCAAAAAATTATCAAAATGATGGGGATAGTACTTTTAGATTATTCTACGATACCATCAAAGGTGGAGATTATAGAGCTCGTGAAGCTAACGTTCATCGTTTAGCAGAAGTTTCTGGAAACATTATTGACCAATGTGTGGCACAAGGAGTTCCTTTTGCTCGCGATTATGGCGGATTGCTAGACAACCGTTCATTTGGTGGTACACAAGTACAACGTACTTTTTATGCTGCTGGTCAAACAGGACAACAATTATTATTAGGAGCTTATTCTGCTTTATCCAGACAAATCGGGTTAGGACGCGTAAAAATGTTCAACCGCCATGAAATGTTAGATTTAGTTAAAGTAGACGGTAAGGCCCGCGGAATTATAGCCCGTAACTTAGTTACAGGAGAGTTAGAAAGACATTCTGCTCATGCTGTTGTTATTGCTTCTGGAGGATACGGAAACGTTTATTTCCTTTCTACAAATGCAATGGGAAGTAACGTAACGGCTGGTTGGAAAATACACAAACAAGGCGCTTTATTTGCTAACCCTTGTTTTGTTCAAATTCACCCTACCTGTATTCCAGTGCATGGAACGAATCAAGCAAAACTGACTTTAATGTCTGAATCTTTGCGTAATTCAGGACGTATTTGGGTGCCAAAAATTAAAGCAGATGCCGAAGCAATTCGTGAAGGTAAATTAAAACCAACTCAAATTGCAGAAGAAAATAGAGATTATTATTTAGAAAGAAAATATCCTGCTTTTGGAAATTTAGTGCCTCGCGATGTTGCCTCAAGAGCAGCAAAAGAAGTATGTGATGAAGGTCACGGAATTGAAGCCAACGATACCAACGAGGGTGTTTACTTAGATTTCTCAACTGAAATTCAAAATAAAGGAAAACAAACGGCTTACGCCAAAGGAAATCACAATCCGTCTGCAGAAGAAATTACTGCTTTAGGAAAACAATGGTTGGAAGAGAAATATGGTAACTTGTTTACGATGTATCAAAAAATTACAGATGAAAATCCGTATGAAACTCCAATGAAAATTTATCCAGCAGTTCATTATACTATGGGTGGTGTTTGGGTTGATTATAACTTACAGTCAACTATTCCAGGTTGTTTCGTAGCAGGAGAAGCTAACTTCTCGGATCACGGTGCAAACCGTCTTGGTGCTTCTGCTTTAATGCAAGGTTTGGCCGATGGTTATTTTGTATTGCCATACACAGTTTCTAATTATTTAGCAGATGAAATCCGAACAGGAAAAATCTCTACAGAAACGCAAGAATTTACCGATGCAGAAAATAGAGTTAAAACTACTATCGATACCTTCTTAAATAATAAAGGTTCTAAATCTGTGGATCATTTTCACAAACGTTTGGGATTAATTATGTGGAATAAAGTTGGAATGGGTAGAAATGAAGCTGGCTTAAAAGAAGCTATTGCCGAAATTGCTGCGCTTAAAGAAGAATTCTACAAAGAAGTTAATGTTCCAGGAAGTGCAGATGAGTTCAATCCTCAATTAGAAAAAGCACTTCGTGTTGCCGATTTTATTGATTTAGGACAATTAATGGCAATGGATGCTTTACAACGTAATGAATCTTGCGGAGGCCACTTCCGTGAAGAATACCAAGATTCTGAAGGGGAAACTCTTAGAGATGATGAAAACTTCTCATTTGTTGGTGCTTGGGAATACAAAGGCAACGACATTAGCAAAGAAGAACTTCATAAAGAAGAATTGAAATACGAGTTTATCAAAATTGCAGCTAGAAATTACAAATAATAGATCTTATGTCTTCAGCAAAAAACATCAATATTACCCTTAAAATTTGGCGTCAAAAAAACTCCAAAGCCAAAGGAAATTTAGAGACTTATAAATTAGATAACGTTTCTACGGCAAGTTCATTTTTGGAAATGTTAGACCAATTGAACGAACAATTAATTAACGATAAAATAGAACCTATTGCATTTGACCACGATTGTCGTGAAGGAATTTGCGGAATGTGTTCTCTTTACATCAATGGCCGTGCTCACGGACCAGATACCGGAATCACAACCTGTCAATTACACATGAGAATGTTTAGTGATGGCGATACAATATTTGTAGAACCATGGAGAAGTACTGCTTTCCCAGTAATCAAAGATTTAGTGGTAGATAGAAGTGCTTTTGATAGAATCCAACAAGCTGGTGGATTTGTATCGGTAAATACTTCAGGAAATACTATCGATGCCAATACTATTCCAATACCTAAAGATGATGCTGACAAAGCTTTTATGGCTGCTGCATGTATTGGATGTGGAGCATGTGTAGCCACTTGTAAAAATGGTTCGGCTATGTTATTCGTTGGTGCGAAAGTATCACAATATGCATTGTTACCGCAAGGTAAAATAGAAGCGACTAACCGTGTATTAAACATGGTGCGTCAAATGGACGAAGAAGGATTCGGAAACTGTACCAATACCGGTGCTTGTGAAGTAGAATGTCCTAAAGGAATTTCATTAGAAAACATTGCTCGCATGAACAGAGAATACCTGTCTGCAAGTCTTAAATAATAGTACTATGTTAAAAAAAGTTCTTTTTTCTGCTCTAATTATGACTACACTTTTCTCGTGTAGTTCAGATAATAATACTGCAACAGACCCAGCAAGTGGAGGAACAGGAGGCTCAACCACAACAGTTGCTATGATCACCAGAATTGATGGTACAATTTATGAGATGCCACCTCAAGTTGGCGGAAATGCTGCAGATATTACAGGTGGAATTTATGGGAATACCTATTTTTTATTGAACGGTTATAAAAACATAAGTGCTGGAAAAGCCAAAATAGGAAGCACCGTTTACACTGTAAAAATTGCAGTTCCTAAAAGTGATTTGTCTGTAGGAACTCACAATTTTACAGGAACAATGGTAGCGGGTAGTTATTATGCTGATTTTAATATCACAGGAACTGTTCCTGCGGAAACAGTTACAACTACTGGCGGCTATGTTAACGTTACTAGTTACAATTCTGCAACTAAAGAATTAAAAGGAAACTTTTCATTTACCACTAATAATGGAGTAGATTTAACCGTTAATACGCATTCATTAATTGGTTCTTTTGATTATATCTTACAATAAAAAGAGCAACCAAATATATTTTAAGAACGCATTCATTAACTTGGATGCGTTTTTTTTATCTTTGAATTAAAATAACCCCATGAAAAAAGTATTTTCCGCGATAGTTCTTTTACTTACGATAAACTCTTTTAGTCAAAAGTACCACCAATTGGTAAATCCAATGATAGGAACTGGTGGTCACGGACATACTTATCCGGGTGCAACGGTGCCTTTTGGAATGGTGCAACTTTCTCCCGATACCCGAATTGATGGCAGTTGGGATGGTTGTTCGGGATATCATTATGACGATACTACCATTTACGGATTTTCACATACCCATTTAAACGGAACCGGCTGCACCGATTTTGGCGATATTATGTTGATGCCAACCATGGGGAAAATATTGTTAGAAAAGCAATTCTATGCTTCTACTTTTTTGCATCAAAATGAAAAGGCTTCTACAGGGTTTTATTCGGTAAAATTGGATAAAAACAATATCGATGTTCGATTAACTACTTCCACTAGGGTAGGTTTTCATGAATACACTTTTAATCAAGATGGCGATGCAGATATTGTTTTAGATTTAAATCATAGAGATAAATTACTTTATGGTGAAATTAGAATTATAGACAATAAAACTGTGGAAGTTTTAAGAAGAAGTGAAGCATGGGCCAAAGACCAATATATATATGCACGAATAGAATTTAATGTTCCAATGAAAGTTTTTGGGCATGGAAATCAATCGCAAAGTGATAAATTATTTTCTGGAACTGAAGTAGCAGTTTTCTTCACTAAAAAAGTTAAAAAAGGAGAAAAAATCCTCGTGAAAGTGTCTCTTTCTCCAACAAGTTATGATGGTGCAAAGTTGAACATGTCTGAAATTAAAGATTGGAATTTTGAACGAGTTAAAAAAGAAGCCGAGCAACTTTGGGACAAGCAATTATCTAAAATTCAAATTACCGAAGCCGATAAAAATAAAGAAACTATTTTCTATACGGCTCTCTACCACACGATGGTACAACCAAACATTGCCCAAGATATAGACGGAAAATACCGTGGTCGCGACAACCAAATTCATAAAGCAGAAGGTTTTGATTACTATTCGGTTTTCTCTCTTTGGGATACTTTTCGAGCAGCAAATCCGCTGTATACCTTAATTGAAAAGAAACGCACTTTCGATTTTATAAATACCTTTTTAAAACAATACGAACAAGGCGGAAGATTGCCCGTTTGGGAATTGGCTTCCAATGAAACCGATTGCATGATTGGCTACCATTCCGTTTCGGTTATAGCCGATGCAATGGCGAAAGGAATTACAGGTTTTGATTACGAAAAAGCATTTGAAGCATCCAAACACAGTGCGATGTTGGATAATTTAGGATTGGATGCCTATAAAAAGCAAGGATTTATTTCGATGGATGATGATAGCGAAAGTGTTTCTAAAACTTTAGAATATGCCTACGATGATTGGTGTATTGCCCAAATGGCCATGATTTTAGATAAAAAAGAAGATTACAATTACTTTATGAAACGTTCCCAAAGTTGGAAGAATGTCTTCGATAAGGAAACAGGATTCATGCGCCCTAAGAAAAACGGAGGTTGGGATAAACCTTTTGATCCGAAAGAAATCAATAATAACTATACCGAAGGCAATTCCTGGCAGTATTCGTTTTTTGTTCCGCAAGATATTCCGGGAATGATTGCAGCCTATGGAGGAGATGAAAAATTTGAAGCCAAATTAGATGAAATGTTTACCAGTGAAAGTAAAACTACAGGTCGTGAACAAGCTGATGTTACCGGTTTAATTGGGCAATACGCCCACGGAAACGAACCAAGTCACCACATGGCCTATTTGTACAATTACGTTGGCAAGCCAGAAAAAACCACCGAAAAAGTACATTATATTTTAGATAATTTCTACAAAAACACCCCAGACGGATTAATAGGAAACGAAGACTGCGGACAAATGAGCGCTTGGTATGTGTTGAGTTCTATGGGAATTTATGATGTAACTCCCGGAAACGCTGAATGGACAAAGACGAAGCCTTATTTTGAAAAAGTAAAAGTTCATTTTGAAGATGGAACTAATAATGAAATAACAGCAATATCAAATGATAGTCGCATAGGAATAATTGACACAAAATATAATTTTATTAAACCAAAATTATTTGAATCTATTATAACAGTTCCTGTAATTCAAGCAGAAAGTAAATCCTTTAAAGATAAAATGAAAGTTGCGATTATTGCTCAAAATCCAAAGGATGTAATCTATTACGACATAAGTGATACGAACGATTATTTGGCAAAAAAACTTCCCTCGGTTGTTTATACGGAACCTTTTGAGATATTAGAAACTTCAACTATTTCGGCTTATGTGAAAAACAATGAAAACCAAAGCAACACCATATCGGCAACCTTTTTCAAAAAGCCAAACAACTACACCATTTCTATTCAATCCAAATACAATCCGCAATACCATGCAGGAGGACCAGAAGGCTTGATGGATGGAATATTTGGCTCGGTTAATTGGCGCAAAGGCGATTGGCAAGGGTATCAAAGCCAAAATTTTGAAGCCGTTATTGATTTACAAAAAGAACAAGTAGTAAGTTCGTTTTCGGCAAATTGTCTGCAAGATTCCCGCTCTTGGATCTTGATGCCAAACAGAGTTGAATATTATGCTTCTATAGATAACGTGAATTTTACTTTAGTAGGAACCGTTACGAACACTATCAGTCCAAGAGAATACGAAAACAAAATACAAGATTTTCAATTAAAATTAGACAAAGAAATAATAGCCAAATACATAAAAGTAAAAGCCTACAATTTTGGAAAACTACCCGAATGGCATCAAGGTGTTGGGGGAGATGCCTTCATTTTTATTGACGAAATAACCATTAAATAAAATCTGTTTAATCTGCGTTTTCACTAAGTGAATCCGTTTTATCCGCGTGCCATTTACCATGAAGATAGCCTTACTACAAACTGCCTTATCTTGGGAAAACCCCAAAGAAAACCGAATTCATCTCGAAGAAAAAATCCATTCTATTCCAGAGGCAGTCGATTTAATTGTGCTACCCGAAATGTTTACCTCTGGATTTACCATGCATCCGCAAAACTGTGCCGATACGATGCAAGGAGCAACTATTTTATGGTTGCAATCGTTAGCAAAAGAAAAAGATTCTGCCATCACTGGAAGTTTAATTATAGAAGAAAACGGCAACTATTATAACCGATTGGTTTTTGTATTTCCAAATGGCGAAATCCAACACTACGATAAAAGGCATTTATTCACCTTAGCCGGAGAAGATAAAATATACACTGCAGGAACTAAAAAATTGATTGTAGAATACAAGGGCTTCAAAATCTGTCCCCTTATCTGTTACGATTTGCGCTTCCCTGTTTTTGCAAGAAATGTGGAAGATTATGACGTGCTAATTTATGTTGCCAACTGGCCAAAACCTCGTGTAAACGCTTGGGATATTTTGCTAAAAGCGAGGGCTGTTGAAAACATGAGTTATGTTTTTGGCATTAATAGAGTAGGATTAGACAGCAACAATCATGAATACGTTGGTCATTCGCAAGCAATAGATTTCTTAGGAAATTACATCTTAGAACCTCAAGAAACAGAAGATATTTTTATCGTTACACTAGATAAAAATGCAATGTTAGAAACCAGAAAAAAATTAAATTTCCTAAACGATAAAGACCACTTCGAAATATTCTAAACTTCCATTTCGTACTTCTAACTTCTAACTTCGTACCTCGTACTTCCAACTTCGTACTTTTTACCTCGTACTTAAATCAAACGGTTGTTCCACATCCCAATTGGCACGAACATCCAATTCTTTCGGAAAATAAATTACTTCTTCACTTTGTCGGAGTTCTAAAAAATTCCCAGGTGTCCAAGATTTATCTTTATTATCGTCGTAAATTACCCTTAAGGTATATTTGTTTGGCTCTAATAAATCGAAGATTATTTCTTTATTTTTATCCGAATATTCGCTTGCAGCAACGTCTCCTTTTTCATCCAGAAGTTGCACAATTACAGGAAATCGTTTTACATTTTCCAAAGTAACTTTCAAGTTTCCGTAATCGGAAAGATTGTTGGTGGTAAAGTTATACGATAAGGTATCATTTTTTTTATCGTAATAATTCACCAATGCCCCAGGTAGCAACTTTAAATTGTATTTTTCTAAAGGTTCTTTCTGAAATAAAAACTTTAACTTCTGATGGAATTCATCGTATTCGGTGGTAAATTTCACTTCGGCAGAATCTTTATTAATCAACTTCATTTTCGTAACATCCCACTGATTTATGGGAGTATTTGAATTAATTGCAAAAGTATCTCGAAAATTTAAAGTCCCAACAGGTTCAGCAGAAAAATTGATGCTGTCTTTTTTCTGATCTTTAACTTTTAACAAATAGGTCTTTTTGAATTTATTTTGAGAAACCGCAACGCTAATGCTATCTCCTTTAATTGCCTTAAACCAAACTTGAAGCGAATCTTTTTTAGGGAATTTGGAAACAATATAAGGGATGGATTCCGTTCCTCTTTTTACCGAAATTTTCACTTCCTTGGCTTTTCCTTCGTAGCCCAAGGTGTATGTACCTGCAGATGCTTGAATGAAATTCACCGATTTAAAAGGTATTTCTTCTTTAAATAATTCCAATTCGTAAATAGTATCGTTTGGGATTTTTATAAAATCTTTTTGAAAAGCAATTTTATCTGTTTTAGGATCAAATTTATTATTTCCATTGGCATCTTTCAACGCAACAAGTCGGTATTTTCCTTTCTTTAAATTTTCAAATTTTCCTAATTTCAAACTGTCTAAAGTGTTTGTAACATATCTAGGAGACTGTTTGTAAATAGCCGAATCGGTGTATTTTTCGTTCACTTCATATAATAAAATAGAAACAAAATTATCAACTTTTTTCCCAATAGCATCCTTGGTTTTTACTCCTAAAGTTAAAGAATCGATATAACTTCCGGTAGAAAAAACATATTTGAATTGTTGGTACGGGTTGCCTTCGTTATTGTCTTGAATACTTTTTCCGAAATTAAAACTATACGTAGTATTGGGCTGTAAGGTATCTTTTATTTTAATAGTAATAATTTTGCTTGCCGTTGCTGGCAAAATTTCAGGCTGCGATTTCATTGGAGGAGAAATAATAAGTTGTTTACTCACATCCTTAAGTTTCACATATTCATCAAACGTTAATTTGATTTCCTTTCCATTAAAATTAGTCGAAAGGTTTTTAGGTAAACTACTCGTCATTACCGGAGCAATAGTATCCTTTTTTCCACCAGTAATACTGCCTCTTTTGGCACATCCAATCATAGAAAATGCCATTAAAATCATTAGATAATTACAATACTTTTTTTGCATCAATTCAAGGTTTTCGTATCGCAAAATAACAACTATATTTAGAGGTAACGAAATGTTTTTATTTATTATTAACTAAAAATAATTATTGGGTCATTGCCATGCAAACGATACTCAATTTTGCACCCGGAATTTTCAGCAATTCTCTACCACAGGCTTCTAGGGTAGAACCCGTAGTAATCACATCGTCAATCAGCATAAAATGCTTGTTGTGCAACGCCTCGTTATACTCAGCACTAAAGATACTACCCACCACTTCACTGCGTCCTAAGAGGTTCTTTTTGGTTTGGGTTTTAGAATAGACATTCCGAATTAATACCGAATCGTTATAAGGAATACCCATACTTTCGGATAATGCTCTCCCAAAAGTTTCTACCTGATTGTAGCCGCGTTCTTTCAATCGTTTTTTATGCAAAGGAACCGGAACAATATAATCTACAGAGTCAAGTACTGCAATGGTTTTCAATTCTTCGGCATACCAATAACCAATTGCAGTGCCTACTTCTTGATGTCCTTTGTATTTTAATTTGTGAATCATCTCTTGCACGATTCCTTTTTTGTGAAAATAAAATAATGCTGCTGCAAATTCTATAGGAATTCTCCCATAAAATTTTACAACGGCTTCGTTATTTTCAATTTTATGATGGTTGGTAAGCGGAATTTCATGTCGGCAAACGGTGCAAATAACATTTTCATTGGCCAACAGAAACGAATTACAGCCCGAACATGCCTTAGGAAAAAATAGATTTATGAGATTTTCAAACATAACCTAAAATAATTTATACTTAAATATAATAAAAATGCAAATAGCAAGATAATTTAAACGCACTTTTTATATTTTTGCATCACTATGGCAAAACAAGAAGATTTATTTAAGAATGTAGTTTCGCATGCAAAAGAATACGGATATATTTTTCCGTCAAGCGAAATTTACGATGGTTTAAGTGCGGTTTACGACTATGCACAAAATGGAGTAGAGTTAAAGAAAAACATCCGTGAATATTGGTGGAAAGCAATGGTGCAAATGCACGAAAACATTGTTGGCCTAGATGCAGCAATCTTGATGCACCCTACCACATGGAAGGCTTCGGGCCACGTAGATGCTTTTAACGACCCATTAATTGACAACAAAGATTCCAAAAAAAGATACCGTGCCGACGTTTTAATTGAGGATTATGCCGAAAAATTAAATCTGAAAGCCAAAAAAGAAATTGAAAAAGCCAAAGCACGTTTTGGGGATGCTTTCAATGAACAAGAATTCATTACTACCAACACCAGAGTGGTAGAATATCTTGCCAAAGAAAAAGAAATTCTGGAAAGAATGGGACGTTCTTTAGGTGCTGGCGATCTAGAAGATGTGAAAGCATTAATTGAGGAACTAGAAATTGCCGATCCAGAAACGGGTTCTAGAAATTGGACCGAAGTACGTCAATTTAACTTGATGTTCGGAACCAAACTAGGCGCTTCTGCAGATACCGCAATGGATTTATACCTTCGTCCAGAAACGGCTCAAGGTATTTTTGTGAATTTCTTAAACGTTCAAAAATCAGGGCGAATGAAAATTCCGTTTGGAATTGCGCAAACTGGTAAAGCCTTTAGAAATGAAATTGTTGCCCGTCAATTTATTTTCCGTATGCGGGAATTTGAACAAATGGAAATGCAATTTTTTGTAAAACCAGGCGAAGAAATGAAATGGTACGAATACTGGAAAACCACTAGGTTGAACTGGCATTTGTCTCTTGGTTTAGGAAGAGAAAATTACCGTTTTCACGACCATGAAAAATTGGCACACTATGCTAATGCTGCAGCCGATATTGAATTTAATTTCCCATTTGGATTTAAAGAATTGGAAGGAATTCACTCCCGTACCGATTTCGATTTAAAAGCACACGAACAATTCTCAGGTAGAAAATTACAGTATTTTGATACCGAAGAAAATGTAAATTATACGCCGTATGTGGTAGAAACTTCGGTAGGATTAGACCGTATGTTTTTAGCCGTTTTCGCTACTTCTTTAAAAGAAGAAACTTTGGAAGATGGTTCTACTAGAACCGTATTGCAATTGCCATCAGTTTTGGCACCAACCAAAGCGGCTGTTTTTCCATTAGTTAAAAAAGACGGACTTCCAGAAATTGCTCATAGCATTATAGACGAATTGAAATGGGATTTCAATGTAACTTATGATGAAAAAGACGCAGTAGGAAGACGTTACAGACGGCAAGATGCTCTAGGCACACCATTTTGTATTACTGTAGATCATCAGACCTTGGAAGACCAAACGGTGACTATTCGTCATAGAGATTCTATGAAACAAGATAGAGTTAAGATATCCGAATTAAAAACCATTATAGAAAATGAAGTTTCTATAAAAAATTGGTTGCAAAAGATGGCTTAATTAATTGTAAGATATTTCTTATAAAAAAATTCCACTAAATAATTTTAGTGGAATTTTTTTATACCTATATTTTGAAATAAAAATTTTAAAATCGGTAACCAATATTGATGTCACCTCTAAAAAAAGCATCGGGTGTAACTTTAGAATTTCCTAAAGTTCTTCCAACACCTCCTAATAATTCCAATACAAATCCCGAGTGGTTTATCCATTTTTTTCCTAATGAAATTCCCAAGGCACCGGCAGTATATTTTTCTGGTCTATAACCATAAATAGCAGAATTGTAAATGTCATTTTTACCACTTACATATTTAGCAAATCCTTCTACAAAAAATCCTTTGGCACCATATTCTTGCGTTTCTTGAAAATAAAATCGGGCAAATGGTGTAATAGAAAAATCTTCGGGATAACTGCTGTCACTTTGTAAATTCAAAAGTAGGGAACTACCAAAAGTAAAGTCTTTAGAATAAATATATTCGTAGGTCCCTTCAAAAATAGGTCATGCCAACATTTTAATAGCGCCAAATTTCACTTCGTGCTTTTTACTGTCAAAATCCTTAGTCTTTTTTTCTTGACTTTGGCAAACAAATGCGATAAGAAGGGGCAAAATAAAAAGTAATTTTCTCATGTTTTATGGTTTTAGTATTTCAAATATAACGAAAACATTCTATCGTTTAGTATATTTAACAATTCATCTAATGACTTTTATTCTTGTAATGCATCCCAACCTCTTGCTTTTAAAGGGATTTTAGTATCGGCACGAGTAATTAAATGAATACCTTCACTTTCTTGCGTCATGTGCCCAATAATAGTGAAATTAGGATTTCCTTTTATTTTTTCAAAATCTCCCATCCCAATAGTAAACAACAATTCGTAATCTTCACCACCGTTTATGGCCATTGTGGTGCTATCTACATTAAATTCTTCACAAACATTGATTAATTGCGGATCTAAAGGCAATTTGTCTTCGTATAAATTACAACCTACTTTCGATTGTTTGCAAAGGTGTATAATTTCTGAAGATAAGCCATCCGAAATGTCAATCATTGCTGTTGGTTTTATTTCCAAAGCATGCAATAAAGTTCGGATATCTTTTCGGGCTTCTGGTTTTAATTGGCGTTCAATTAAATAGGTATAGGCATCCAAATCGGGTTGTGAATTCGGGTTTACTTGAAACACTTGTTTCTCTCGTTCCAAAACTTTCAGCCCCATATAAGCAGCGCCAATATCGCCAGTAACTACCAATAAATCGGTTTGTTGCGCGCCACTTCGATACACAATTTCCTCTTCTTCGGCTTCTCCAATAGCGGTAATAGAAATAATCAATCCTTTTTGAGAAGAGGTAGTGTCGCCACCAATAACGTCTACTTTATATTCGTTAGCAGCATAGGTAATTCCTTCAAATAACTCGTCTAAGGCTTCCAAAGGGAAACGATTAGAAACAGCAACCGAAACCGTAATATGAGTTGCTTTTGCATTCATAGCGCAGATGTCCGAAACATTAACCACAACTGCCTTGTAGCCTAAATGTTTTAGGGGCATGTAAGCCAAATCAAAATGCACGCCTTCAATTAATAAATCGGTAGAAACCACCACTTTTTTAGATGCAAAATCTAAAACAGCAGCATCATCGCCAATTCCTTTTATAGTGGAAGGTTGTTGAATGGTGAAATTTTTGGTTAAATGTTCAATCAAACCAAATTCGCCCAATTGAGAAAGCGAAGTACGTTGCGGATTTTTTTCTTCTATCATGGGGTAAAGGTACGAAGGATTTTTGTTTGCCACAAAGTCATTAAGGCGCGAAGTTTTTTGTTATCTTTAGTGTTTAATTTACATGTTTTTTTAGCCACGGATAAAACAGATTTGACCGATTTTTCACGGATTGAAATTTAAAATCCTATTAATCTTTTAAATCTGTGGCTGATAATTTTCAAGCAAACTATCAAAACACCTTATTTCAAATATGAAAAAGTACCAAATAATAACCCTAACGATAAATCCATCTTTGGATAAATCCACCCATTTTACAGGATTAATTGCCGAACAAAAAATGCGTTGCGAAAAACCAAGATACGATGCTGGTGGAGGTGGCATAAACGTTTCGAAAGCAATTTCCAAATTGGGAGGAAATTCTCTTTGTGTATTTACTTCTGGAGGTTCCTCAGGTGAAATGCTCGAAGAATTAATTCAAGAAGTAGGCATAGAAAGTCAAGTTCTAAAAACTAAAAATTGGACTAGAGAAAACTTTATTGCTTTGGATAACGCAACAAAATCCCAATACCGATTTGGATTTCCAGGTAACGAATTATCAGAATCAGAAATAAAAACTTTATTCACTATTGTAAAAGAATTCCAAACCGATTATTTAGTGATTAGCGGAAGTTTGAATGAAGGTTTGTCATCTGATTTTTATTCTAAAATTGCCGAAATTGCAAAAGCATCTGGAATAAAAGTGATAGTAGATACTTCTGGAGAAGCCCTACAAAAAGTATTAGAAACTGGAGTTTATCTTGTAAAACCAAATATTGGAGAATTAGCAAAACTAATCGGGGTAGAGCGTTTGGAACTACCCGAGGTAGAAAAAGCCGCCAAAACATTAATTGAAAAAGGAAGTGCCGAAATAATAGTAGTTTCTCTCGGGGCAGAAGGCGCTATTTTAGTTACCAAAGACACCACCGAATTTGTAGCCGCACCCAAAGCAGAAAAGAAAAGCACCGTTGGAGCAGGGGATAGCATGGTTGGCGGCATGGTTTGGGCATTATCCCAAAACAAAACATTAAAGGAAGTTATCCAAATGGGAGTGTGTTGCGGCACCGCTGCCACTATGAACGAAGGTACGCAACTTTTTAAAGTAGAAGATGTGATGAAGTTGTTTGAAGGGATCCAAAAATAAAACCCAACAACTTTCGTCATTGGGTTTGTCTATATTCTATTCTCTATTTTCTTTATTCTTATTCCCCCTTCGGGGGTTAGGGGGCTTTAATCATTCAACTTCAACACCGCCATAAACGCTTCCTGCGGAATCTCTACATTTCCTACCAAACGCATTCTCTTTTTACCTTTTTTCTGTTTTTCAAGAAGTTTACGTTTACGAGAAATATCCCCACCATAACATTTTGCGGTAACGTCTTTACGTAAGGCTTTTATCGTTTCACGGGCAATAATTTTGGCTCCAATTGCTGCTTGAATCGGAATATCAAATTGTTGTCTCGGAATCAATTCCCGAAGTTTTTCACACATTTTTTTACCAATATTATACGCATTGCTATCGTGTATCAATGCCGAAAGTGCATCCACCGATTGTGCGTTTAGCAACACATCCAATTTTACTAATTTGGATTCCTTCATCCCAATTGGTGTATAATCAAACGAAGCATAACCTTTAGAAACTGTTTTCAATCGGTCGTAAAAATCGAATACAATTTCAGCCAAAGGCATGTCAAAAGTCAATTCCACTCGTTCAGTTGTCAAATACGTTTGGTTGGTAATAACCCCACGTTTTTCGATACACAAACTCATTACATTTCCAACATAATCGGCTTTGGTAATGATAGTTGCTTTAATAAAAGGTTCTTCCACTCGGTCTAACTTGGATGGATCTGGCAAATCGGAAGGGTTGTTAATTACAAACGAAGTATCCGGATCTTTTTTGGTGTAAGCCAAATACGAAACGTTAGGAACCGTAGTAATTACCGTCATGTCGTATTCGCGTTCCAATCGTTCTTGGATGATCTCCAAGTGCAACATCCCTAAGAACCCACATCTAAAACCAAATCCCAATGCAGCCGAACTTTCTGGCGTGAAAACCAACGAAGCATCATTCAATTGCAGTTTTTCCATCGAAGCACGCAAATCTTCATAATCTTCGGTATCTACCGGATAAATTCCAGCAAATACCATCGGTTTCACATCCTCAAAACCCGTAATCATATTGGTGGTTGGCGTTTTAGCATCCGTCAAGGTATCCCCAACTTTTACCTCTTTCGCTTCCTTAATTCCAGAAATCAAATACCCAACATCTCCAGTAGAAATTACGCTTTTCGGAACCTGATTCAATTTCAAAGTTCCCACTTCATCTGCAAAATATTCATTGCCAGTAGCCATGAATTTAATCTTTTGCCCTTTTCTAATTTCGCCATTTTTTACACGAAAAATAACCTCAATACCTCGAAACGGATTGTAATGCGAATCGAAAATCAAGGCCTGTAATGGTTCGTCTTTATTTCCTTTTGGAGCAGGAATTTTTTCAATAATGGCTGCCAAAATATTTTCTACACCAAATCCAGTTTTACCCGAAGCGTGAATAATATCCTCCAATTTGCAACCTAATAAATCAATAATATCGTCGCTAACTTCTTCCGGATTAGCACTTGGCAAATCCACTTTATTCAAAACCGGAATAATCTCCAAGTCGTTTTCTAAAGCCAAATACAAGTTAGAAATAGTTTGTGCCTGAATACTTTGCGCTGCATCCACAATTAAAAGTGCGCCTTCACAAGCCGCAATAGACCGCGAAACTTCGTAAGAAAAATCTACGTGTCCCGGAGTATCAATAAGGTTCAAGATATACTCTTCGCCTTTGTACGTATACTCCATCTGAATCGCATGACTCTTAATGGTAATCCCACGTTCGCGCTCCAAGTCCATGTTGTCTAGCAACTGCGCCTTTTCCTCCCGCGCCGTAACCGTTTGGGTTGCCCCAAGAAGTCGATCCGCAAGCGTACTTTTTCCGTGATCAATATGTGCAATAATGCAAAAATTTCTTATATTTTTCATGCTTGAATTTTGTCAATTTTTTGGGCGTTACCACAATTCCACTATCGTTCCATTGTTGGTCGGGCTTTCCGCTGTATCTTTTGTTCCGCTAACGCTGCACAAAAGGATGCCGCTGCAATCCCTAACGCAAACCCCAATTATTAAGGATTTAATCTGCAAATATAAGGTAAAACTTTTGAAACTAATTCTTTTAAACCATTAAGGGATTAAGAAAAATTAATGCTTGACTTTAGTTTATATTTTATTCTCGCAAAGGCGCAGAGTCGCAAAGAATTTAGTGATTAATTGCGCCTTTGTGTCTTTGCGAGACAAAATATAAAACATTTTTTAATCGTACACTAAAATAGTTGCGTCTTTGCCCCCCTCTCCTTTGGAGAGGGGTTGGGGGTGAGGTTTGATAAATTAAGACTTAATGTACCTTAATATCTTAATGGTTAAAAAATTGAAAAACCTTATTTCCTTACAGAGGGGTTCTGTGTGAGACAATAAAATAACAATACTTTCTTTTCAATTAACACTATTAATAGTTGCGTCTTGGCTCCCCTCTCCTTTGGAGAGGGGTTGGGGGTGAGGTTTAATAATTTAAGACTTAATGAACCTTACTATCTTAATGGTTTAAAATTGTAAAACCTTATTTTTCCATTATCTATTTTCTATTCTCTCAAAACCTCTATCTTTGCCAAAAATTACTACCAATGCCCAAAATAGGCAACATTATATTACCCGATTTCCCACTACTACTTGCACCTATGGAAGACGTGAGCGATCCGCCATTTCGTAGATTGTGCAAATTGCATGGTGCCGATTTAATGTACTCCGAATTTATTTCCAGTGAAGGATTGATTCGCGATGCCGTAAAGAGCAAAATGAAACTAGATATTTTCGATTACGAACGTCCCGTTGGAATCCAAATATTTGGTGGCGATGAAGAAGCCATGGAAATGTCGGCTCGAATTGTAGATGCCGTACAACCTGATTTGGTGGATATTAATTTTGGTTGTCCTGTAAAAAAAGTCGTTTGCAAAGGTGCTGGCGCAGGAGTTTTGAAAGATGTTGATTTGATGGTGCGTTTAACCAAATCGGTAATTAAAGGAACCAATCTTCCGGTAACGGTAAAAACCCGCTTGGGTTGGGATGAAAGTTCAATAAATATTGATGAGGTTGCCGAGCGACTGCAAGATATTGGTGTTCAAGCACTAACAGTGCATGCAAGAACGCGTGCCCAAATGTACAAAGGCCATTCCGATTGGAGTCACATCCAACGAATAAAAAACAATCCTAGAATTACCATGCCTATTTTTGGTAATGGCGATATTGATTCTCCCGAAAAAGCATTAGAATATAAAAATAAATACGGCCTCGACGGTATGATGATAGGTCGTGCTGCTATTGGCTATCCATGGATTTTTAACGAAATCAAGCACTACTTTGCAACTGGAGAACATTTGGCAAAACCAACCATTACCGATAGAGTAGAAGCAGCCCGCAACCACTTAACTTGGTCTATGGATTGGAAAGGAGAACGCCTTGGAATTGTAGAAATGCGCCGTCATTATACCAATTATTTCAAAGGTATTGCCAACTTTAAAGAATACCGATTAAAACTGGTAACTATTGAAGATCCTGAAGTTTTGTTTCAGGCATTAGATGAGATTCAGGATATTTATACCGATCCAATTATTTACTAAGCCAACATCAGTAAAAAGTAAAACTAACAAGAAAATTAGGAAAATACTTAATGAATCTTAATCTCTTAATGGTTTAAAAATTCTAATCCAATAACTTTTTAGTCACTCGGCTGCTTGCAATAACACTCGCAATAAACCCAAGAGTAACAATCGTTCCGAAGACAATAGCCACATTTTGAAAACTAAATTCTACTGGATAAGCCAAAGATTGGGTTATCATTACCAATTGAAATTGTTGCTGTAGTACCACAATTATAATTCCCAAAAACAATCCAATTGCACCTCCAAAAACACTAAGTAGTGTTCCTTGTAGTAAAAATATTTTGCGTAAATCTTTTACTTCCGTTCCTAAGTTATACAGCGTTTTCAAGTTGGCTTTTTTATCTAAAACCATCATGATTAAGGCGCCAATTAAATTGAAAAGCGCGATAATGATTACCAAAGTAAAAATAAGATATACCGCAATATTTTCGGTATTCAGCATCTTATATAAAGTGGCATTTAGTTGGGCTCGCGTTTTTACTTCCACCTTATTGTTACAGATTTTAGTAATCGCATCGATAACTTCAACGGTATTAGCATTTGGCTTGGTTCGTATTTCAATTCCCGAAATTTGATGGGGTTGGTACAGTAACAATTCTTGGGTTAAACCCAAATCGGCAAAGACATATTTAGAATCCAGTTCTTCGCTGATGGCATAAATTCCAACCGGAACCAATGCTAATTTAGTAAAAGAATCCTCCGGATTTAAAGAAGAAAAATCCCCTTTTCCAGGTTTGGGAGCCATAACTTCCAATACATTGTTTACATCAAATAAACCCAACGAAAGTTTTTCAGAAATACCATAGCCAATAACCACCTGGTAGGTATTTGGTCGAAACCATTGCCCATTGAATAATTTTTGGGAGGCTTTATTTACTTTAACAAAATTAGAATCTACGCCTTTTAGGTAAGCAACTTGTTGTTTTCCATCAAAAGAAAAGAGCACCCGTTCTTCAATTATTTTGCTGTAGGAAGCAACTCCGGGACAATTTTTTATTTTCTGTTCTTGCTCGGGGGAGAGCAAAAACGATTTTCCGGCAATAGAACTCACCTTTAAATCGGGGTCGAAATCATTGGAAAACGACAAACTAAAAACACGCAAACCACTAAAAACCGATAGTACTACAAACAATGCCATGGCACCAACAATAATTCCTCCCGAAGCAATTCGGGTAATAATGTTGATAGCATTATTTTTGCTTTTGCTAAAAAGGTACCGTTTGGCTATGTATAGCGGAAAATTCACTTACGATCTTCTTCGTTTTTCTAGTAATTCTCTATTGGTAATTGGGTTTTCTTTACCAGCAAGGGCATTGTCAATTTTCTCAATATAATCTAAAGAGTCGTCGATGTAAAAAGCAAGATTAGGTACTTTTCGCAATTGCAATTTTACACGTTGCGATAAATCGTGTTTGATTAAAGGCATATTCGATTTTACTGCTGCTAGTATTTCTTCTGCTCTGTTTTGAGGAAAAACGCTGAGGTATACCCGCGCCACACCCAAATCGGTGGTGACAACTACTTTAGAAACCGAAATCACCAAATTGGTAAGTCCGTTTTTTCTTACTTCTCCTTGAAGAATATCTACTAAATCATTTTGTAGAACGCCTCCTATTTTTTTCTGTCTATTCGTTTCCATTTTGCAAAAATACGATTTTTTTAGAGCCACAAAGACGCAAAGACGCAAAGTTTAATTTTTTTCTACTTTATGTTGTTTCCAAATTTTAATTTTAAGACTACTTTTTAAATTTAATTTTGGAAAAACACTTAATTTTACAAATCCTTAGAGTCTTAGTGACTTTGTGGCAAAAAATATGAGAAAAATAGAACACATAGGAATTGCAGTTAAAAGCTTGGAAACCTCCAATTTGCTTTTTGAAAAATTATTTGGAGCACCTTCCTATAAACAAGAAGAAGTTGCCAGTGAAGGAGTAAAAACTTCTTTTTTTATGAATGGTCCTAATAAAATTGAGTTATTAGAAGCAACCAACCCAGATAGTCCTATTGCAAAATTCCTAGAAAAAAAGGGAGAAGGTATTCACCACATCGCTTTTGATGTGCAAGATATTGTTGCCGAAATGAAACGCTTGCAAGAAGAAGGCTTTGTTTTATTGAATGAAGTTCCTAAAAAAGGTGCCGATAATAAACTTGTTTGCTTCTTACATCCCAAAACTACCAATGGTGTATTGATAGAATTATGTCAGGAAATGGAATAAAGCAGCTGATTTACTTAATGTTAAAGATTTGTTGTGTTTCAATTGCATCAAAAAATAAAAAACATTTGCAAAAAATTAAAAATAGTAGTAATATTGCAACCTCTTAACCGGTCCTATAGCTCAGTTGGTTAGAGCACCTGACTCATAATCAGGTGGTCCCTGGTTCGAGCCCAGGTGGGACCACTAGTAAAAGCATAGCCTTACAGAGATGTAGGGCTTTTTTGTTTTTCAATTTGCTTACAATTTTTTTAAACAATAATAAATATAGGTCTATCTTGAAAAAGGTTTTCTGTTTTGTTATATTTATCCTATTTTGAAGTTGAATATGAAAGTTCAAACACTCCTAAAGATTCGTTGGCATGCGAAAATGCTTTATTTAGTTTTTTGTTTTGGAAATTATAAAATCTTATTTTTTTGTATTATTACTAATAATATTACCATTTGTAAACAAAATTTTATTTCTTCATTAAAGATTTTAAATTTTAAGATAAAAAATTTTGATACAGAGTTTTTTTTTTTACTTTTACGCTCTATGAAAATTGACTTATATAAAATAATATTTGTGTGTATTGGATTTCTGTTTTGCAATAATAGCATTGCTAGCACTAATCCTCCACAACCTACTTTGCCATTACCTCCACCTCAATTACCAATAGGAACAGGAATGATGATGCTTGTAATTGCGGCATTAATATTAGCATTTTATAAATACAAAAAAAGCTTCAAGATTTCCTGAAGCTTTTCTTTTTAAGTTTGTTTATTCTATCTAATAGAATGTAACTTCGAAACGTATTTCCCAATAACATCAAATTCTAAATTTACTTTAGTACCAATTTTAAACGAATTAAAATTAGTGTGATCAAAGGTGTAAGGAATTATAGCCACACTAAATTCGTTAGTTTTAGAATTTACTACTGTTAAACTCACCCCATTTACTGTTATAGAGCCCTTTTCAATGGTAATATTGTGCAATGAGGCATCATACTCAAAAGTAAACAGCCAACTTCCATTTGTTTCTTCAATAGATTTACAAATACCAACTTGATCCACATGTCCTTGTACTAAATGGCCATCTAGTCTATCACCCAGTTTCATGGCGCGTTCTAAATTTACTACATCGTTTATTTTCCAGTCTCCAACATTAGTCTTGTCTATTGTTTCTTGAATTGCAGTAACGGTATATGTGTCGTTCTCTAAAGCAACAACCGTAAGGCATACGCCATTATGTGCTACACTTTGGTCTATTTTTAATTCATTTAATAAGGAGGAACTTACGTTAATATGTAAGTTTCCATCTTGTTTTTGTAAGTCTTTTACAATTCCGAGGGTTTCAATAATTCCTGTAAACATTTGTCGTTTTATTTTACTAAATTTGCACTTCAAAATTAGCAATAAATAAGAAATAACCTCCATGAAAAAAGCAGAAAATATAATCGTTGGAATTTCAATAGGAGATTTAAACGGTATTGGAAGCGAAGTAATCTTAAAAACCTTTGAGGATGCTCGAATGTTAGAACTTTGTACGCCAGTAATTTTTGCTAATGTCAAAATACTTTCTTTTATAAAAAAGAACCTTAATTCAGAAGCCTCTTTGCATGGTATTGATAAAATAGATCAATTGGTTAAAGGGAAAATAAATGTTTTAAACGTTTGGAAAGAAGGAGTAGATATTAATTTCGGGAAAAATGATGATGTTGTTGGTAAGTATGCTATAAAATCTTTTATTGCTGCTACTAGTGCTTTAAAAGAAGGTTTAGTAGATGTTCTAGTTACCGCTCCCATAAACAAATACAATATTCAATCGGACGATTTTAAGTTCCCAGGACATACCGATTATTTAGATCAAGAACTAGAAGGTAATGCCTTAATGTTTATGGTGCAAGATAAATTAAGAGTTGGCTTGTTAACCGATCATATTCCGGTAACAGATGTGGCAAAACATCTAACCGATAAATTGATTATTCAAAAAATTGAGACTATTAATAAATCTTTAAAACAAGATTTTAATATTACGAAACCTAAAATTGCAGTATTAGGATTGAATCCCCATGCTGGCGATAATGGTGTAATTGGCAATGAAGAGGAGAAAATAATTAGACCAACAATAAAAAAATTATTTGAAAAAGGAATTTTTGCTTTTGGTCCATATTCTGCAGATGGTTTTTTTGGAAGCGGTCAATATGAAAACTATGATGCCGTAATTGCTTCCTATCACGATCAAGGATTAATCCCTTTTAAGACATTGTCTTTTGGAACGGGAGTTAACTATACTGCGGGTTTAAGCAAGATAAGAACCTCGCCAGATCATGGTACTGCCTATGATATTGCAGGAAAAGGAGTGGCAGATTTTACTTCTTTTAAAGAAGCAGTTTATCTTGCAATTGATATCTATAACTCTAGAAATGAGTACCAAGAATTGGTAAAAAACCCATTAAAAACAAAAGAAAAACAGTTGTAAACAAAAAAATGTTCATAACGCTTTTAGTTTTGCAATAAATTTATATCTTTGCACTCCCAAACCCGAATCTTCGGATTGGACAAATTGATGAAATGATGAAAGTTACAAATGAATATTTAATTCCTTTTATAGGATTAAAGTTAGGCAAACATCCATTTGAATTTCAAATAAATAAAGCGTTCTTTGATAGTTTTGAGTATCACGAATATGAAGATTGTGATATCAAAGTAAGTGTAGTTTTAGAAAAAAAAAGCACCTTATTGGAGCTTTCATTCAAACATAAAGGTACTGTAACAGTTCCTTGTGATGTAACTAACGAAGTATTTCCTTTACCTATTAAAGGTAAAATAAAATTAGTAGTTACCTTTGGAGATGAATTTAATGACGACAATGAAGAATTGTTGGTGTTGCCTCATGGCGAGCATCAAATAGATATTGCACAATATATTTATGAAATGATAGTTCTATCGGTTCCATTTAAAAGAGTACATCCAGGAATAAAAGAAGGAACTTTACAAACTGAAACTTTAAAAAAACTTTCAGAACTTACGATTAAAGAACAAAAAAAAGAAATTAAAAAAGAAGAAAATATTGACCCACGATGGGACAAATTAAAACAACTATTAACGGATAAATAATATAGTAAAATGGCACATCCTAAGAGAAAAATCTCGAAAACAAGAAGAGATAAGAGAAGAACACATTACAAAGCAACTGTAGCAACTATTGCAACTTGTCCAATAACTGGAGAAGCACATTTATACCACAGAGCTTACTGGCATGAAGGAAAAATGTATTATAGAGGGCAAGTAGTTATTGATAAATCAGTAGCAGCTGCTTAATTTATATTTAAATTTACATTTAAACTCTCACTCTGTGAGAGTTTTTTGTTTTTTGTAAATTTTAATTATAACTAAATATTTTTTTGTAAATTCCACCTCTTTTAAAAGCATTTTTTAAGAGGCCCCTAAAATCGCAATATGAATTCAATTACAGCCGCAATTACCGCTGTCGGTGGTTATGTTCCAGATTTCGTTCTTTCAAATCAAGAATTGGAAACCTTAGTTGACACTAATGATGAATGGATTTCATCTAGAACAGGAATAAAAGAAAGACGATTATTAAAAGAAGCTGGAAAAGGAACCTCTTATTTAGCTATTAAAGCTGCTCAAGATTTACTTGAAAGAGGGAACATTGACCCCAAAGAAATTGATTTAGTAATTATGGCAACCGCCACACCAGACATGCCCGTAGCAACAACTGGTGTTTATGTAGCCACTCAAATAGGTGCAGTAAATGCTTTTGCTTATGATTTATCTGCCGCTTGCTCTAGCTTTCTTTACGGAATGTCTGCTGCTGCTGCTTATATTCAATCTGGAAGATATAAAAAAGTTTTAGTAATAGGTGCTGATAAAATGTCATCTATTATTGATTATACCGATAGAGCAACTTGTATTATCTTTGGAGATGGTGCAGGAGCAGCTTTGTTTGAACCTAATTATGAAGGATTAGGATTACAAGATGAGTACCTTCGTTCGGATGGTATAGGAAGAGAGTATTTAAAAATTGATGCAGGTGGATCTATCTTGCCAGCATCTAAAGAAACTGTTGAAAACAGTCAACATTTTGTTTTTCAAGACGGTAAAACCGTTTATAAATATGCCGTTTCTGGAATGGCCGATGTGAGTGAAAAAATTATGCAACGCAATAATCTTACTAAAGAAGATGTTAATTGGTTAGTTGCTCACCAAGCTAATAAAAGAATTATTGACGCAACAGCATCAAGAATGAATTTAGAAGAAGAAAAAGTATTGATTAATATCCAAAAATATGGCAACACCACTTCGGCAACTTTACCATTGTTGTTAAGTGATTTTGAAAATAAATTTAAAAAAGGAGACAACCTTATTTTCGCTGCTTTTGGTGGCGGTTTTACATGGGGGTCTATTTACCTTAAATGGGCTTATAACAAACAATAAACTATAACTAAAAAATATTAATTATGGATTTAAAAGAAATTCAAAATCTAATCAAATTTGTATCCAATTCTGGAGTTGCAGAAGTAAAATTAGAAACAGGAGATATTAAAATTACTATTAGAACGACTCTAGAAGGTAATACTCCAGACATTACCTATTTGCAACAAGCACCAGTACAACAAATAGCGCCACAACCTGTTGCGGCACCAGTTGCACCAGTTGCACCAGCACCTGTAGTTGCAGAGGAAAATTCTAAATACGTTACTATTAAATCTCCAATGATTGGAACTTTTTATAGAAAACCAGCACCAGACAAACCTTCTTTTATAGAAGTTGGAACAACTATTGGAAAAGGAGATGTACTTTGCGTAGTAGAAGCTATGAAATTGTTCAATGAAATTGAAGCCGAAATTTCTGGTAAAATTGTAAAAATTCTTGTAGATGACATGTCTCCAGTAGAATTTGACCAACCTTTATTCTTAGTAGATCCATCATAAATTTAAGATTTTAGATTACAGATTTTAGATTGCAGATTTGAAGCTTGATTAACATTTTGATTCAAATAAATTGCTTTCTTGACTTCTAACCTCTAACTTCTAACTTCTAACTTTTAAAAGATGTTTAAAAAAATATTAATTGCCAATAGAGGGGAAATTGCTTTAAGAGTAATTAGAACTTGCAAAGAAATGGGCATTAAGACCGTTGCCGTTTATTCTACTGCAGATGCAGAGAGTTTACACGTAAAATTTGCCGACGAAGCAGTTTGTATTGGGCCACCACCTAGTAATTTGTCCTATCTTAAAATGTCAAATATAATTGCGGCTGCAGAAATTACTAATGCAGATGCAATACATCCTGGTTATGGTTTCTTGTCAGAAAATGCTAAGTTTTCTAAAATTTGTCAAGAACACGGAATCAAATTTATTGGAGCAGCTCCAGAAATGATCGATAGAATGGGAGACAAAGCTTCGGCTAAAGCAACCATGATAGAAGCAGGGGTTCCTTGTGTTCCAGGTTCTGTTGGGATTTTAGAATCCTACGAACAAGCAGAACAAATTGCCAATGAATTCGGATATCCAGTAATGTTAAAAGCAACTGCTGGAGGTGGAGGTAAAGGAATGCGTGCCGTTTGGAAACAAGAAGACTTACTAAAAGCTTGGGAAGGAGCACGACAAGAGTCGGCTGCAGCTTTTGGAAATGACGGAATGTATTTAGAAAAATTAATCGAAGAACCTCGTCATATTGAAATTCAAGTAGTAGGAGATTCCTATGGGAAGGCTTGTCACTTATCCGAAAGAGATTGTTCGGTTCAAAGACGTCACCAAAAATTAACCGAAGAAACTCCTTCACCTTTCATGACCGATGAGTTGCGTAAAAAAATGGGTGAAGCTGCTGTAAAAGCTGCCGAATACATTAAATATGAAGGTGCTGGAACCGTTGAATTCTTGGTAGATAAACACCGAAATTTCTACTTTATGGAAATGAATACTCGTATCCAAGTAGAGCATCCAATTACAGAACAAGTTGTAGATTATGATTTAATTAGAGAGCAAATTCTTGTTGCTGCAGGAGTGCCAATTTCGGGTAAAAATTACTTTCCAAATCTACATGCAATAGAATGCCGTATTAATGCCGAAGATCCATACAATGACTTTCGCCCTTCACCAGGAAAGATAACGGTTTTACATGCTCCTGGAGGTCACGGAGTGCGTTTAGACACACATGTTTATGCTGGATATACAATTCCGCCAAATTATGACTCTATGATTGCTAAGTTAATTACTACCGCACAAACTAGAGAAGAAGCCATCAGCAAAATGAAACGTGCATTAGATGAGTTTTATATTGAGGGAATAAAAACTACAATACCCTTTCATCGTCAGTTAATGGAGGAGCCAGAATATGTTGCTGGAAATTACACCACGGCATTTATGGATACTTTTAAAATGAAAGATTTAGACTAAAAACAAAGAAACCATTCGTTAATTCGGATGGTTTTTTTATTTAGTCATTTATATATTAACTTTATTACAAAGGTTATTCAAATGCCTCCGGGCTAACGCCATCAACAACTGAATAATCCCCAATTTTAGTACGTCGTAAAGCAGATAAGTAGCCGCCAGATTGTAAGGCTTTCCCAAAGTCAAAGGCTAACGACCGAATATAAGTTCCTTTGCTACAAGTAACTCTAAAGTCTATTTCAGGCAAAGCAATTCTAGTAATTTCAAATTCGTAAATGGTAGTTTTTCTAAAAGCAATTTCTACTTCTTCACCTGCACGAGCATGTTCGTAAAGTCGTTTTCCATCCTTTTTTATTGCCGAAAAAACAGGTGGTTTCTGGTCAATCTCTCCAAGAAATTGTTTGGTAGTTTCAAGAATTAATGCCTCGGTAATTTGCTCTATCGGGAAAGTAGCGTCTACTTCCGTTTCTAAATCATACGATGGGGTAGTTGCGCCAACAGTTATTGTGCCAGTATATTCTTTGGCTTGCGCCTGAATTTCAGTAATTTTTTTGGTGAATTTTCCGGTGCAAATAATTAAAAGTCCAGTTGCCAAAGGATCTAAAGTTCCGGCATGACCAATTTTAAACTTCTTCGGAAGATCGTATTTTCTTTTTAAAATATATTTCAATTTATTCACCGCCTGAAACGAACTCCAAGTAAGTGGCTTGTCAATTAAAATAACTTGACCTTCTAAATAGTCTTCGGCAGTCATTATATTACGTCCAGTTTTTGAATAAAGAAATGAATTACTAAAAGCGCAATTCCAACTACAATTCTATAATATCCAAAAAGTTTAAAGCCGTTTTTACTTAAAAATCCGATGAAACTTTTAATAGCAATAAGTGCTACTATAAAACCAACTACATTTCCAATAATTAAAAAATTAATTTGGTCGTGGGTTAAAACGAATCCATCTTTGTAATAATCATAACATTTTTTTGCGGTAGCACCAAGCATCGTTGGCACGGCAAGAAAGAACGAGAATTCGGCAGCAGTAGTTCTAGATAATTTTTGGGTCATTCCACCCACAATGCTAGCGCCACTTCTGGAAACCCCAGGTACCATTGCCAAACATTGAAACAATCCTATTTTAAAAGCAGTTGCAAAACTTATGTCTTGACTTGTTGCAACTTCCGTTTCTTTAGAAAACCAATCGTCTACTTTTAGTAAAACGATTCCGCCAACTAATAAAGAAACCGCAACTGTAACTGGATTTTCCAGTAAAGCATCAATTTTTTTGCTGAAAAGCAACCCAAAAACTACCGCAGGAATAAACGCTACTAACAATTTAAAGTAAAAATCAAAACTCTGAAAAAATCGTTTAAAATATAAAACTACAACAGAAAGTATTGTTCCGAGTTGGATTACAATAGTAAAAAGTTTGGTAAATTCATCATGACTGATGCCAAAAAAAGAACTGGCAATAATCATATGGCCAGTGGAAGAAACTGGAAGAAATTCTGTAATTCCTTCTATAATTGCAAGTATAATTGCTTGTAAATAATCCATTTTTTTTATTTAGTGATTAGTAACTAGTGATTAGTAATAAGTATTGGCGAAGATCATAAGACTTATTTAAAGACTATTCACTAATTACTCATCACTAATTACTATTTTGCCGATTTTTTAAAAATAGAATAAATAGTAATTCCAAAACCAATTAAAACAGTTGTCGGTGCTATTCGAATTCTCATAAAACTAAACACATCTTCATTAAAAACTTTTGGATCATCGCTACCACCACCGGCCATCAAAATAAAGCCAACAGCAATAACTGCAATTCCAATTAGTAAGAATTTGTAATTCACGTTGTCAAAAAGAAAATCTGTAGTTTGTTCGTTATTTTTCATCATAATGTCATTGCGAGGAACGAAGCAATCTCATCCTCTAAATTAAAGTTATTAATTTAATATAAATCGTCCGTTCTTAAATTCAAGAAACGTTGTGTTGCAAAATGTGTTCCGATCCAGGTGATTAAAACTCCTAAAACTAAAACTCCTAACAATACCAAAACGGTAAGCAATTGGTCTTTAAAAATATCTAAAGCAGGATAGTTGGTAGAAACATAAACCAGAACCCCAATTAATGCTAGTATTGCCAAAACAGAGCCAATAACTCCCAAAATAATACTTCGAGTTACAAATGGTTTTCTAATAAAAGCCTTCGTAGCACCTACCATTTGCATCGTTTTAATTATAAATCGATTAGCATAAATGGACAATCGCAACGAACTATTAATTAATAAAATAGATATAAAAGCAAAAATCCCGCTGATAATTAATACCCACATACTTATTCTCTTCACATTGTCATTCACCAAAGTAATCAACTGTTTGTCGTAAACCACATCGGCAACCATAGGATTTTTCCTAATTTCACTTTCCATTCTAGAAAAACCAATGTTCGTTACATAGTCTGCTTTCAAGTGAATATCATAAGAATTGTATAGTGGATTAGCCCCTAAAAATTCTGTAAAATTTTCTCCAAGAGTTTTTTCGTGCTCTTTGGCAGCCTGTTCTTTAGAAACAAAAGTAAAATCTTTAGCAAATTTACCCGATTTCATTTCCGTCTCGAAAGCCTTGAAAATAGTGTCGTTAGCCTCGTTTTTAAAGAAAACAGTCATTACAATATCTTCCTTAAAATTGTCCGAAAGCCTTTTAGAATTGATAATAAAAAGCCCCAAAAGCCCTAGTAAAAACAATACTAAGAACACACTTAAAACCACCGAAAAATAGGAAGAAATCAATCTGCGTTTCTGAAACTTATCAAATGAGGATGCCATATCAAACTAAATTTAGCCGTAAAAATAATAAACAATTTCTTTATTCATAGTTTATAACGTTTAAAGTTTTGACTTTAGTACAATAAATGTAAATTTGTACCTTAAATTTTATTAGTTGAAGCAAATGGCTTGCGCATTTTAGTACACCCATTTCCCGCTTTTCGTTGCAATCTGTCATTGCGAGGAACGATATATCCAAAATTGCTACTCGTTTTCGCAATGCCAGGATTTCCACTTCAATCGGGGCTAAATTTCAATCAATAGGAATGAAAATATAATTTTGAATCAACCCTTTCTTAAAAACAGAATTCATTTTAGTCTTTAAGAAAGAATATAAACATAAGCAATAGCGCATACAATGAAATATTTCCACGAACAAATAGAAGCCAAATGGCGCAATTATTGGGCAGAAAACCAAACTTTTGCAGCAACCAACCATTCCGATAAACCAAAATATTATGTTTTGGACATGTTTCCTTATCCATCTGGAGCAGGTTTGCATGTTGGTCATCCACTAGGATATATTGCCTCCGATATTGTTGCCCGATTCAAACGCCATAAAGGATTCAATGTCTTGCATCCTCAAGGGTACGATTCCTTCGGATTGCCAGCAGAGCAATATGCTATCCAAACTGGACAACATCCCGATACTACCACCAAAGAAAACATTGCACGTTACCGCGAGCAATTAGATAAAATAGGTTTTTCCTTCGATTGGAGTCGTGAAGTGCGCACCTCCAATGCCGATTATTACAAACACACCCAATGGATTTTCATTCAATTATTTAATTCTTGGTACAATAAAAATTCCGATAAATCCGAAGACATAACGACCCTAATTTCTGCTTTCGAAAAAGAAGGAAATAGCACAGTCAATGCTGTTTGCGACGATAATATCGCCCCATTTACGGCTGTTCAGTGGAATAGTTTTTCTTCCGAAGAACAACAAAAAATTCTATCACAATATCGATTAACCTATTTGGCAGAAACCGAAGTGAACTGGTGTCCCGGACTTGGAACCGTTTTGGCAAACGACGAAATAATAAATGGCGTTTCCGAGCGAGGTGGCCATCCAGTAATGCGTAAAAAAATGACCCAATGGTCCATGCGAATTTCTGCTTATGCCGAACGATTATTACAAGGTTTAAACGACATAGATTGGAGTGAATCCATCAAAGAATCCCAAAGAAACTGGATTGGAAAAAGTGTTGGAGCAATGGTTAAGTTTAATGTCCTCCCCCCAGCCCCCTCCAAGGGAGGGGGAGCCGAAACAGAAATGAAATCGGATCCAAAATATCTAACAGGAGACCCTGCTATTGCTAAAAATTTATTGCTTCATGCTAAAGAAATGCGCAAAGAACCTACTTTGTCGGAAGCAATTCTTTGGGATAATTTACGTCGTGAAAAATTAGATGTTCGTTTTAGAAGACAACATTTAATAGGAAAATATATAGTAGATTTTGTGTGTTTAGAAAAAAGGTTAATAGTAGAAGTAGACGGCGATTACCACAATACTAAAGAACAATCTGAAATAGATGAAGCGAGAACTTTAGAATTAGAACAAAAGCATAATTTTAAAGTAATTCGTTTTTCTAATGAAGAAGTTAATAAATCTATAAGTACGGTTTTAAATAAAATTCAAGGAGAATTAAATTCAAGAGCATCTTTTCAGGCTTCGTCTCCCTCCCCTTTGGGGAGGGTTGGGGAGGGGACTTTCATAGAAGTATTCACCACCCGTCCCGACACCATTTTCGGAGTTACCTTCATGACCTTGGCGCCCGAACATGAATTAGTTTCTAAAATCACAACGCAAGAACAAAAATCTGCGGTAGATACTTATATTGAAGCAACTGCAAAGCGTTCCGAACGAGAAAGAATGGCCGATGTGAAAACCATATCCGGTGTTTTCACTGGTGCTTATGCGGAACATCCATTTACAAAAGAACCAATTCCAGTTTGGATAGGCGATTACGTTTTGGCGGGTTACGGAACAGGAGCGGTAATGGCGGTTCCATGTGGCGATGAAAGAGATTTTGCATTTACAAATTTCTTTAAAGGTCAAAACGGAATGCCAGCAATTAAAAATATATTTAATCAAGATATTTCAGAAGCAGCCTACGGCGAAAAAACCGGTTTCGAATTAATTAATTCCGATTTCTTAAACGGATTGGGTTATAAAGAAGGAACTAAAAAAAGTATTGAAGCATTAGAAAAGATTGCGCAAGGAAAAGGTAAAACTAATTACCGTTTGCGCGATGCAGTTTTCTCGCGTCAACGTTATTGGGGCGAACCATTTCCTGTATTTTATGTGAATGGATTGCCGCAAATGATTGATAAAAAACATTTGCCAATTGTACTTCCAGAAGTGGAAAAATACCTACCAACCGAAGACGGGCAACCGCCTTTAGGAAATGCTACTACTTGGGCGTGGGACAGCGTTCAGTGTTCAGTAGTCAGTAATCAGTTGATTGATAATGTGACTATTTTCCCTTTAGAATTGAATACCATGCCAGGTTGGGCAGGAAGTTCGTGGTATTGGATGCGTTATATGGATGCACACAATGAAAACGAATTTGCAAGCAAAGAGGCTTTGAACTATTGGCAAAATGTAGATTTATACATAGGTGGAAGCGAACATGCAACCGGACATTTATTGTATTCTCGTTTTTGGAATAAATTCTTAAAAGACAGAGGCTATGCACCAACAGAAGAACCATTCAAAAAATTAATCAATCAAGGAATGATTTTAGGAATGAGTGCTTTTGTGTATAGAAGTGAAGATTCCAAAAAGTTATATTCCAAAGGGTTGATTTCGTGTGTAAATGTGCAGCCAATTCATGTGGATTTATCAGTTATTAATGACGTCACTAACGAACTAGATATTGAAGCATTTAAGAAACACCCATTATATACCGATTATAAAAATGCCGAATTCATTTTAGAAAACGGAAAATATATTGTTGGTCGTGAAGTAGAAAAAATGTCCAAATCCAAATACAATGTGGTCAATCCAGATGATATTTGTAACGATTATGGTGCTGATACCTTGCGTTTGTATGAAATGTTCTTAGGCCCATTGGAACAATCAAAACCATGGAATACCGCCGGAATAACGGGAGTTTATGGTTTCTTAAAAAAACTATGGCGTTTGTATTTTGATGATAATGGTTCAATTGTAACTAACGATGAGCCAAGCCCAGAAATGTACAAGTCTTTACATAAAACCATAAAAAAAGTAACGGAAGATATTGAGAATTTCTCTTTCAATACCTCTGTTTCACAGTTTATGATTTGTGTAAACGAATTAGCAACTTTAAAATGCAACCACAGAAAAATTCTCGAACCATTGGCAATTTTAATTTCGCCTTATGCACCGCATATTGCCGAAGAATTATGGAGTCAGTTGGGTTATAAAGAATCGGTTTCCACGGCAGTATTTCCTATTTGTGAAGAGAAATATTTAGTAGAATCGGAAAAAGAATACCCAGTTTCGTTCAACGGAAAAATGCGTTTTACCATTAAATTATCTTTAGATTTAACCGTTCCGCAAATTCAAGAAATTGTAATGGCTGACGAAAGAACTATTAAACAATTGGAAGGAAGAACGCCAAATAAAGTAATCATCGTTCCAGGAAAAGTGATTAATTTAGTGGGATAATTATCTTTTTTAAATTTTATGATAAAAAAAGCGATCTTTTTAAGGTCGTTTTTTTTGTTTTTATATTTGACCCTATTATTTTTTTAAATTAAAATTAAAAAACACAATATTTTTAATTAACACCATTAAATTAATAGGGTATAAATTATAAAATAACTAAAAATAACCGTAGAGCCCCTATTTTATTTTATTAATTGATTTTTAATTCCGATTTTTGACATCTAAACAACACACAACATGAAAATCGGAGTCCCAAAGGAAATTAAAAATAACGAAAGCAGAGTTGGAATGACTCCAGCTGGAGTATTTGAACTTACTAAAAACAAACATATTGTATTCATTCAATCTTCGGCAGGAGAAGGAAGCGGTTTTTTTGATGAAGATTATCTAAATGTTGGCGCTATTATTCTCCAAACAATTGAAGAAGTTTACATGCTTAGTGATATGATTGTGAAAGTGAAAGAACCAGTTGCCGAAGAATATCCTTTAATAAAACCCAATCAGGTTCTATTCACCTATTTTCATTTTGCTTCAAGCGAAGAATTAACCTTTGCAATGCTTAAAAGTGATGCCATTTGTATCGCCTATGAAACTGTAGAAGACACGGATGGTAGTTTGCCATTACTAACCCCAATGTCGGAAGTTGCAGGAAGAATGGCGATACAACAAGGCGCAAAATATTTAGAGAAACCTATCAAAGGTCGCGGTGTTTTGCTTGGCGGAGTTCCGGGAGTTCCTCCAGGACGTGTTTTGATTCTTGGTGCAGGTGTAGTTGGTGTGCAAGCCGCAAAAATGGCGGCAGGTTTAGGCGCCCATGTAACGATTTTAGATACCAATATGAAACGCCTTCGGTACGTTAATGATGTCATGCCACCACATGTGGTAACCGAATTTTCAAGCGAATACAATATTAGAAAACACATTAAAGACCATGATTTAATAATTGGTGGGGTATTAATAAAAGGTTCAAAAGCACCTAAATTAATTACCAGAGAAATGCTGAAAGAAATGCGCCCAGGTACAGTAATTGTTGATGTTGCTGTAGATCAAGGAGGCTGTTTTGAAACAACGGTTCCAACTACCCATGAAGATCCAACGTATATCATTGACGATGTAATTCATTATTGTGTTGCCAATATGCCTGGTGCGGTGCCTTATACTTCTACAATGGCTCTAACCAATGTTACCTTGCCGTATATTTTATTATTGGCAAATTTAGGCTGGGAGGCTGCTTGCAAAAAAGAGCCTTCCCTTGCTAAAGGACTTAATATTGTAAACGGAAAATGTGTTTATGATGAAATTATAGAAGCTTTTGATTGGAAAGATCATGCTAAGGAAAAAATTTGACTAATTGGCAGTTTTTAGGAATTTAAAAGAACGAATATTATTTTGGCTCATATTTTGATGCTTATTCAGTAATTATAAAATTTACAATTATGGGAATGAGTTATATGGTTTTAGCCGGAATTATTATGCTAATGAGTTGGGTGGTAAGCAGCCGATTGAAAAGCAAATTCGAATTTTATTCTAAACTACAATTGCAAAATGGCATGTCGGGTAAAGAAATTGCCGAAAAGATGTTGGCCGATAATGGTATTTATGACGTAAAAGTAATTTCGGTAGAAGGAAGACTTACCGATCATTACAATCCTACAGATAAAACGGTAAACCTAAGTGAAGCCGTGTATAACGAAAGAAATGCAGCAGCAGCAGCGGTTGCGGCTCACGAATGTGGACATGCCGTGCAACATGCAAAAGGATATAGCATGTTGGAATTGCGGTCTAAATTGGTGCCAATTGTTTCGGTGACTTCCAATTTTGTGCAATGGATATTGTTGGCGGGAATCATTATGATACGTACTTTCCCCTCATTATTATTGCTTGGAATTGTGATTTTCGCATTAACGACTTTGTTTACCTTAATAACTTTGCCGGTAGAATACGATGCGAGTAATCGTGCCTTGGCTTGGTTGAAAAATAAAAACATGCTAAATCCAGCAGAATATTCAGGTGCCGAGGATTCTTTAAAATGGGCTGCCCGAACTTATGTGGTTGCTGCGATTGGCTCTATAGGAACTTTGTTGTACTACGTTTCTATTTATCTTGGAGGAAGGAGAAACGATTAATTTTTTGGATAAAAGCGCAAATAAATATACCGAATCCGTTACGACAGTAGCGGATTTTTATTTAGAAAAAGTAGATAAAATCACCGCAACCGATAACCAAACCACGCCATGAATTAGGAGGCATTTAGCATAACTTTGGTTTCCGTAGAGTTGTTTTACTAAATGCACCATAAAATAAATGATACTAATTGGTACGAACAAATACAATAACAATACACCGCCATTGGGAGTGTTGCCGTGGGTTGGAAAAAGTTCATAACACACTCCGGCTATTAAGATATAAATGGTGTAAAAAGCGATTGCTATATTTTCTTTTGTGAATTTGTTGAGGTTCATTGGTTTTGTAATTACAATTGAATTTGTCGTTCTATTTGTTGGTCTAAGGAGATGAAGGTTTCGGTTCTGGAAACGCCATCTATGGGTTGGATTTTGGTATTTAATAGTTGCATTAAATGTTCGTTGTCTTTACAGATAATTTTGATTAAGATGCTCCAATTTCCAGTGGTGTAGTGGCATTCGAGGACTTCTGGAATTTTGCGTAATTCTTTTACTGCCTCTGAGTTGCTTGCTGCTTTTTCAAGATAGACGCCAATAAAAGCCATAGTTTTATACCCTAAAACTTTATTGTTGATGATGAATTTAGACCCCGAAATCACGCCTGCATCTTCTAGTTTTTTTAACCGTTGGTGAATGGCGGCTCCCGAAATTCCTATTTTGTTTGCTATTTGCAATATTGGTTTTCGAGCATCTTCCATTAGGTCCCGAAGGATTTCTTTGTCGATGCCGTCAATTTCTATTTGAAGTTGGTTGATTTTCATTGGCGCTAAATTTAAAGCAAAAATAAGAATATTGTTTCAATTGTAAAGCAAAAAGTGATTATAACTAATAATTTTACAAAAGACATAACCTATCTAGCCCCGGGTGAAGTGGAAATCCTGGCATTGCGTTAACGATAAGCATTATTGGATTGCTTGGTTCCGCGCAATGACAGATTGCAACGAAAAACGGGAATGACATTTACTAAAATGCCTACCCATTCGCTCCTAAAATAACTTAGAACCTAAGAATCTCAGTTCCTTAGAACCTTAATTGGAAGTCACTAATTTATCAGGATTGTAGCCAATATAAGGCATTGCGGTTTCGTTGAAAACAACTCCAAATTCTTCCAACTCTTTTAATATTGGCTCGTAAACTTCTTTGCGAATTGGCAGTTGCACGCCTGGAGTTTTAATGTTTCCGTTTAGGATTTGCAGGGTTGCGATTGCAACGGGAAGCCCCACGGTTTTTGCCATGGCGGTGTAGGTTTGGTCGTCGCCAATGCACACCATTTTGGAATCGATTTGGTATTGTTGCCCTTGTATTTCGTAGCCAAATTTATGGTACATGACAATCATGTCTTTGTCTTTTGGTTGCAAAGTCCAACTGTCGTTGAGGATGCGCTCTAAAATTTGTGCGGGAGTTGCATTTTTTAGTCCAACGATTTTATTGGAATTGAATAAATCGAGTTCTAAAAGTTTGTCCCACATGATGTCGTCTTGCTCTATATTTAGGGCCATACGGGTTTTAATTTCAACAGAATCGGTAGGGTGGTAGGGCAAAAAAGAATTGGTGAATTCGCGGAAACTCATGTTTTCGGAGTTTTCCATAGAATAAGTGTCGTCGGTCATGCCGAGTTGCACGAACATGTTCCAAGCCTTTGAAAAGCCAACTCTTCGAATGGTGCCACGATATAAAGTTAGGGCATCATCTAGACCATAAACGCTGCGGTATTTTAGGGAATCTCTGTTGGCGTAGCCTTCAAATTTTCCGTAACCTTCTACCATTAAAAATTCAGTTCTTCGGAATAATTTAGTGTAGGGGATGTATTTGTATTTTCCTTCTTGAATAAATTTGGCTGCGCCACCTTGACCTGCAAGAACTACGTTTCTTGGTGCCCAAGTGAATTTGTAGTTCCAAAGATTGTTGTCGCTTTCGGGCGCTACTAGTCCGCCACAAAAGGATTCGAATAGTATTATTTTGCCGCCTTTTTCTCTTATATCTTCAATAACTTTCATAGCGCTCATGTGATCAATACCAGGATCTAGGCCAATTTCGTTCATGAAAATTAGTCCGTTTTCTTTGGCAGCTGCATCTAATTCTTGCATGGCATCGGAAACATAAGAAGCGGTAACCATGTGTTTTTTGTAAGTGAGGCAGTCTTTGGCAACTTCAATGTGCAAATGTGCCGGAAGCATCGAAATTACGATGTCGGCTTTAGCAATTTCGGAATGTCGTTGGGATTCGTTAGTAATGTCTAACGCAATTGCGCTGGCATTAGGATGGTTATTGGTTTTTCGTTGTGCTAATTCTAATGAAATATCGGCAATGGTAAGGTGCAAATTTTCTTGCGTAGATTTATTTAAAAGGTATTGTATAAGGGAGGATGCCGAACGTCCGGCACCTATGATTAGTATATTTCTCATAATTTGTTTGTAAATGGAATACAAATTTAGGAATTTGTAATGATTTGACACTCTTTTTTGACAAAAACAAAAAAGCCCACGCAAAATAGAATGGGCTTTGGTGTTTGTTGGGAGTAGAATTACTCTAAACCTTCTAGATCTTTAATGTCTTCTTTTTTAGATTCTAATTTTTGTTGTTCAAATTGGGTGTCAACCGCAACTTTATCTTTTATTAAAAAGGTTTTCCCTAAAACTACTAAGGCGCAGATATAGGTAACAATGAAAAGTATCTTGGTGAATTTTCGTTGTGCAACATCCGATTTTTTAAAGGTTAAGAAAATAAAAAGCGATGCCAATCCGATAGGTGCGAGTGCTAGAGTATCTAAAGGCAATATCGAAAAAATAATACTAACTACGGTTAGAACGATGGCAATAATTAATAAAGTTTTTCTCATGATTATATTCCAGATGCTGAAGTTAATGCTAATTGGCCAGTGCCTACAGGAATGCTAAATTTCATTAAAACCGGTACTTTTTTAGCATCGGCAGTTAAGTAAATTAGGTTTTTATCTTTCCCTTTTAGGACATCGGTTTTGGCTCCGATAGAAAGTTTATAGCAATTTTTAGAACCTAAATTTCCTGCAGAAACGGTTTCGGTTCCTAGTAATTTTACCGTTACCGGAATTTGTGTTTCGTCAAAAACAGCAACAAACGATTGCGACTGTCCAGTTTTCATTTTGGTAATATCCATAGTTCTTAATTTGTACATTAAGGAAACTACGTCTTGTGTGGAACCACCAACGGTAAATGTTTTTGTAGTTTCAGGACTGTTTTTTCTTTTAGAAGTACTAGTTACAGTATTGCCTTTAAATAAATATTTTTCTTTTTTTGTCCATCCACCTTCATCAATGCTTCTTTTGTATAGGCTTGGTTTCAAAGTTGTTGGGTCAACATAAGATTCGTAAGCATCTCTTATTTTAAAGAACTTATCCCATTTTGCATAAGTGGCTAACTCACAGTTTAAATGTAAAAACGGACCTTTTGCGGTGTTCACCATTTCTGTTGAAAGAGTGACTTGAGCCAATTGGGTCATTAGTCCGCTCATATTATAGGAGCCAACAAATATTAATTTTTCTCCTGAAGGAATTCCAGTATTTGTTTCTGTTTTAAAAGAACAAAAAATCAAAATTAGTGCTAGTGAAAATAACGCTTTTTTCATAAAAAAATATTTAAATGCAAATATAAAAGTTTAAAATTGTTTAATCTAAAAGAAAACATAAAAGTCCTTTCGCAATTGATAGATAACTGATAAATTTGTTAAAAATTATATCCTATCCAAAAATGAATAACAAAATACTATCTACAGCAGCTTTTTTCGGAATGACCTCTATAGTTTTAGGTGCTTTTGGTGCACATGCCTTGAAACAAGTTTTAACTGCAGATCAATTAATAACTTTTGAAACCGGAGTTAAATACCAAATGTACCATGCTTTATTTTTGTTGTTTTTAGGACTGAACACTCATTTGAGTACTAAAGTTAAGAAAACTATCTTAGTTTTAACCATTTTAGGTGTAATTTTCTTTTCAGGATCTATTTATTTATTGGCTACTGATAGTTTGAATACATTCAATTTCAAGGCAATAGGTTTTGTAACTCCAATAGGAGGATTGCTCTTAATTATTGCTTGGAGTATCTTAATGGTCCAATTTTTAAAGAAAAAAATATAATTTACTTATTAACTACAACGTTGTAATAATAATTTTTTACCTTTGTACTCGAATTAATAATTGCAATACAACACATTTTTATGGACAATTACACTCCAGTTACGAAATCGATTTCGTTAGAAAAATACGGAATACGAAATGCACAAGAAATTATTTACAATCCTTCTTTCGAATTTTTATATGAAGAAGAATTAAATCCAGACTTAAAAGGCTATGAGAGAGGTCAATTGACGGAACTCGGAGCCGTGAATGTAATGACTGGTGAGTTTACTGGTCGTTCTCCAAAAGATAAATATATTGTTAAAGACAGCATTACCGAAAATACGGTTTGGTGGAATTCTGAAAAAGCAGTTAACGACAACAAGCCTATTTCTCAAACTACTTGGAATGCTTTAAAAGAAACCACTGCAGAACAACTTTCTGGAAAACGATTGTTTGTTGTAGATGCTTTTTGTGGTGCTAATGAAAATAGCCGACTAAAAGTTCGTTTTATTATGGAAGTGGCTTGGCAAGCGCATTTTGTAAAAAATATGTTCATTCGTCCATCCGAAGAAGAATTAGAAAATTTTGGAGAACCTGATTTTGTAGTAATGAATGGTTCCAAAACAAGTTTCAAAGATTATAAAAACCACGGATTAAATTCGGAAGTATATGTTGCCTTTAACCTTACTGAAAAAATCCAATTAATTGGTGGTACTTGGTATGGTGGTGAGATGAAAAAAGGGTTGTTCTCTATGATGAACTACTACTTGCCTTTACAAGGAATGGCCTCTATGCACTGTTCGGCTAATAAAGGTGCCGATGGTGATGTTGCTATTTTCTTTGGATTATCTGGAACAGGAAAAACCACTTTATCTACCGATCCAAAAAGAGAGTTAATTGGAGACGACGAACACGGATGGGATAACGATGGCGTATTCAATTTTGAAGGAGGCTGTTATGCCAAAACCATCGATTTAAGTAAAGAAAACGAACCAGATATTTATGGTGCAATTACTAAAGACGCATTATTGGAAAACGTTACGGTAGATGCCAATGGAAAAATTGATTTCAAAGACGGTTCAGTTACTCAAAATACAAGAGTTTCTTATCCAATAAACCACATTCACAATATTGTAAAACCAGTTTCTAAAGCGGGTCATGCTACAAAAGTTATCTTTTTAACTGCAGATGCCTTTGGAGTAATGCCTCCAGTTTCTAAATTAACTCCTGAACAAACTAAATATTATTTTCTTTCCGGATTTACGGCTAAATTAGCAGGAACCGAAAGAGGAGTAACCCAACCAGAACCAACTTTCTCGGCTTGTTTTGGCAAAGCATTCCTTTCTTTGCATCCAACACAATACGGACAAGAATTAGTTAAGAAAATGGAAGAGCACCATGCTACTGCCTATATGGTTAACACGGGCTGGAACGGAACCGGAAAACGTATTTCTATAAAAGATACCCGTGCTATTATTGATGCTATATTAGATGGTTCTATTGAAAAAGCAGCAACTAAAACAATTCCAGTTTTTGATTTTGTGGTTCCTACTGCTTTGCACGATGTAAATCCAGCAATTTTAGACCCAAGAGATACGTATGCCGATGTTGCCGAATGGAACACCAAAGCAACCGATTTAGCAGGGCGATTCATTAAAAATTTCGTTCAATATACCGATAATGCGGAAGGTGAAAATCTAGTTCAAGCAGGCCCAAAATTATAATACACAAACAAACTAAACGGAAAGAGTTCGGCAGTAATGCCGGACTTTTTTTATTAGAAGCGAATGGCTTGCGCATTTTAGAAAAGGCAATTCCCGCTTTTCGTTCCAATCTTAACAAACCTGTAAGGTTTATTAAGATTTCCACTGCAATCGGGGCTAAATAGGTTTTGTCTTTTGTGAAATTATTTTTCAAATACAGCATTAAACAAATAGAGAAATTGTAAAATAAATCTTAATTCATAAGCATAAAATCCCAAATTCTTCCGATAACTCGGGGTGAATTTGGGATTTTAATATTTAGAAATTTTCTTATTTATTTCCTTTGTTGGCTTCTGCAACATAACGTTCTAAAGCCATTGTCATAGAAGGTGTTTCTGGTGTTGGCGCTAGAATATCAATTCGAAGTCCGTGTTCTAATGCTTCTTTTTGAGTAGTACTTCCAAAAACAGCAATTCGAGTTTCATTTTGTTTAAAATCAGGAAAGTTTTTAAACAACGATTTAATTCCAGTTGGGCTAAAGAATGCTAAAACATCATAATATACATCAGCTAAATCCGATAAATCACTCATTACGGTTTTGTAAAAAACTGCCGGAGTCCAATCGATTTTTAAATTGTTTAAAGTGGTTGGTGCATCAGCATTTAATTGGTCGGATGCAGGTAATAAAAACTTTTCGTCTTTATATTTTTTGAAAAGAGGTGCCATATCTGCAAAATCTTTTTGTCCAACATAAATCTTGCGTTTTCTATAAACTACATATTTTTGTAAATAAAAAGCAATTGCTTCCGATTGGCAAAAATATCTTAAGTCTTCAGGAACTTTGTAACGCATTTCCTCGGCAACTTTAAAGAAGTGGTCCACCGCATTTTTGCTGGTTAAAATAATAGCCGTAAAATTATTAAGGTCTATTTTTTGAGCCCTTACGTCTTTCGCGCTTACGCCTTCTACATGAATAAAAGAGCGAAAATCTATTTTTACCTTATGTTTTTGTTGTAAATCAAAATAAGGGGAATTCTCTACTTTTGGCTCTGGCTGTGACACCAAAATCGTTCTTACTTTCAAGTTTGACATGTTGTGCTCTAATTTTTTGTAATCAAATAATATATGAAATAATAAGGGGCTATTTCAAGTGCGCAAAGATACAAAATAAAATAAAAGAACTTACTAAATATAAAATTTTGATAAATTTTTAAGGAAACAAAATAAGTAAGTACATTAATTGTTAATAAAATAAGAATAATTGCATATATTATGAAATTTGTAATATAATTACTATAAAATAGAATTATCGTAATGGGTAGTAATAATAGTCCAATGTAGGTTCGGAATGTAACTTTTTGTAAATTAAACTGCTCAATGACTTCTTCAATTCCAAAAATAGTTGCTATTATTTTTTCTATCAAGAACTTAGAGAAAATAAAAACAGTTAAAAGTGTGAAAATCCTAACAAATAAAATCCAATCTGTTTTTGCGCCCAATCCTAAATGAAAGGAAATCAATTGTATAAAAAAGGAGAAAGAAATGAGATTGACAATCACAAGTAACACATTGAAGCCACCCATTAAATGGGAACTTTCTTTGTATATTTTTGTATATTTATTGGATACAATTAATCGGATAAAATCATTAAAACGCGAATCAAAAGCCGATTTTGCGATGGCAATAAGTACAATAGAAAATATAAAAACAAGCGTTGCCCAGTCTTTAGTTTCTATCAATCTTAGGTGTAATTGTTGCGCTATCATCGGGAGCAAAATTACTAAATTTTATTTGTTCCATACTATTATAATTTTATTAAGATTAGGATGGTATAAAATGAGTATTTTTGCATAAACTATATTACTTTAAATATGAATTGTGGACTTGTAATTATTCCAACCTATAACGAAATTGAAAACATTGAAAGTATTGTGAGAGCAGTCTTTTCTTTACATAAACCATTTCATGTGCTTATTGTTGACGATAATTCACCAGATGGAACTGCAATTAAGGTAAAAGAACTGCAATTAGAATTTTCAGATAAATTGTTTTTAGAGCAGCGCGCAAAAAAAGCAGGATTGGGTACTGCTTACGTTCATGGATTTAAATGGGCTTTGGCTCGTAATTATGATTTCATTTTTGAAATGGATGCCGATTTTTCGCACAACCCTCACGATTTAGAACGTTTGTACGATGCTTGTCATTTTGGAGGTGCCGATTTGGCAATAGGTTCACGTTATGTTACAGGAGTAAATGTAGTAAACTGGCCTTTAAGCAGGGTTTTACTATCTTATTTTGCTTCCGTTTATGTGCGAATGATTACCGGAATGAAAATTATGGATGCCACGGCTGGCTTTATTTGCTACAGCAGAAAAGTTCTTGAAAGCATAAATTTAGATAAGATAAAGTTTATTGGATATGCTTTTCAAATTGAAATGAAATACAGAGCATTTTCTAAAAATTTCAACATACAAGAAGTTCCTGTTATTTTTACCGATAGAACCAAAGGACAATCTAAAATGAGTGGTTCTATTATAAAAGAAGCCATTTTTGGAGTTTTGTCTTTACGCATAAAAAAAATGTTTAATAATCTATAAATTAATGTTTCATTGTTTTAGTAAAATAAAGCCTTGAACAAAGCAGAATAAATGATGAATACCGTTTTAATAAAGAATGCGAAGATTGTAAATGAAGGTAGAATTTTTGAAGGGGATGTTTTAATTGAAGGCGAATTTATTAAGGAAATTGCCCAAAGTATTAGCCATAAAAGTTCTAATTGTAAAGTTATTGATGCCGAAGGAAATTTTTTAATTCCTGGTGCTATTGATGACCAAGTGCATTTTCGCGAACCAGGATTAACCCACAAGGGAACTATCGCTTCCGAAAGTAGAGCAGCAGTTGCTGGCGGAATTACCTCTTTTATAGAGCAGCCCAATACGGTACCAAATGCAATTACTCAAGAATTATTAGAGCAAAAATATCTAATTGCTTCCCAAAGTTCGTATGCCAATTATTCGTTTATGATGGGTGGAACGAATGATAATTTGGAAGAGATTTTAAAAACAAATCCGAAAAATGTTGCGGGAATAAAATTATTTTTAGGTTCTTCCACCGGAAACATGCTGGTAGATAACGAAGCAACATTAGAAAAAATATTTTCCAGTACCAAAATGCTTATAGCCGTACATTGTGAAGATGAAGCAACAATTAAAGCAAATCTAGAAAAATATAAAGCCGAATTTGGAGACGATATTCCCGTTACGGTGCATCATTTAATTCGGAGTGAGGAGGCTTGCTATATATCTTCTTCCAAAGCAATTGCTCTTGCTAAAAAAACGGGTGCAAGATTGCATGTTTTTCATCTTTCAACAGCCAAAGAAATGGATCTTTTTTCAAATAAAATTCCGTTGGCCGAAAAACAAATTACCGCAGAGGTTTGCATACACCATCTTTGGTTTTCCAATGAAGATTATGCTACTAAAGGAAATTTCATCAAATGGAATCCTGCTGTAAAAACTGCTGCCGATAGAGATGCCCTATGGACAGCATTGCTAAACGATACTATAGATGTTATCGCCACCGATCATGCACCTCATACTTTAGAAGAAAAATCGCAAAAATACCTTAGCGCTCCTTCGGGAGGACCATTAGTACAACATGCGGTTGTAGCAATGTTTGAAGCATTCCACCAAGGCAAAATCTCGGTGGAGAAAATCGTTCAAAAAATGTGTCACAATCCGGCAATTATTTTTAAGATTGAAAAAAGAGGTTTTATCAAAGAAGGATATTATGCCGATTTGGCAATTGTTAATCCGTCTAAACCATGGAGTGTTAGCAAAGACAATATTTTATACCAATGCGGATGGTCTCCATTTGAAGGAACTAATTTCAAATCTAGAATTTCGCATACTTTTGTAAACGGTCAATTAGTGTTTGAAAATGCTAAAGTGAAAGAGATAAAAGCAGCACAAAGATTATTATTTGATAGATAATTTTATACTATGAAAAAAATTATTTTACTTTTTACAACCCTTATTTTTGCACTCACTAGTTGCAAAGACGAAATTATTCCCAAGCCAAAAAATCTTATTCCAAGAGATAAAATGGAAGATATTATTTATGATTTAGCTATTTTAGAAGCTGCGAAGACGCAAAATTCTTCGGTTCAGAATTATGAAAAACCAACCGTATTCATTAAAAATAAATACAAAGTAGATAGTTTAACATTTGCTAAAAGTACCCAATATTACGCATCCGACATTAAAGAATATAAAAAAATGTATGATGAGGTAAAAGAACGTCTTATGGCAGAAAAAGAAAAATTATCCGGGAAAAAGGTTACAAAAGCAGTTAAGTTTGTTCCCGAAGAAGGACTTGTAGAATAATTATTTATTAGAATCTACATTAAATAATTCTCCAAATTTTTTTCAATTTCTTTTTTCTTACTTTTACAATACGTTTAAATTAAGTTATTATGAAAACTGCAACAGAAAAACCTAAAAACTTAGCCACCCCAGGCAAACCAATGTTACAAGAAGAATTCGTTTCTTTGATTAGAGAAGCAGAGAAGGGTGAGTTTTTGACAGAAAAAGAATTTGATGAAAAGTTTCAAAAATGGAGGTTAGAAAGAAAGAAGTAGTTCGATCAACTTTTTATTTTAATGACATTCAAGATGTTTTTGAATATGGCGAAGTTTTTTTTGGCGAGAAAGCGGCTTCATATTTTTATGAAGATTTAAAATTAAGAGTTCGGAATTTAGAAACCCAATACCTTCTTCATCTGGAATGTCGACATTTGGAAACCAAAACCAAGATATATAGAAATATCATCTTAGGATCCTATTTGATAATTTATAGAATTAGAGCAAATAGAATAGAAGTACTAAGAGCATTTCACGGTAGCAGATCACCAAAAATCATAAGGCTAGTGAAAAAAGTAAAAATTTAAATCGCATTCAAGTATTGAAAGTGAGTGCTAAACTTCATAACTTATCTAATAATAACGCATTAAGGAATTATTGAAAATGTTTACTGCTGAAAACCCAAAATTATCCAGAAACAAAGTTGCAAAAGCAGTTAAGTTTGTTCTTCAAGAAGGACTTGTGAAATAATTATTTTTTAAAATAACGAACGACTTCCTCTAGATAAGAATCTATATCTTGGAAGGAATAATTCAACTGTTTTATTATTTTTTCGTTGGAATAAACGTCGGTGTTTTGTAGAGATTGAATGCTGTGTTTAGATAATTTTCTTTTAGTTCTAAGCACTTTGGATGCTAACCAATCTAGCCGCCAAGCAAGATTTAATAGCCAAGGTTTGGCTTTTATATTTGGAATTTTTGCTCCTAATTTTTTTGCAATAGTTGAGAGGATATTCTTGTAAGTACAATTTTCAGAAATTACAATAAAACGTTCACCACTACAATTGGAGTTCATTAATTTATACATTATCGAAACTACATCTACCACAGAAACATATCCCGTTGTGCCGTTGGTGTAAAACGGAAACCCTTTCTTTATAGAGTTAAAAACAACCCCACTGCCTTGATTATAAAAACCTGGTCCAAAAACAACCCCAGGATTTACAATGATAATTGGCAAACCTTCTTGAAAACCACGCCATACTTCCATTTCAGCGCCATATTTTGAAATAGCATAATCGCTGTGAGAATATTCTGGGTTCCATTCAGTCTCTTCGTCAATGGTATTTTGATTAATCTGTTCGTCTTTCTGGTTGGAGTGATTTTGAACTAAATCACCAAGTGCTGCAATTGAACTTACGTGACATAATTTTTTTATTTTTTTGTCAATGCAAAAGTTTATAATGTTTGCTGTTCCTTCAATATTTGCTTTTCGTAAATCTTCTTCGTCTTCGGGATTGAAGGATATGAAAGCCGCACAATGGTATACGTAATCTACATTTTGGAAGGCAATTTCTAGAGAAGGAATGTCTAGAATATCGGCAGGAACCCATTCGATTTTTAAAAATAAGTCGCCTTTTTCGTAAAGTTCGAAAAGCAATTTTGTTTTATTTATGTTTTTTGGATTTCGATGCAAAGCACGAACCCTATCTGCCCCATTTTCTAATAAATGAAGTAGTAAATGCGCTCCTACTAAACCTGTTCCTCCAGTAACTAATATCATAAAGACAAAGATAATTAGTTTGGCGGGCTTTTAGATTTTAAACTTCTTAAAAAAGTATACTAGGGGATTTTTTTTAGAAACTAAACTCCCCTCCATTATCTAATAATTAACCAATCAAAAAACATTTTTCTACAAATTTTAGTTATTTGTCGAAAAAAATATTGTTAATATTGATAATTACGATTTAAATAATAGTATCAAGTACATACCCCAGTATTTGCTATATATTATGTTGGAAAGCCTAAAATTATCAAACATTTTCTTGTTTTAAAATGGCAATTTTTATAAATAAAGCATTTTAAACGTATTAATTAACCTACATTTTTTTTAATCATTGCTTCTTATACAAGATTAAGTAGGCAAAAAATAAATTAATTTTTAATAGTTATTTCTATTTGAAAATTTAAGAAAAAGATTGCTTTTGCTATATGTATTAAATTAATATCTAAAACTAGCACATCAGGATAATTATAAGCACATCTATAATTTATAATATTATAACTTTATGGTATATTGAATTTAAATATTTACACAACTATTAATATAAAACACAGAATACCAAAACCAATTTATTGTCTAACCTTAATTTTTTATGCTTATGAATTATTACAAAAAAAGACTTTATTTTTTTAACTTATGTTTATTTTTACTTTTAGGTGCTTTAAGTTATTCGCAGAATAACAAACCTTATCATTATGTGTCAAACAAAAATACACCAGTAACAAGTATTATTGCATTGCCTGTACATCCTGCAATATGTAGCAGTGTGCCTGGAACAGGAATAGCAGTTACCACTACAGGAACATCAACATCAATATACTACGCTCCAACTAATGGAAATGCTTGTTCTTCGAGTTCGGATTTTAGTGGAAATGGTGCATGGACTAGTTTCTTTGATACTGGTTTTATTAAATATACATTTAGCCAACCCTTAACCTCGGCTACTATATCATTTTCTGTTGTTGACGGAAATTATGACAACGGAGGTACTGCGCCAGCAGGAGCAGATATTGGGCAAATAACGACTAATAGTAGCGGTTTAACTACGCTTTCAAATTCTTGTGGAGCTACAATTTTAGGAAATGTACTAACATCAAGTTATGTTAACAACTATGGAGATGTAAGGGTTACTGTTACTGCTACATGCCCATTTACAACAATCACTTTAGTTAACATTGGAGGTCAAACAGGCTGGGTTCAAGGAAATCCTTGTAATTTTTCATTAACCCCTGTCAATAATTGCATTACTTATGCCCCAATTTTGAATGCTACATCATTAAGTAATATTTGCCCAAATACTACAGCAAATTTATCAAGTATCACAGCTAGTAATATGCCCAATTCTTGTAGTTCTTATAATTTAACTTGGCACAGTTCAGCCACAGCTTCCTCAACTAATGTTATAAATCCTAATACAAGTGTTGGTGCGGGTACTTATTATGCTTCTATTTATAACCCTGCATCAAATTGCTACAGTCCTACTACTCCAGTAGTAGTAACTTTAAATGTTTGCTCTACTACTACAGATATTAAGGCAGTGAAGACTATAAGTAATGCAACTCCTAGTGTTGGGTCTAACGTGACTTTTACTATTACCGCTACAAATATTAGTACTAGTAGCAGTACAAATACAGTAGTAAATGATGTTTTACCAACTGGTTATACTTTGGTTAGTGCAACTCCATCTGTGGGTACTTGGACTGCTCCAAACTAGACAATAGGCACATTAGCCAATGGTGCAAGTGCTACATTAACGGTTGTAGTTACTATAAAAGCTACAGGGAATTATACTAATACAGCGACAATAACCTCAAGCCAAACCGATACAACACTTTCTAACAATACATCGAGTGTAACGCCTACGGTTTTATATGCTGCACCTGATAATTTTAGTAGTACGGCAATTAGCTCCTGCACAGGAGGAATTACAGCATCCGTGCTTACTAATGACACTTTAAATGCAACATTAATTACCAATTCACAAGTAACGACATCGATTGTTAATGCGGGGGGGTTAATAGGAGTTTCAATAAATAATTTAGGGGTTATTTCAGTAGGAGCAGGTAATGCTACAGGAAGTTATACCGTTACTTATAGAATTTGTCAAACTGCTACAGGTTTTACTTCAAACTGTTCGCAAGGTAACGCAGTTATTAGTATTTCAAATACGCCACTAGTTGCGGGTAATGACAGTTTTGTAGCCAATCCAATTAATACTCTAACAGGTGGTACAACTGCAACGGTATTTACCAATGACACTTTAAATGGTGTTGTGGTTACTAGCTCTTCTGTAGTAGCTTCAATTGTTTCGGTAACTCCAACAATTACACCAATGCCAACCATTAGTAATACAGGAATGATTACAATTCCTCCAGGGACTACAATCGGAACGTATACTATTGTTTATAAAATTGTACAAAATGGTTGTGCTTTAAATTTTACAACTGCAACTGCAACCATTTCTGTTACTGAACAAACTATTATTACACCTACTATTACTCCGGGTATTAGAGCTAATAATATCGTTTCAAAAACTGATACTCAAAGTACTGGAAAAATAATAATTGCGGGTTATTTTAGTGCTTATAATAACGTCACAGGTTATAATATTGTTAGATTAAACACCGATTTAACTCTTGACACCTCTTCACCTTTGTTTGTTACTACTGGTTCAATACCTGCTGACTATACACCATTTGATATGAGAATAGTTAGAAATGCAGGAAGCAATTTCAATAAAATTTTACTTGTAGGTCTTTTTGACGGGTATAATGGCGGAAGTAATGGTCATGCAATTGCTAGATTAACAGTTGATGGTGCTAATGATAGTACTTTTAATAGTGGACAATTACTAACTCCAACCTCTGTAAGAGGGGTATCGGGTAGAAATGCTATTATTTACAGTTGTTACATCATTCCTGATGGATTACCAAATGCAGGTAAAATACTTATAGGAGGTTCATTTGATAAATATAATGGATACCCTGCCAATAGTATTGCCCTGCTAAACGCAGATGGTACTTATGACGAAACTTCTACTTTTAACACCAAAGTAAACACTATGATTGTTACTAATAATAGCAATTCTATGCCAGGATTTAATTCAGTACCAATGGCATTTGAAGTGCAACCCAACGGACAAATTATAGTTACAGGTTACTTTACTTGGTACAATGGATTAAATAAAGTAGGTATATTACGACTTAATAGTAATGGTACTCTTGACACTACTTTTAATAGTACAGGGGCAGGTTTTGCTACAATGAATGCAACCAGTACACGAAATGGTAATAATGCTAGTGTAATTGTATTGCAACCTGATGGAAAAATAATAATTGGAGGATATTTTACACATTATAACAATACCGTTAGAAATAATATTGTAAGGCTTAATTCTGATGGTTCGTTAGATACTACTTTTAATGTTGGAACAGGATTTAACAATAATGTCATTCACCCCGTAACAGGTACTAACGGACTGATAAGAAGTTTAGTGCTAGATGTAGTAAGTGACCCTAATAAATGGTATGTTTATGTAGGTGGCGATTTTACCGCTTATAACGGTACAGCTTGTGATGAAATTGTAAGATTGTTTTGTAAATCACCTACGGCATCTAACGTTGGTACAAAAGATGGTGGATTTAGATTATTAAATGGAGGAACAGACGGAACCGTTTGGAGTATGAAACAACAAAGTGATGGAAAAATTATTATTGGTGGTCAATTTACTACTTATAGTACAGTTTCAGCATTAAATGTTACTCGTATCTTTCCCGGAAATCCAAGTTTAGAATCTAAAAACGGAACTATTTATTATGATAGTGAGCCTGAAATTGATTTATTTGCTGATGCTGACGTGATTTTATACCCTAACCCAAGTACAGGAATTATTAATTTTAAAACTGATACTCTTAAAGATACTACTTTTAGTATTAAAGTATATAATGCACTTGGGCAAAAGGTTTTTGAAACCGAGTATTCAAATACAAAAGATACTTCACTTAATTTGAGTGACTTGAAAAAAGGAACATATTTTGTTACCTTTACAAATGAAACTAAAACCGTTACTAAAACGGTTATCTTGCAATAATAATTTTAACCAATCCTTGCACCAAAATTTTGGTGCAAGGGTGATAAAAAACAATAGGCTATGAAATCGCCAATAAAAAGGTTTGCGTGAGCAAAACCCAAAAATAAAAAGGCGATAACATATATTGCCTTTAAAAAATAAATTATAAACATATGAAAAAGTTAATTTTATTATTTTTATTATTTGGTGCAAATGCTTTTTCTCAAGCAGGTTCGTTTGATACTACTTTTGATGAAGATGGTAAAACAACTGTATGTTTTACACAAGACACACATTTTTCTAAAGGTTCTAATTTTCAATCAGATGGGAAGATTATTTATTTTGGGGCTAATACAATCTCATGTGCTTACGATTTAGTTCGATTCAATATTGATGGTTCACTGGATACTAATTTTGGAACTAATGGAATTGTAACAAATATTTGTTCATCATTTCCAAATAGTGGTGGTTATTATGCAATAGATATGGCTATTCAATTGGATGATAAAATTCTGATTATGGGCACTCAACAGAATAATACCTATCCAAATGCCTACTGGCTTGCAAGATTTACTTCTGATGGTGCTTTAGACCCAACTTTTAATGGTACAGGATTTAAAAATTTATCTTTTGGAACTATACAAGATAGAGGATTTTGTATTGCCTTGCAAGCGGATGGAAAAATATTAGTGGGGGGTACTTCGGGTAATACCGCTGAATTTTTTACGGTAGCTCGGCTTACTACTTCTGGAGGATTAGACACCACTTTTGGAGTTGGAGGTAAAGCACAAGTTGCTTTCTCGGGTACTGAGAGTATGGCTAATAGCATTTTAGTGCAACCCGATGGACGGATTTTATTAGGAGGCTATACCGTAAATGCCCCTTATGCTAAAGATTTTGCTTTAGTTCGTTTATTATCTAATGGCTCAATTGATACCTCTTTTGGAGTGAATGGAAAAGTTATTACTACGGTAGATTCTAATTATTCAGATGCTATCACTCAACTGGCTCTTCAATCGGATGGCAAAATAGTAGCAGGTGGATTTACTTCGTTTGAAGTGGCTCACAAAATGGCAGTTGTTAGATATTTATCAAACGGAAGTATTGATACAACTTTTGGTACCAATGGTATTAATGTTATAACTGACGGTTTTGGTGGTCAAAATTGTAGTGTAGCTGTCCAAGCAGATAATAAAATAATTGTTGCTGGCGGTTGGCAGGGTTCTTACTTTGAGGTATTTCGTTTTCTAAATAGTGGTGCTTTAGATACTGCTTTTGGAACTAATGGACTGGTTAATGCTTTTCCTGTAACAGGTGGATATGCCTCTAAAGTTTTAATACAAGCAGACAATAAAATTGTGGTTACGGGTTCATCTCAAAGTGCTGATTTTACAGCTTCTTGCGCAAGTGTTATTCGTTTAAATCCTGGCACTTTAGCAAAAGATAGTTTTAGTAATTCTATTGTATCTTTATTCCCTAATCCTACCACTGGGGTAGTTAGTTTTGATAATAGCATTAATTCTTTTGAAAATGTTATTATTTATAATTATTTAGGACAAGATGTAGGTAAACAAAAAATAAACTCTGTAAGTGATTCACAAATAAATTTAAGTAATTTTTCTAATGGTGTTTATTTGTTAAAATTTATTGGTGAGAATAACAATGCCGTTGCTAAAGTATTGAAAGAGTGATTAATACTGAATAATTTTTTGGGTTACTTATTTTATTTTTCTTTATTATTTATAAATTTCCCAGTTCGAAAACTCTCTAAGCGAGATTTTTAGTTTTTTTAACTTCGTAAAAAGCATGCACAATGTTTGTTTTCTAGCCTGATAGAAATGAAAATAATAAATGTTCCGATTTTTTCGGGACATTTTTTATTGTAATGGATAGCGGGAATTGCCTTTACTAAAATGCGCAAGCCATTCGCTCCTGAAAAAACTATATCTTTTTTCGCATTCTTGCTACAGGAATATCTAGTTGCTCTCTATATTTTGCAATGGTTCTTCGGGCAATTGGGTAGCCTTTTTCTTTCAGGATATCTGCTAGTTGATCGTCGGGAAGAGGCTTGTGCTTGTCTTCGGCTTCGATTACATTTTGAAGAATTTTTTTGATTTCTAAAGTAGAAACATCTTCGCCTTGGTCGTTTTTCATGGCTTCGGAGAAGAATTCTTTGATGAGTTTGGTGCCATAAGGCGTATCGACATATTTGCTGTTGGCAACACGAGAAACGGTAGAAATATCCAACCCTACCATATCGGCAATGTCTTTAAGAATCATCGGTTTTAGGCTGGTTTCTTCGCCGTCTAAAAAGTACTCTTGTTGAAAGTGCATGATGGCATTCATGGTCACATAAAGGGTTTCTTGACGTTGTTTGATGGCGTCAATAAACCATTTGGCAGAGTCTAATTTTTGTTTGATGAACTGGACCGCATCTTTTTGGGAATTGGATTTATCTCGAGATTCTTTATAGGTTTGCATCATTTCTTGGTAGTCTTTGGAGACGTGCAAGGAAGGTGCATTTCGGCCGTTAAGGGTTAGTTCAAGTTCGCCATCGTTAATGCGAATGGCAAAATCTGGAACAATATTTTCGGTAACTTTGTTATTTCCGGTGAAGGAACCTCCGGGCTTTGGATTTAGTTTTTCTATTTCGTGAACGGTTTTTTTTAACTGGTCTTGCGAAATAACATATTTTTGAAGCAACTTGTCGTAATGCTTTTTGGTAAAGGCTTCAAATTGGTTTTCAATAATATCCATTGCCAAGGCAATGTCTTGGGTTGGGGTTTTGTGTTTGAGTTGCAGTAACAAACATTCTTGTAGATCTCTTGCGCCAACGCCAGAAGGTTCTAATTCGTGAATAACGTGTAGCATGCGCTCTACAGTTTTCTCGTCGGTATAGATTCCTTGGGTGAACGCCATGTCATCTACAATATCTTGAACGGTTCTGCGGATGTAACCCATATCGTCTATGCTGCCAACCAAAAATTCTGCAATTTCACGGTCGGTATCGTTAAGGATAAAGGTATTTAACTGGTTGATTAAATCTTGATGGAAACTTACTGGCGATGCAAAAGGATTTTCTCTTTCTTCATCTTCACTGTAATTATTGGTTTGTAATTTATAATCGGGCGTTTCGTCGTTGCTTAAATACTCATCAATATTTATATCTTCGGCTTCAATGTTGTCGCTACCTTCATAATCTTCGTATTCGTCATTGTTGTCGAATTCGTCTTTTTCGAATACTTCTTCTTCGTCCTTTCCGGTTTCTAAAGCTGGATTTTCATTCATTTCTTCCAACAAACGTTGCTCAAATGCCAGTGTAGGCAACTGAATTAACTTCATCAACTGGATTTGTTGCGGAGATAATTTTTGAGAAAGTTTAAATTGTAAGTTTTGTTTTAACATTATAGTTTGTGGTTTGTTGTTTGTGGTTTGTAGTTGAAACGATTAACTACAAACCAAAAACTATAAACAATTTCTAAAACTCTGCATTCATAGGTGTTCTTGGAAAAGGAATTACGTCTCTAATATTAGTCATACCAGTAACGAATAATACTAATCTCTCAAATCCTAATCCGAAACCAGAGTGAACCGCCGAACCAAATCTTCTTGTGTCTAAATACCACCAAAGTTCTTCTTCGTCAATTCCGAGGGCTTTCATTTTTTCAACCAAAACATCAAAACGCTCTTCTCTTTGGGATCCACCAACGATTTCACCAATCCCTGGGAAAAGGATATCCATGGCACGAACGGTTTTTCCGTCTTCGTTTAATCGCATGTAAAACGCTTTGATATTTGCAGGATAATCAAATAAAATTACCGGACATTTAAAGTGTTTTTCTACTAAATAACGTTCGTGTTCGCTTTGTAAATCGGCACCCCATTCGTTAATAATATAATTGAATTTTTTCTTTTTATTCGGAGTACAATCTCTTAAAATATCGATGGCTTCGGTATACGAAACGCGTTTGAAATTATTTTCTAAGACAAAATTTAATTTTTCTAACAATGCCATTTCGCTTCGTTCGGCTTGTGGTTTTGCTTTTTCTTCGTCTAATAAACGACCTTCTAAAAATTTCAAATCGTCTTGGCATTTATCCATTGTGTATTTAATCACATTTTGAATAAAATCTTCTGCCAAATCCATATTGTCGTTCAAATCATTGAAAGCAACTTCGGGTTCTATCATCCAAAATTCAGCCAAATGGCGCGAAGTATTGGAGTTTTCTGCACGAAAAGTTGGCCCAAAAGTATATACTTGACCAAGAGCCATAGCATAGGTTTCGGCTTCTAATTGTCCTGAAACGGTCAAGTTGGTTTCTTTTCCGAAGAAATCTTCTTTATGATTTACTTTACCTTCTTCGGTTCTTGGAGTTCCGTCAAATGGCAAAGCGGTAACTTTAAACATTTCACCAGCACCCTCAGCATCCGAACCAGTAATTATTGGTGTATTTACATATACAAATCCTTTTTCTTGGAAGTAGTTGTGCACTGCAAAAGACAGTACTGAACGAACTCTCATTATAGCACCAAACATATTAGTTCGCGCACGCAAATGCGCATTTTCACGAAGAAAATCTAAACTCGGTTTATTTTTTGGTTGTATTGGAAATTTCTCCGCATCACAATCTCCTAGAATTTCTAATTTAGAAACTTGAATTTCGTATTTCTGTCCAGCACCTTTGCTTTCTACTAACTCTCCAGTAACGGAAACTGCAGCACCGGTAGTGATTCTTTTTAAAGTTTCTTCGGCAGTGTTTTCAAAGTCCACTACACATTGAATATTATGAATGGTAGAACCATCATTCAACGCAATAAATTGGTTGTTTCTAAAAGTTCTAACCCAACCTTTTGCGTTTACTTCGTGTAGCGTTTTAGTGCTATTTAATAAGTCTTTAACTTTAGTATGTTTCATTATATAGATTTTTGGATCTTTCGATTTTTGATTGTTAGAAATAACACGTTAAATCGTTTTACAAATATAAATTATTTTTCTTGGTTTTCTTCTTCCTCTTCCTGGTCATCCTCTTGGGACCGAAGAATATTCAAAGCAGGTTCTTCACTGGCATCTCTTTTTCCACTCCATTTAGCAGTTGTTAATACTAAAGCAGGCAATACTAATAAATTAGCAAACATTGCAAAAGTAAGCGTTACCGAAATCAAGCCTCCAAGAGCAATGGTTCCGCTAAAACTAGAAAGAGTAAATATGGCAAATCCGAAGATTAAAACCATAGAGGTATAAAAGGTACTAACGCCTGTTTCGTGCAAAGCACTTACTACCGATTTTTTTATTTTGCCATTATTATGCAATAAATCATGGCGGTATTTAGCCATAAATTGGATGGCATTGTCTACCGAAATTCCGAAGGCAATACTAAATACTAAAATAGTAGAAGGTTTTAATGGAATTCCGAAATACCCCATCAACCCAGAAGTGATACACAACGGCAATATATTGGTTACTACTGAAGCAAAAATCATCTTCCAAGAACGGAACATATAAGTCATCAATCCAGCGATAAGTAGTATGGCAAAAATCAAAGATTCAATAAGGTTATCTACCAAATAGGTAGTTCCTTTTTGGAAAACTAATGCTTTTCCTGTAAGGGTAACTTTATATTTAGCACTCGGAAAAATTTGATTAATTCTAGTGTTCAATCGCTTTTCAACCTTAGCCATTTCTTCGGTACCAATGTCTTTCATAAAAGTAGTGATTCTAGCATATTGCCCTGTAGAATCCACATAACTTTTCATCAAATTTTCTTTGGAATTCTTAGTGGCATTTTTGGCATAACTTAGGATGAATGCTTGCTCTTGGGAAGTTGGCAATTCATAATATTCCGGATTTCCATTATAATAGGCTTGCTTCGAATATTTTACCAAGTTTACAATAGAAACGGGCTTGGATAACTCGGGAATACTGTCAATTGTTTTTTGCAACTCGTCCATTTTTCGGATGGTAGACGATTTCATAACCCCTTTCTTATGTCCGGTGTTAATCATAATCTCCAACGGTTGCACGCCATTGAATTCTTTTTCAAAAAATAAAATGTCCTTAAAGAAAGAAGCGCCTTTGGGCATTTCGCCAATTAAACTTCCGGAAACTTTCATTTGGGAAACGCCAATCAAACTAAAAACAAGTAACAATCCGTAGATAATGTAAATTGTTTTTCTTTTGTGACGCACAATATTCTCTACCCAATTTAATATGGAAGAAAGGTAATTTTTAGTTAAATGGTGTAAATGCTTTTCTTTTGGAATTGGCATAAAACTATACACAATTGGCACTACCACTAAAGTAAGTAGATAAACCGTGATAACATTTATAGAAGTCACCAATCCAAATTCATAAAGCAAATCGTTTCCTGTAATCATGAAAGTTGCAAAACCAATTGCAGTTGTCATGTTAGTCATCAAGGTAGAAACCCCAATTTTAGAAATTACACGTTGTAGGGCTTTCGCTTGGTTTCCATGGATTTTTACTTCTTGTTGGTATTTATTGATTAAGAAAATACAATTCGTTATTCCGATTACAATAATCAACGGAGGAATAATTGCGGTAAGAATAGTGATTTTATAATGGAATAATCCCAAAGTTCCGAAAGACCACATTACTCCAAAAATAAGAATACAAATTGAAATAAAAGTTGCTCTAAAAGAACGGAAAAACAAGAAAAATATTAGCGAGGTAATGAATAATGCGGCTCCAATAAATAGGCCGATTTCGCCTTTCATGTTCTCGGTATTGATGGTTCGAATGTAAGGCATGCCCGAAACTTTCAAGTCAATTTTGGTTTCTTTTTCAAATTTATCTACCGCAGGAACCAATACATTTAGGATGAATTCTTTCCGGATAGGAGAATTCACCACTTTTTTATTGATGTATAAAGCAGCGCGAATACTACCCGATTTTTTATTAAAAAGTAACCCTTCGTAAAAAGGCAAATCGTTAAATAATTGTTTTTTTATACCCGATAAATAAGCCGAATTATTAAGTTGTGTTGCATCAATAAACGGAACTAATTGAAATTTTTCGTTTATGGTATCTTTTTGTAATTTCTTCAAATTACTAATCGAAACTACCAGTTCAATTTCTTTATGTGATTTCAGTGAAACCATCATTTTATTCCAGGCTGCAAAGGCTTTGGGTGTAAAGAAAGCATCGTCTTTTATCCCGATAACAATAAGATTTCCTTCTTCTCCAAAGGTGTTTAAGAACTGCGTATAATCTTTATTGGCAGGATGATTCTTTGGTAAAAGGTTTGCCTCATTGTAGGTCATTCCTACATTTTTCCATTGAAAGGCAAGAAAAACGGTAAGTAAAAAAACTATTACTAAAATTGTTACACGCTTACGGAGCACAATACCAGCAATAAATTCCCAAAAACCTGCTTTTATTTTCTTTTTCATTAGTAAAATTAAACGGAAGCAAAGGTAATTAAATCACATTAATTGCAAAGGGCTAAAAGCAAAACTTTTCCCAAATTTTATTCTGTATTTTTCCTATTATATTTATGTTAATTTATAGAAAAATTCCTAATTATATTGTTTTGTTTTTCTCATATTTGTAGAATCCAAAAGGATTGAATATTTGCCGATGAAAAATATTAAAAATGCTTTGTTTTATATAGGGGTAACAGGAGGGTTTACTGCACTAATGTTCTGGATAGTTTCTAAAGGAAAAACCTTAGAAATTGGCAGAAGCGTGGTTGCTAAATCATCTGGCGATACAATGTTTGGTCAGTTTTTGACTTCTTTAATTCATAATTTAGAGCATCCTTTAGCGATTTTATTATTGCAAATAATCACCATTATTATTGTCGCTCGTTTCTTTGGATGGATCTTCCGAAAAATTGGACAGCCTTCGGTTATTGGCGAAATTATTGCTGGTATTTTTCTAGGCCCATCTATGGTTGGGATGTATTTTCCAGAATATTCTGCCATGCTTTTTCCTGCAGATTCACTTGGTAATCTTCAGTTTTTAAGTCAAATAGGTTTAATACTTTTCATGTTTGTAGTCGGAATGGAACTCGATTTGAAAGTTCTAAAAAACAGAGCCAATGAGGCTATTGTTATAAGTCATGCTAGTATTGTAATTCCGTTTACTTTAGGTATCGGTTTAGCCTATTTTGTATACTATCGATTTGCTCCCGTGGGCGTTCCTTTCCTATCGTTTGCTTTGTTTATGGGAATTGCAATGAGTATCACGGCCTTTCCTGTTTTGGCTAGAATTGTGCAAGAACGAGGAATTCATAAAACCAAATTAGGCGCCATTGTTATTACTTGTGCTGCCGCCGATGATATTACTGCATGGTGTATTCTTGCTGCAGTTATTGCTATTGTAAAAGCAGGAAGTTTTGCTAGTTCCATGTATATTATATCCATGGCATTGCTTTATGTTTTGGTTATGCTATTTGTAGTTAAACCATTTCTAAAAAAAATAGGAGACTTATTTGCAACTAGAGAAAACCTTAGTAAACCTGTAGTGGCTATCTTCTTAGTAACATTAATAATATCCTCTTACATTACCGAAATAATAGGAATTCATGCTTTGTTTGGCGCTTTTATGACGGGTGCAATTATGCCAGACATTACCAAAATTAGAAAAATTATTATTGAAAAAGTAGAAGACGTTGCTTTAATATTATTACTCCCTTTGTTCTTTGTTTTCACAGGATTAAGAACCGAAATTGGGTTAATCAACGATGCTTATTTATGGCAAATTACTGGGTTAATTATCTTGGTAGCAGTTGTTGGAAAGTTTTTCGGAAGCGCCTTAGCCGCCAAATTTGTAGGACAAAATTGGAGGGATAGTTTAACCATTGGTGCCTTGATGAATACGCGAGGATTGATGGAATTAATTGTATTAAATATTGGTTTAGATTTAAAAGTACTAACGCCAGAAGTGTTTACTATGATGGTAATTATGGCTCTAGTTACCACTTTTATGACGGGACCTGCAATAGATCTTATTGATTTTATTTTTAATCGAAAGGCAAATCTCCTTCCAAAGGCGACAATAGATAATAGTAAATTTAAGGTATTAATATCCTTCGGAACTAATGAAAAAGGGAAATCCCTACTCCGATTGGCTAATAGTTTTGTAAGAAAACAAAAAGAAAATTCCAATGTTACCGTGTTGCATTTATCTTTAAGTGACGAGGTACATTCCTACAATTTAAAAGATTACGAAACAGAAACTTTCGAACCTATTTTATTAGAAGCAAACCATCTAAATCAAGAAGTTACACCCATTTTCAAATCTACCCTTGATATAGAAAGTGATATTGCCGATATTGCTACTCGTGGCGAATTTGATTTGGTTTTAGTAGGATTAGGAAAATCTATTTTTGAAGGTTCTCTTTTAGGAAAAGTACTTGGATTTACTACTAGAATCATAAACCCAGAAAGGCTTTTAGATAAATTCACAGGTAAAGAAGGTCTTTTTGAAAATTCTCCTTTTGATGATAAAACCCGTTTACTAATTTCCAAAAGTAAAATGCCAATTGGAATTTTAGTCGATAAAGAACTAACTGAAATTAACGAAGTTTTAGTGCCTATTTTCGGTATAGAGGATGCTTTTTTAATTGATTATGCTCAAAAACTAATCTACAACAACGAGTCTAAAGTTACCGTTTTGGAAATTAACGATCAGGTGAAAAACAATTTCATCATTGAAAATGCAATAACAACTTTAGATAATACTTATCCTAGCTCTATATCTATTATTACTGAAGGAGAGATGAAAGCAGGCTTTTTAGCAAAGCAAGATTTGATGTTAATCTCTTTAGAAAGTTGGAAAAAATTGGTTGATGCACAAAGTGTTTGGTTGAGCACCGTTCCTTCGGTGTTGATTATTAAGCCGTAATTAAAACCCTAAATCCAACACATACGAAATTTTTAAAGCCAAGTTGTCTTCCAGTTTAGGCAATCCATAAGGGCCATATCTAAAGAAAAAAGTAAGACCAAAACCTTTAAAAATGGAGTTGGCTTCAACACCACTTTCTAGAAAACCTTTTTCCAACGTTTTGTATTCCAATCCAATATGTTGTTGTGGTTTGTCCATAGTTCCAATTGCCATTCTAGTAACAACCGAAATTAGAGGCTTAATTTTATAGGCTAATTTCACTTTATTAAAAGTATGTTTCGCTTGAAAAGTAATATATTTACTGGAGAAAAATTCATTAAAATACATCGTTTCAAAACTGTTTTTACCTGCAAATGTGATTCTTTTTAGCATAGAATCTTTATTCAAATTATTCGGAGCAATACTATAAAGATGCGTTAACGGAACGTCGCCCAACGCTAATCCTCCCTGTAAAGTAAAGGAAGTGGTTTGCCCGGATAAAAACGGAATTTCATGTACAATACGCAAATCTATTTTAGTAAAATCAAAATCACTACCCATAATAGTAGCAAACGATTTGGTAAATTGAAACGAAATTTTAGGATATTTTTTATCAATTTCTAATCTTCCTGTAGAGGTTTGCATATAATCACTAAAAGGATTCCACTGAATTGCAAATTGCAAAGTACTAGTATTGAAATTGGTATATTCATGATCTTTCGCAAGAAATTTATAATCAAAAAGCGGGTTGATTTCACTTTTTGCAATAGCAAAATAGGTGTCGGTTTTTGCAAAATATTTACTTTCTACAAAGGCAGAAAACGTTTTGTAATTATAAAATGTAGAAATATTTATAGGCCTTGGATCGTATATTTTAAAACGTTTGCTTTCGGTTGCAAATTCAATTTGTCCAATTTCCTTGAGATCATTAGTATAAGAAGCACTTGCCCAGGTCGTAGTTTCTTTATTTAAAAGATAGGAAGGAGTAATGTTATATTTTAGTTTATCGTCTTTAAAAGCATAGGCTACATACCCACTTATCTTATATTTTTCAGATAGTTTAGTATTGGTTACACCACCAATTCCCAATCGGAAGCCTTCAAAATTATTATATTTTATAATCGATTTTAAATCAACATCTATAATATTTATTGGATAATATCCATTAAAAATTTTACGTCCAAGAAAGATTTTATGTTCAATTTTCCCTGCTTCGGATAAACTATCCAAACTAACGTAAGTTGGAATTTTTCTAATATCTAAAGAATCTTTTTGGAAATTTACCCAATAGGAATCCGGTTTAGACATACTAGTTTCTGGAACCTCTATTTTTATTGCAGGATGTTTAAAAAGTACTTCGCGGTTTATTTTAATATCAAAAGGAGTAGATTCTAATTTTAAATAACATTGATCGGAAGCATTTTTACTAATTCCATCCAAGCCAGAATTGAATTTAATGGTATTCCCAAGTATGTTTAAATCTTCGGCATTGTTTCCTTTTACCACCATAATTTTCCTTTTTTCGGGAAACCATAGTCCATTTTCTTTCAAATAATTAAAAGTATAAAGCGCATTGATATTGGCAATTCCGTAAATTCTAAAGAAGGCTTTACACAAAGCATTACTTTCGGCATCAATATAAAGCAATCCTCGTAATCTGTTGGATTTTAATTTTTTAGGTTGAAAATAAATTCGATAGGCTGTTCGTCCTTGAATCGTAACGGTGTCAATAATTTTAAAAACATATAATTTTCTTCCGTAATTAGAAATAGGATTATGAATGGAAACGCCAAGGATATCTAATTTGTTTTCGTAAAGCGAATACGACATTAAATTCAATCCTAAATATTCGTACAAAGGTTTTTTAAATCCCGCCATTCTTGAAGCAAGAACGGTTTCTTTTGTGCCAAAATGATTGTACTGAATAAGATTTACTTTCTCAGTTTGGTAGAGGTGTTGCTTCTCTGAAAATCGTTTAAACTTAAAATTAGTTGAGTCGAGTTTGATTGTTTTTCTTCCCAAAAAACTTTTCTTAATTACCGTATCAATTTTTGCAGAAATAGAATCGGGATTAGCAGAAACTAATAAATGTTCGTAATTTTTATATTCAAACGTGGTAAGGGCTTTTTCTGGTTGGTTTTTCGGCTTGCCTTCAATTACTTTTTTCAGAATGGAATTGACTTGATTTTCTGAAAAAACTTCTTTCTCTTTCAAAGAATTGTTAGAAACCATTTTAATCAAAAGAAATTTTACACCAACGGTTTGGTAGTAACTTTTATCATAATATCCTTTATAGGTAAAGAGAATCGGTTTAGAATCTTCTTGAATTTCGATGCTAAATTTACCTTCCCAATTAGAATTTATAGTCTTGTTATTGTAAGTAATTTTTGCAAATGCAATAGGCACTGTGGTATCATAATCTATAATTTGCCCTTGCATTGTTTTTTGAGAAAAAGCAAATGAGCAAAAGAATAATGACAATAAAAGCCAAAAATTTTTCATCCAGAGGATTTGTTTTTGAAATGGAAAATTATAATTGTGGCAAATGTAGCAATAAAAAAATCCGTGCCATAAAAGCAACGGATTTTAATATAGATTTAACGAAGTTAGACCTTCATGATCTCGGCTTCTTTATGAACCAAATGCTCTTCAATTTTTTTGATAAAAGCATCGGTTAGTTTTTGAATGTCTTCTTCGGCTTTCTTACATAAATCTTCCGAAGTTCCATCTTTTTCTAATTTTTTAATATCTGAATTAGCATCTTTTCGATGGTTTCTAATTCCGATTTTAGCATCTTCCGATTCTTGTTTGGCTTGTTTTACCAAATCTTTACGACGTTCTTCGGTTAATGGTGGCACACTGATAATTACAATATCACCATTATTCATTGGGTTGAAACCAAGATTGGCAATCATAATTGCTTTCTCTATTGGGTGCAACATGCTTTTTTCATACGGCTGTATGGTAATTGTTCTAGCATCTGGCACGGTAACATTTGCAATTTGAGAAAGAGGTGTTTGCGACCCATAATAATCAACAAAAACACTTCCTAACATTTGTGGCGATGCTTTACCAGCACGAATGTTTAAAAAAGATTTTTCTAAGTGATCTACAGAACCATTCATGGCTTCTTTAGCGCCATCAATTATAAATTCAATTTCTTCCATTTTTTATATGTTTGTGATTAAGTTTATAGTTTGCATATTAATGAACAACAAACAAAAAACCATTAACTAAATATTTACTACTGTCCCTACATTTTCTCCTTCACAAATTTTTAAAAGATTTCCTCTTTTATTCATGTCGAAAACAACTATAGGTAATTGATTTTCTTGGCTTAAGGTAAATGCGGTAGTGTCCATTACATTCAATCCTTTTTTTAATACGTCTTCAAACGAAATATAATCAAATTTTACTGCTGATTTGTCTTTTTCAGGATCTGCAGTGTAAATTCCATCTACTCTAGTTCCTTTTAAAATAACATTAGCATGTACTTCAACACCACGTAATACGGCTGCTGTATCGGTTGTGAAATAAGGATTTCCTGTTCCTGCTCCAAATATAACAACTCTCCCTTTTTCAAGATGGCGTACTGCTCTTCTTTTAATATAAGGTTCTGCAATTGCTTCAATTTTCAAGGCGGTTTGTAATCTAGTCAAAATCCCTTTGTCTTCAAGCGCACCTTGCAAAGCCATTCCGTTAATTACAGTAGCAAGCATTCCCATATAGTCGCCTTGCACTCTGTCCATTCCATTACTAGCACCAGCAACTCCTCTAAAAATGTTTCCACCTCCAATAACAATTGCAATTTCAACGCCTTTATCGTGAATTTGCTTAATTTCATCTGCATATTCGGCTAGAATTTTAGGGTCTATTCCGTATTGTCTTTCGCCCATTAACGCTTCACCACTTAATTTTAGAAGAATTCTTTTGTATTTCATTGCAGTTTTTTGGTGTTTATAAGAGTTTTATTTTTTACAAATAATACTCTTTTCCTTTTGTATCGTTTCAAATTATCCTGCAAATATAAACATTTACTTTTTTTATTTATATGCAAATTATCAAGTTGTGTAACATTTCTTACCGAAGGATTTTTTTCGGAATCGTATATTTGCCTCACAAACAAATAAACCACCATGAATTCGATACTAAATAATAGCATTGCCAAAAGCAAATCCTATCAAGAATATAGAAATTATATTGCGCAATTAGCGCAAGATGGACAAACTTCTGGAGGAAATCCTACACCAGATTATGTAAATTACACCAAATTAAATGAGTCGCGAATGCATCGTTTGGATAAAACTTTGCAAGTGGTTGCGGAAGTGAAATTGGTTTTAGAAAACTTATCCAAGGAATACATTTGGTTAGTTATTGCCGAAAGTTGGTGTGGGGATGCTGCACAAGTTGTGCCTGTTATAAATAAAATGGCACAAGTTTCGGATAAAATTGATTTAAGAATTGTACTACGAGATGAAAATGAAGATTTGATGAATTTATTTTTAACCGATGGCACAAAGTCGATACCAAAATTAATTATTATAGATAAAGAATCTGGTGCGGTTGTAGGTGATTTCGGACCAAGACCAAAACCTGCCAAACAATTAATATTAGATTATAAAGCGACTCATGGAGTTGTGGATGAAGTTGCAAAAATTGAATTGCAAAAATGGTATTTAGCGGATAAAGGAGTTGCTATTCAGCAGGAAATTGTAGCGTTGCTTTAAGTTTAAGGAAGGAATTAAAACCAAAAACCCCCGATTTTCAACTTGAAAATCGAGGGTTTCTAATAGTTGGTATTTTAATTAGTTACCAAAACCAATTCTTAAACCGAATTGAACATTTGGTTTAGTTTCTGTTAAAGAAGTTGTAGATGGATTATAAGTATTTGGGGCAGAACCATTACCATAAATAGTTTCAATTTTACTGGTTTCTGTTTTTATACTCGCAAAACCAATTCCAAAAAAGCTTTCAAAAGTAACATTAGAATCTTCAAAAATTTGTTTTCCGATAATTAACGAAATTCCAGTTTTTGATTTTGAATCTTTCAATCCATTTATCGAAGCAGCCCCATCTCCTGTTGCTTCATAATCTCTATTCATTGTTTTAGAAAATACTTGAATTCCAAAATTCCAACCTTCAATTGCATCATAGTCAACGGATGGATAAAACTTTACAGCAGCTCTAAAAGCGGTACCCATGGCAGCTTTAGTGTTAGTATCTCCTCCATCAAGCGAGAAATCATTTGGTATATAAGCATAAGTTACCCCTGCAGAAACTTCTGCACTAAATTTTGGTGCGAAACGGTATTCCCCAATTAATGGAAATTCTCCAGAAGCAATTCCGAAAACATCCGTTTTAACCGCCCATTTGTAAGAATTGTCTTTAGAACTTTTCCCTGATGCACTGCTTACACCTCCAGGAGTATAAACTTTAATTCTAGAAGGTGCTTCTTTAGTAGGCGCTGTAGGTTTAACCTGAGCTTGACTTAAAGCAGAAAGGAATAATGCAGAAATTAAGAGTAAATTTTTTCTCATGTTTAAATTTTTTAATTGTTTTTCTGCAAAAATAATTTATTTTTACAAAAAATTAACAAAAACATGAAATATTTAAAAATTATTTTCTTGCTAAGCGCAATTAGTTTAAGCGCTCAAAATGTGGAACTTAAGTGGGCCGAAAAAATTAAAACCAAAGGAAACGTCTCCATCCTAGGTGGGAAAGGCGGAAGGTACTACACAATTCATCAGGATAGTGACGACCATTTAATTGGTAGAGAGTACGATAAAAATTTAAATTTTAAAGCCGAAAAAGAGATTTCTTTTAATATTGATGCTAAACGTTATGCTTACATGGGAGCTTATTTTGTTAAAGATAAAATAGTCCATTTTGTAAAAGAAAACGATAGAAAAGCAGACAAAAATTTTTTAATTGGTGCTTTCACCGATATGAGTTTAAAAACAAGTGACAAAACTTTAATTCTTGACGAGGCAGATGAAGATGCGTTAAACTTTGGTTTGCGTAATATTTCTCCCGATTCTACTAAAGTGGTAGTTTATAATGAATTAAAAGGTAGAAAAAAAGACCCAAGTACCTTGAATTTTAAAGTATATAATTCAGCTTTTACAGATGTAATCTTAGATAAAACAGCACAATTACCTATAAAAGCTTCTAAATTTACTACCGAAAGTGTAAATGTAGATAATCTAGGTAACGTTTATGTATTAGCTAAAGTATATAAAGATAAAGAGGAAAAAGTAAAAGGGCAAAGCGAATATTATTATAAATTAATTGTTTTTAATAAAGAAGATAAGGCGAAAGAATTTGATTTTGATTATCCTGAAAAAGAAATCGAATCTATTGATGTTATTCCTGGTGAAAACAACACCATGATTTGTACAGGATTCTTGAAAATATTAAACAGCGGTTTCTTTGGTAAAGGAGTTAAAACCTTAATTTCGGATGAAATGTTTACTGCTAATATTGATTGTTCTACATTAACTTTAAAATCTTCTAAAAAATATGAATTGGAAGGTTTGTATCCAGAAAAACCGAAAAAAACAGAAGATTATGTTCCTTACAAAGTAAGAAATATTTTTCAAAGAAAAGATGGCGGTTCTATTGTAGTTGCAGAACAATACAAATTGGTTGTTGTAACTAGAAGTAATGGTCAATATGGAACAAGTACTTCGTATTACTATTATTTCTGTGATGTTGCTGTCATAAACATCAATAGCAAATCGGAAGTAGAGTCGGTTTCTAAAATGCCTAAATACCAAATGAACGCTGGAAATCCATCTATCATTTCTACTTATTATAACGATACCGTTTATATAGTATATGAAGATTTAGAGAAAAATGCCGATGCTGAAGGGGATAAGGACACTAAAAGAAGTACTAAATCAATGTTCTCTTCAAGTTCTAGAAACGCTTTGTTTTTAATGACTGTTGCTCCAAGTGGAGAAATGAAAAAAGAAGTTATTTATTCGTACAAAGAAAGCAAAATCCGTCCTCGTATTTTAACTAGTATGGTTGCCACTAAAAACGAAATTATATTAAATGCAGACGATCAAATTGGAGTATTGAAAATCTCTAAATAGTATTTTCTCAAAAGAATTAAAAACCCCGATATTTCAAGAATATCGGGGTTTTGTATTGCAATTAATATACTTCTTTTGGTAAATCCTGTAATGTTTTTAAATGCTTGCCATGCTCAAAAATAAAAATACTTCCAGCCCATTCTTTATCTTTTGATTTAAGAGGTTTTCCTGCTAATTCATTTTCAAAATACCGCGTATAAACTCCTCTAAAGCTTTTTTTATAGTAATCGCCATCCACTGCAAAAAGTGGTGAGACGAACGTTTGACTTTTAGTTTTGTCTAAATTAGCAAAGCCATTCATCACCAAAAATAATTTGTAATGGTGTCTTTTGGCATAATTTTCATATACTTTGAGAGGTCTGCAATATTCCGAAGTGCAACCATTGGTAAACTCATACACCATTGCGGCATCGTATTTTAATAATTCTTCTTTTAATTGCAGCGCATTAATTTTGTAGATGGTGTCTTGACTTAAATTTTCAAATTTTTTAAGGGTAATAACTTTAGATTTCTCTATCGGATTAAGTTTGCCATAATCATTAGTAAGGCCTTGAATGCTGCAGGAAACTAATATAAATAGAAATAAGATTAGAATTGTTTTCTTCATTTAGATTTGGTTTTTAAAACAAAACCCTCACTTTGCAGCAAGGGTTTAGATTTATTATTCTTTTTTGTATTTAATACTTCGTACTTCTAATTTCGTACCTCGTACTTTTCTAGTATCTGTAATATTCTGGTTTGAAAGGACCTTCTACTGGTACACCAATATAATCTGCTTGATCCACACGTAAAGTTTCCAATTCAACTCCTAATTTAGCTAAGTGTAACATTGCCACTTTTTCATCTAAATGCTTAGGTAACATATAAACGTCATTGTTATAAGCAGCACTGTTTTTCCATAACTCAATTTGCGCTAAAGTTTGATTAGTAAATGAATTACTCATTACAAAACTTGGGTGACCTGTAGCACAACCTAAGTTTACTAAACGACCTTCAGCCAAAATAATAATATCTTTCCCGTTTACGTTATAAATATCTACTTGCGGTTTTACTTCATTTTTAGTATGACCAAAATTACCATTCAACCATGCCATGTCAATTTCGTTATCAAAGTGACCGATATTACAAACAACAGTTTTGTCTTTCATTTTTTCAAAATGAGAACCCAAAACAATATCTTTATTTCCGGTAGTAGTAATAATAATGTCTGCAGTTGCAATAACTGTGTCTAATTTTTTAACTTCAAATCCGTCCATAGCAGCTTGAAGAGCACAAATAGGATCAATTTCAGTTACAGTTACAATAGAACCTGCGCCTCTAAAAGAAGCAGCAGTTCCTTTTCCAACATCACCATATCCACAAACGATTACTCTTTTCCCAGCCAACATTAAGTCGGTTGCTCTACGAACAGCATCTACAGCAGATTCTTTACAACCATATTTATTGTCAAATTTCGATTTAGTAACCGAGTCATTAACATTAATTGCAGGCATTGGTAACGTTCCAGCTTTCACTCTTTCGTATAATCTGTGAACTCCTGTTGTAGTTTCTTCAGATAAACCTTTAATTCCAGCAACTAAGTGTGGGTAACGGTCAATAACCATATTGGTTAAATCGCCTCCATCATCCAAAATCATGTTCAATGGTTTTCTATCTTCACCAAAGAATAAAGTTTGCTCAATACACCAGTCAAAATCAGGTTCGTTCAAACCTTTCCAAGCATAAACTTGAATTCCAGCAGCAGCAATAGCAGCAGCAGCTTGATCTTGCGTAGAGAAAATATTACAAGAAGACCAAGTAACTTCAGCACCAAGAGCAATTAAAGTTTCAATTAAAACAGCAGTTTGAATAGTCATGTGCAAACAACCTGCAATACGAGCACCTGCAAGAGGTTGTTCGTTTTTATATTCTGCTCTTAAAGCCATTAAACCTGGCATTTCTGCTTCGGCCAATTCAATTTCTTTTCTTCCCCAAGCTGCAAGCGAAATATCTTTCACTTTAAAAGCTACATAAGGTAACGTTTGTGTACTCATCTATTATGTATATTTGTTTTTTTAAATTTGGGTGCAAAATTACAACATAGGTTTTGAATTTAATAATTTATTTTCAAATTTGTGAAATGTTTAAGTTCTTAAGCCTCTGTAAAACAATAAAATACTAAATGCCATTATATAAAGAGATTATACTAAAAGATAACGCTAAACTCTATCTCTGGAAAATTACCGAAGACATTGACGAGTTACATCATGCGGTAAAATTAAATAACTCCTCCCAAAATAGGGTAGATTCTATGAAATCGGAAAGCCATCAAAAAGGGTTTTTATCTGTTAGAATGCTCTTGCAACATGTTGGTTATAATGATTTTGACTTGTATTATGATTCTTTCGGGAAGCCACATTTAACCGATGGGAAACACATATCTATTTCGCATTCCCATACTTTTTCAGCAATAGCAATTAGTAACCAGCCAATTGGATTGGATGTCGAACAAGTAAAAGAAAAAATACTCAAAATTGCATCTCGGTTTATGGATGTTTCCCATTTAGAAAATTTATCCGAAATCGAAAAAATGAAAAAAGCAACCGTTATTTGGGGAATCAAAGAAAGCATTTTTAAGATAAAAAATATCGAAGGCATTAGCTTTCGAAATCATATATTTGAAAAGGACTTTTTATTTGAAAATAAAAGAGCGGAAGCAAAATTAATGTTTAACAATAATGAAGAAAAGTTCAATATTCTATTTGATTCGATAGAAGATTATATCTTTGTTTGCGCTTTTGAAAAACAATAATGGTACATATTTACAACCAAATAGTCTCCGCTAAAACAGCAAACAAGAAACTTTTAGCCATTCTTATCGATCCCGATAAAGTGTCGACGGAACAAGTTTCTGGTTTAATTCAAAAAATTACTACTTCTCCAGCCACACATATATTAATTGGCGGAAGTTCGTTTGAAGGCACGCATTTGGATGAGTTAATCCTAGAATTGAAGGAGGAAATTGATTTGCCAATTTTACTTTTCCCTGGAAATCCTTCCCAAATTTCAGCTAAAGCCGATGGGATATTATTTCTAACCCTACTTTCTGGACGAAATCCCGATTATTTAATAGAACACCAAGTAAATGCGGTGCCCATTTTAAAAAAGACCGCTTTAGAAGTTATATCTACTGGATATATTTTAATTGAAAGTGGTAGTAAAACTGCGGTTGAACGAGTTAGCAAAACCAAACCATTAGACAGAAATAATACCGATTATGTTTTGCAAACAGCCCAAGCTGGCGAATATATTGGCAACAAATTAATGTATATCGAAGCTGGAAGTGGAGCAAAATTAGCAGTTCCAACAGAAATGATTACCTTAGTTTCCCAAAATATAAATATCCCAGTTATTGTTGGTGGCGGAATCCGTTCTAAAAAAGAAATCGAAGATGCTTTTAATGCTGGTGCAGATATGGTAGTTATTGGCACTGCATTTGAAAACGACAGTAATTTTTTTGATTAACCTTAAACCTTAAACCTTTTGATCGACTTCTTTCTTTCGCAATATAAAACCGCTTCTTTGCTTCAAATTATTTTGGAGTTTTTGGCTTTTGTCTTTGGCATAATAAGTGTTTTTTGTGCCAAAAAAGAAAATATTTGGGTCTACCCAACCGGATTAATCTCTACAGTAATTACCGTTTATTTATTATATCAAGCAAGTTATTTTGGCGATATGACCATGAATTTTTACTATTCTATAATGAGTATTTATGGTTGGTACAAATGGTCTTCCAAAACAAAGCAACCCGTGTTAGCAATTACTAGAACTACTACTCGAGAGAAAAAGATTGGTTTAGGATTGTTTTTCATGACTATGGGAATTACTTATTTAGTTTATAAATTTTTTCATTATACACTTGCAATACCTAATTATATTGATATTTTTACCTCAGGAATATTTTTCACGGGCATGTGGTACATGGCGTTGAAAAAAATAGAAAACTGGACCTTGTGGATAGTAGGCGATATAATAGCGGTTCCGTTATTTGCCTATAGAGGACTGGGAATGTTATCTTTTCAATATTTAATTTTTACAATCTTAGCCGTATTAGCCTACATCGAATGGAAGAAAATCTTAAACAAAAAAGTACAGAAGTAGTCAAAATTGCGTTCTACGGTCCTGAATCAACCGGAAAAACTACTTTGGCACAGCAACTTGCGGACGAATTCCAATCCTTATGGGTTCCAGAATTTGCAAGAGATTATCTCCAAAAAAAATGGGATGCCACCCAGCAAATCTGCCAACCCGAAGATTTGTTACCTATTGCAATTGGCCAAATTCAACTAGAAAACGAGGCGCTTTCTAAAGCAAATCAATATCTGTTTTGCGATACAAATTTATTGGTAACCAAAGTTTTTTCAGATATTTATTACGGATATTGTGATCCAATCATTGCTTCTGCTGCGAAAGATCATAATTATGATTTAGTTTTTTTAACCGATGTTGATTTCCCTTGGGAGAAAGACGATTTAAGGGATAAACCAGAAAGCCGTCAAGAATCCTTAGCAGTTTTCGAACAAGAATTGATAAAAAATAAAACCCCGTATATCAAATTATCGGGTAACAAAGAAGAAAGATTAAGTAAAGCAATAAATATAATTAATGACTTATCTAAAGCAAAAAAAATAGGTTTTAATTCGGACGATTTTATAGAAATTTACCACCGAAAAATTAATATAGAAACTCTAGAGCATCAATTTCAGGTTTTAAGAAATGGGTTGCCAAAAATTCATATAGACAGACCAGCAGTAATAAAGGACGGTATTGTAACTATTTCTAATGAAGAAGCGGTATACCATGCCAATTATTTTGATGAAAAAAAGAAAAATTTAAAACTTAAAAAATTTGTGCCTGCATCAGGAGCGGCAACTAGAATGTTTAAGTTTTTGAATGAATTTTTACAAGATTATAAACCTACAGAGGAATCTATAAATGCTTATGTGAATCGGAAAAAAAATAAAAATCTCTCCCTTTTTCTTGTTGCAAAAGAAAAGTTTGCCTTTCATGATGCAGTTTTAGAAACTGCCAAAACACTTATCTCCGATTTTGATACAGCCAATAAAGACGACAAAGATTACGCCTTTATTAAAGCAATGTTATCTCCAAAACATTTTAATTTTGCTAGTAAACCTAAAGGGGTTTTGCCTTTTCATAAATACGACAATCGTATTGCTACTGCAATTGAAGAGCATCTTATAGAATGTGTTTATTATGCCACTTCTAACGATAAATCGTATTTGCATTTTACCGTTTCAGAAGAACATAAAAACGAATTTGAAACTATCGTAAATGATATAAAAAGTAAATTTGAATCTCAAAATAACATTTCCATTTCTGTAAAATATTCCTTTCAAGACAAAGCGACGGATGTCATTGCCGTTGATTTAAAAGGAAACCCTTTTCGGGAGGATAACAACCAATTACTTTTTCGCCCAGGAGGTCATGGTGCATTAATTAAAAATCTTGATAACCTTCGTGCCGATATTATTTTCATAAAAAACATAGATAATGTAATTCAAAATCATGCAAACGAAGTCACTATATATAAAAAAGCATTGGCTGGAATTTTAATTCAGATTCAGGAAAATACTTTTAATTATTTACGACTTTTGGATAGTGATTTGGTTACTAATGAAAATCTTAATGAAATTGTGAATTTCTTAGCATCAAAATTGAATGTTACTGCGCCAGATGATTTTTCTAAATACACCAAAGAAAGCAAAATAGAATACCTTCAAAATATTTTAAACCGTCCAATTAGAGTTTGTGGAATGGTTAAAAATGAAGGTGAACCGGGGGGAGGACCTTTTTGGGTAAGAGATCAAAAGGGGAATGTTTTTTTGCAAATAATTGAAGCTTCTCAGGTTGATGAAGACCAACTTAAAATTCTAGAAAAAGCCACCCATTTTAATCCAGTAGATTTAGTATGTGGCACTAAAAATTACCAAGGACAACAATTTGATTTGACCCAATTTGTAGATAAAAACACTGGCTTTATTGTAGAAAAAAATAAAAACGGAAAACCACTAAAAGCCTTTGAATTACCAGGACTTTGGAATGGTGCTATGGCAAAATGGCTGACTGTTTTTGTAGAAGTTCCGTTAATCACTTTCAATCCCGTGAAAACCGTGAACGATTTATTAAAACCTGCACACCAATCACCAAATTAAAAATATTGTTTTAAATAATAGACAATGAATTAATAATTAACTTTGCGTCTCCACAGAAAAAATAACTTTGTGTCTTAGCGTCTTAGTGGCAAAAAAAATGGATAAAGAAAAAATCATAACCGAACTAACATTCAAAGCGGTAAGAAGTTCTGGAGCCGGAGGACAAAACGTCAATAAAGTTTCGTCCAAGGTGGTGCTTACCTATGATTTAAATGCTTCCCAAGCACTTTCGGAAGAAGAAAAAGAATTGCTTTTTGTCAAGTTAAAATCTAAATTAACTCTTGAAAATGTTTTAATTATCAATTGTGATGAAGACAGAAGTCAATTCAAAAACAAAGAAATTGTAATAAAGCGATTCCTAGATTTAATTGCAAAATCTTTAGTAATTCCTAAAAAAAGAAAGCCAACCAAAATACCAAGATCTGTTATCGAAAAACGATTAAAAAACAAATCGCTAATGGCAACAATTAAGCAAAATCGTAGAAAACCGGAGTTGTAGTATTAAGATAGGAGTATTAAGTATTAAGACAAAAGAATCAAGTATTAAGACAAAAGAATCAAGACAGAATTTTAAATATCAAGAAAAAAATCTTAATACTTAATACAACAATCTTAATACTTTTTCTATATTTGTCCTGTCTCAAAAAGGGGTGCTCTAAATAACGAGCTGAGATTATACCCAATGAACCTGGGCAGGTAATGCTGCTAAGGGAAAAATGACAAACATAGTGTGCACGCTATAAAAAAGTCATAGGAAACAACATTTTAATTTTAACAAAGAATAATTACCTCTTTTTATTCGTAACCTATTTTACGAATGAAAATTTTATTTAATCCAATTTGCCACAAAGGAACAAAGGCTCGAAGATTTAAACTTTTAAGTCTATTATCTATCCTCTTTTTTCTATTTTCTTTTCTCTCTTTTAGTCAAGAAAAAACCAAAGATTCTACCAAAGTTACCCAACTCGATGACGTTCTCGTTTCGGCAGTGCGTGTCACCACTAAAACACCAGTTAGTTTTAGCAATCTAACTAAAAAGGACTTCCAATTCCGCAATCTTGGGCAAGATGTTCCCATTTTAATGAATTTTATGCCGTCGGTGGTTACTACTTCCGATGCAGGAAATGGCGTGGGCTATACCGGAATTCGCGTCCGCGGAAGCGATGCCACACGAGTAAACGTAACCATTAACGGAATTCCTTATAACGATGCCGAAGGAAGCGGATCTTATTTTGTAGATCTACCCGATTTTGCTTCGTCTGTAGAAAGTTTGCAGTTGCAACGTGGCGTAGGAACCTCTACTAATGGCGCTGGTGCTTTTGGCGCAAGTTTGAACATGCTAACCGATTCCTATTCCAAGAAAAGTTACGGGGAAATCTCCAATTCGGGAGGGAGTTTCAACACTCGAAAAAGCACCGTGAAATTTAGTACGGGCATGATGAACGACCATTTTGAAATTGCTGGGCGCTTATCGCAAATTAATTCCGATGGGTATATTGACAGGGCTTCATCCAATTTAAAATCCTATTTTTTGCAAGGTACTTATGTTGGCAAAACTACCTTAATTAAAGCATTGGTTTTTGGAGGAAAAGAAAAAACCTACCAATCCTGGTATGGCGTAGATGCGGAAACTTTGGCTGGCGATAGAACTTTTAACTTTGCCGGAATGTACACCGATGCTTTTGGAAACACTCGATTTTATGATAACCAAACCGATAATTACCAACAAGACCATTACCAATTGCATTGGAACGAGAAAGTTTCTAGCAAGTGGAATACCAATTTGGCCGTGCATTACACCAAAGGGAAGGGCTATTATGAAGAATACCAAAACAACCAAAGCTTTGCCGATTATGGCTTAACGCCACTAGTTGTTAACGGAACCACCATTGACGCTACCGATTTAATTCGTCAAAAATGGTTGGATAATGATTTTTACGGAACTACTTTTTCTGCTAATTATAAGGATAAAAAAGTAGATTTTATTTTCGGAGGTGCTTACAACCAATACAATGGCAAGCATTTTGGAAAAGTAATTTGGGCACGATATGCTTCTACTAGCGAATTGGGCGACCATTATTATGATAATTATGGCAACAAAAACGATGGAAATGTGTTTGCTAAAGTCAATTACCAACTTACTACTAAATGGAGTTTGTATGGCGATTTGCAATACCGACAAGTACAGTACCAAGCCAATGGCGTTGCTGCAGGATTGGTAAACGATACCTTTCATTTTTTCAATCCTAAAGCGGGTTTGAACTATGCGCTTAATGCTAAAAACATCCTGTATTTTTCGTATGCAAGAGCCAATAGAGAACCGAACCGAACTGATTATGAAGGTGGTACCGTGAAGCCAGAAAAACTTAACGATTACGAATTGGGATGGCGATTTACAGCGGAAAAAGTGAAATGGAACACCAATATTTATTATATGGCCTACAAAGATCAATTAATTCTTACGGGTAATTTGGATCCTGTTGGAAATCCTATTCGTTCCAACAGTGAAAAAAGTTACCGTTTGGGATTGGAAGTAGATGCTACCATCTCGTTATCGAAACAAGTGAGCATCCGCCCGAATGTTACTTTAAGTCAGAACAAAAATGTAGATTTGAATATAGATGGAGTAGGTTTCGGAAATAAAAATATCGCCTATTCTCCTAATGTAGTCGCAGGAAATATCTTTGTTTACCAACCAACGAACAGATTGCAAATTGCAGTATTGTCTAAATTTGTTGGCGATCAATATTTGAATAACATCGAATTAAAAGATGCCAAACTGCCTAATTATTTTGTAAATGATTTGAATGTATCCTATCAAATTTATCCAAAATCAATCTTTAAATCGATTGTTTTCACTGGATTGTGCAACAATATTTTGAGTAAAAAATACAGTTCTAATGGGTATATGTACGACATCTATCCGTATTATTACCCACAAGCAGGAAGAAATTTCTTGATAGGTATGACTTTGAAATTCTAGTTATTTCAAATATAAAAAAAGAGGCCATTTCATTAGTTATGATACGGCCTCTTTTATATTTAATAAACGATTTTTTTTGCTACTTGGATAGTAATTCCATAATACTTTCCACATCTATTCCACATATTTTTTGAAGTTCCTCTACTGTTCCGTGTTCTATAAATACATCTGGAATACCAAGAGTTTTAATAGGAGTCGTATAATTATTTTCAGAAGCAAATTCAATAATTACACTTCCAAAACCGCCTTTAATTACGCCATCTTCTATTGTGATAATTTTTTCGAAAGAAGCAAAAATTTCATGCAAAAGACTTTCGTCTAATGGTTTTACAAATCCAAAATCATAATGTGCAATAGCATCAGAATTAGAAATTTTATCCAAAGCCAAAGTCACATTATTGCCAATAAATCCTGTAGATAAAATTGCTGTTTTAGTACCTTCTTTAAGTTCGTATGCTTTCCCAATTACAATAGTTCGGAATTTGGAATTTAGAACTTGGAATTTAGAACTTGGGTATTTCCCCCTTCCTCTTGGATATCGAATTGCAATTGGATGTTCCAATCCTAACGAAGCAGTATAAAGAATATTTCTTAAATCAATTTCATCCTTGGGAGCATGTATAATCAGGTTTGGAATGCATCGCAAATAAGCCAAATCAAAAACGCCATGATGCGTAGCGCCATCTTCTCCCACCAATCCTGCGCGATCCAAACAGAAAATCACGGGTAAATTTTGCAAAGCAACATCGTGAATCACTTGATCGTAGGCTCTTTGTAAGAACGTAGAATATATATTGCAAAATACCACCATTCCTTGAGTTGCCATTCCTGCAGAAAGCGTAACTGCGTGCTGCTCGGCAATACCCACATCAAAAGCCCTGTTTGGAAAAGCATCCATCATAAATTTCAACGAACTACCACTAGGCATTGCTGGGGTAATCCCAATAATTTTCGGATTATTAGTAGCCAATTCGACTAAAGTTAACCCAAAAACATCTTGAAATTTTGGAGGTAAATGTTCTTCCGATTTAGGATGAATTTCTCCTGTAGTTTTATCAAACTTTCCAGGGGCATGGTACTTTACTTGATCGTCTTCCGCTTGTTGTAAGCCTTTACCTTTGGTAGTTATTATATGAAGGAATTTTGGTCCTTTAACTTTTTTTAATCGCTCTAATTCCGAAAGCAATTTAGGCAAATCATGTCCGTCAATTGGTCCCGAATAGTCAAAATTCAACGACTTAATCATATTATTTTGCTTCGGATTTTTCCCTTCTTTAACCGAAGTCAAGTACTGTTTCAAAGCACCAACACTCGGGTCAATTCCTATAGCATTATCATTCAAAATCACTAATAAATTGGCATCGGTCACTCCGGCATGGTTCAATCCTTCAAATGCTATTCCACTTGCAATCGATGCATCTCCAATAACAGCGATGTGCTGTCTGTCTTCACCTTTCAATTGCGAGGCAATCGCCATTCCTAAAGCCGCAGAAATAGAAGTAGAAGAATGTCCCACGCCAAAAGTATCATAAATACTTTCCCCTCTTTTTGGAAAACCCGAAATCCCGCCAAGTTGCCTATTAGTATGGAATTTATCTTTTCTTTCGGTTAAAATTTTATGGCCGTAAGCCTGATGGCCTACATCCCAAACCAATAAATCTTCGGGAGTATTAAATACATAATGCAAGGCAATAGTCAATTCTACAACACCAAGGCTAGCGCCAAGATGCCCTTCTTTTACAGAAACTATATCAATAATAAAATCCCGTAATTCTTTTGCCAATTGTGGCAATTGCGAAAGTTCCAATTTTCTTAAATCGGTTGGATTGTTAATATATTGGAGTAAATTTTCAGACATGAAGCAAATGTACAAATTGAATTCATATTTTTGATTTATTAGACAGGCATAATTTTTGTGTAATTTTGTATATTTGTAATTCAAAAATCCTTGACTATGACAACTTTCACTATAAAAATCAACGAGCGCACTAAAGCAGGAAAAGCCTTTAGAGTAATGACCGATACATTTTTTAAAGATGCAAAAGGCATAGAAATTACCGAAAACCCAATTCTAAAAGAAGACGAAATTTACAATCCCGAATTTGTAAAAATGATTAAAGAAGCTGATAAAAGAGGTAATTATACAACTGTTAATCCAAAAGATTTATGGGGAAGTTTAGGGTTGAAATAGAAGAGTTGGCTAAAATCCATATTGAAAAACACTTCAAATCGGGCAACAAAGCAATTCTAAAAAAATTGGAGAAGATAATTGCCGAACTTTCTGAAACTCCTTATTCAGGCATCGGAAATCCTGAAGCATTAAAACACAAATTATCTGGATATTGGTCCAGACGCCTTAGCCCCAAAGACCGCCTTATATATAGAGTTGAAGAAAATATTGTTACCATATTTGTAATCGCTGCCATGGGTCATTATTCCGATAAATAACTTCAAAACCCCTAAATGGAAAACATTTTCACCGACGAATACTTCATGAAAAAGGCTTTGCAAGAAGCAGAAACGGCTTTTGATAAAGATGAAATCCCCGTTGGCGCCATCATTGTCATAGACAACAAAGTCATTGCCCGAAGCCATAATTTAACCGAATTGCTAAACGATGTAACCGCCCATGCCGAAATGCAATCCATAACCGCGGCAGCCAATTATTTAGGCGGTAAATATTTAAAAGACTGTACTTTATACGTCACTTTAGAGCCTTGCCAGATGTGTGCCGGCGCTCTATATTGGAGTCAAATTTCCAAAATTGTTTTTGGAGCCCACGACGTACAAAGGGGGTTTTCAACTCTTGGAACTAAATTACACCCAAAAACCCAAGTAAAACAAGGAGTTTTAGCCCAAGAAAGTGCCGATTTAATGAAGCGTTTTTTTGCTAAAAAAAGAAATTAAAATATTTTTTCGATTTTGTTTTTGTATATCAAAAATGTATAACTTTACTAAGAATTCCCCAAATAAAATTTAAAAAGAAAAAACACCTGTTTATTCATTTTTTAAAATATAATTTATGTAGTTAAATATTTTGAAGCAAATGGTTCGGGCACTCTTTCCCACCATTTTCCTGCTGTACGCTTCAATCTCGCCAAGAAAAATGGCGAGGATTTCCGCTGCCATCAGGGCTAGATACAATCTTATTTTTATAAAAAACCTATTTTAAATTTACCGAAAAATGAAAACTACCAAAAGCATCCTTATTTTGCTTGCAATCTTTGTATTGCATTCTTGTTCTAAAAAATCGGCTAACGATTTTGATTCCAATTTTTCATTATACAAAGATTATATCTCGAGTTTCTCCTCTGGATACGTTCCTGTAAAATCCGATTTCCGAGTACAACTGGCCTTCAACAAAAGCGATTGGAAACCCAACCAAGAACTTGACGACGATTTATTCGACATTTCTCCTAGCGTAAGCGGAAAAGTGGTGGCGCTCTCCAGCAATACCATTGCATTTATTCCAAAAGACAAATTGGAACAAAATACCTTGTATCAAATTACGTTGCATCTTTCTAAAATCACCAATAAAGTTCCCAAAGAATTATCCGATTTTAATTTTTCGGTGAAAACCATAAAGCAAGATTTTATTGTGAATACCTTAGATTTACAATCCTATGATAAAGACACCTATTATCTGAACGGAACCATCAAGACTGCCGATAATTTAAGTTTTGAAGAAGCCCAAAAACTGCTTGAAGTAACCCAAAACAGAGACGATTTAAAAGTAACTTTCGATAAGGCAACAAGTACTGCAACCGAATTCAAATTTACCATTGATAAAATAAAACGATTTGACGATGATAGCGAAATAGTAATAGCTTGGGATGGCGATGATGCCGACATTGACCAAAAAGGAGAAGTGAAATTTCCTATCCCTGGAAAAAACCAATTCAAAGTTTTAGACATTAAAATTGGCGACGAAAACAACCAATCGTTGTTGATAAATTTTTCAGATCCCTTAAAAAGAGACCAAGATTTTAAAGGTTTGATAGCAATTGAAAACACTAAAAATTTAAAATTTGCCACAATGGGTAACGTTTTAAAAGTGTTCTTTAGCAACGAAGCCAAAAATTCGGAAGTCGATAAAGGAACCGCCAAAGAAGCCGTTGCAGTTGACGCGGCAGTAGATACAACAGCCGTTGCAGTAGATAGTGCTGCGGTTGCAGTAGACGATATTTCCGATGCGGTTGCAGTGCCTACAGAAGACGCTTCGGCTTTAGAGCAAGCCTTTTCTGGAAGCAAATTAGTAGAAGTTTTTCAAGGAATTGAAAACGATTATGGGTATAAAATGAAAAACAACTATTCCGAAAAAATAGTATTTGAACAAATAAAACCCGGAGTACGTTTAGTGAAAAGCGGTACAATTATGCCAACTTCCAATAATTTGAAACTTAATTTTGAGGTGGCAAATTTGAATGCAGTGGATGTAAAAGTGTATAAAATTTACAAAAACAACATCCTACAATTCCTTCAAGACAACGAATTAAATGGTACCCGAAATCTAAGACAAGTCAGTCAGGCCATTGCCAAATCGACTATAGAGTTAAAGCAAAACAACTTACTCAATTATAGCAAATGGAACACCTATGCCTTAGATCTTTCTAAAATTATCAAGCCAGAACCTGGTGCAATCTATCGTGTAGAATTCTCCTATAAAAAGAAATATTCTTTATACAAATGTACTTCCACAACTTCTGAAACCGAAAATGCAACCGACGAAGACGAGGAGGAAGTAGATGAAAATGATGTAAATTACAGTGGTGAGAATTACGATTATTACTACGAGGAAGATTACGATTACCGTGAAAGCCAAGACCCTTGCAGCGATTACTATTTTAGCAATACCCGAATTGGAACCAATATACTAGCCTCTGATTTAGGCGTAATTGCCAAAAGAGGAACCGACAAATCCGTTGTAGTAGCCGTGAGCGACATCGTTTCTACCAATCCAATTTCGGGTGCCAAAGTAACCTTGTATAATTACCAACAACAAAAAATTGCCGACTCCAGCACCGATGGCGATGGAATGGTTTCCTTCCAATTAGAAAAAATTGCCTATTTCGCAATTGTAACCAAAGGCGATCAAAGCACTTATGTAAAATTGGACGATGAACTTTCGTTGTCTGTTAGTAATTTTGATGTTTCTGGCGAAACCTTGCAGAAAGGTTTAAAAGGTTATTTATATGGAGAACGTGGCGTTTGGCGTCCTGGAGATACATTGTTTTTATCCTTTATATTGAATGATAATGCCAATAAATTACCTCCAAACCATCCTTTAAAATTAAAATTAAACGACCCTAGCGGAAAAACGGTTTACCAATCGGTTCAAAAATTAAACGAAATGAACCATTATAAATTTGTGGTTCCAACTCAATCTAGCGCTCCAACAGGAAGTTGGGAAGCAGTGGCAAGTATTGGTGGTGCTCGTTTTTATAAAAACATCAAAATTGAAACCATCAAACCCAACCGTTTAAAAATCAAAAATAGTTTCAATGACGCTATACTTTCTACAAGTAAAAATAACGTCAACAACATTCAAGTTTTATGGCTTCACGGCGCTGTTGCAAAAGATTTAAAAACCGAGGTACAAGCCAAATTTTCGCAACAAGTAACCACTTTTAAAGGATTTGATAAATACGTTTTTGACGATCCAACTAGAACCTTCTCCACCGAAGAAATCAATATTTTCTCTGGTAAAGTGGATGCAAATGGTCGTGCTTCTATTCCGATTAAACCAACTTTGTTAGGTCAAGCACCAGGAATGTTGAAAGCGGCTTTCATTACAAAAGTTTACGAACAAGGTGGCGATGTGAGCACCGATGTGGCATCTACTTCCTACTCGCCATACCTAACTTATGTGGGAGTTAAGGCTCCTGAACCCAACCGTTATGGCATGTTGGAAACTAGTAAAAACAATCGTTTTGATATTGTAACGGTGAATGAAAATGGGGCACCAAAATCGGTACAAAATTTGGATGTTCGCATTTACAAATTAGAATCTCGCTGGTGGTGGGATGCTTCCAATGATAATTTGTCGAATTACAGTTCTTCCAATTCTACCATTGCTTATCGAAATTATAAAGTTTCAACCGATTCTTCCGGAAAAGGAAGCGTTTCGTTTGCCGTTCCACAAGAAGATTGGGGAAATTATTTAATTCGAGTTTCCGACCCAACCGATGGTCATGCAACAGGAACCAGAGTATTTATTGACATGCCGTATTGGTCCGATCGTTCTAAAAATTCCAATGGAAAAGAAGCAACCATGCTGCGTTTTTCTACAGATAAAACTAAATATGCTGTTGGCGAAACTGCTAAAATATTCTTCCCATCCAGTGAAGGTGGAAGGGCTTTAATTTCTATCGAAAACGGAACGAAAGTAGTAAAAACCCTTTGGGCAAAAACCAAAAAAGGAGAAACGTCTGTCGAATTGCCAATCACTGGAGAAATGGCACCAAACGTGTACATTAACCTTACTTTATTGCAACCGCATGCTTCTACTAAAAACGATTCTCCTATTAGAATGTACGGAATCGTTCCAATAGAGGTTGTGGATAAAAATACAGTTTTGGAACCACAAATTTCCATGCCAAACGTACTTCGACCAGAACAAAAAGTTAGTGTAAAAGTTTCTGAGAAAAACGGAAAAGCAATGACCTATACCATCGCAGTAGTTGATGATGGTTTGTTGGATTTAACTCGTTTTAAAACACCTAATGCTTGGGATAGTTTCTATACTCGGGAGGCCTTAGGAGTGCGGACTTGGGATATTTACGACGAAGTAATTGGTGCCTATGGTGGAAAAGTAAATCAGGTTTTCTCCATTGGTGGAGATGCCGATTTAGGTGGTGGGAAAGCCAAAAAAGCCAATCGTTTCAAACCCGTAGTGATGTATTTCGGCCCATTCGAATTAGGGAAAGGAGATACTAAAACACACCTAATCCAACTTCCAAAATACATTGGATCGGTTCGAACTATGGTGGTGGCTGCCAATAAAGAAAAAAGTGCTTATGGTATGGCCGAAAAAACCACGCAAGTAAAAAGTCCGTTGATGGTTTTGGCTTCCTTACCAAGAAAAATATCTCCATCCGAAAAAGTAACCATTCCGGTAACGCTTTTTGCAACCGAGAAAAACATTAAAAATGTAACCCTTCAAATTAAAACAAATACTGCTGTTAGAGTGGTTGGAAGTAAATCACAAATAGTGAAATTTACTGAACCCGATGAAAAAATGGCATATTTTAACCTTGAAGTGGGAAGTGCAACAGGCTTAGGGAAGATTCAAATTATTGCAACTTCGGGCAAAGAAAAATCGGTTTACGATGTGGAAATTGATGTTACAAATCCGAATCCTATAACCACTACTTACACGGATATTGTAATAAATCCGAACAGTTCCAAAGCAATTTCATGGAAATTATTTGGTGTAACTGGAAGTAACAATGCTAAAATGGAAGTTTCTTCGGTTCCGACGGTTGATTTCAGCCGACGTTTGGATTATTTAATTCAATATCCTCATGGATGTGTAGAACAAACTACTTCGTCCGTTTTCCCTCAATTATATTTGAATGATGTGATGGATTTGGATGCTACTTACAAACAACGAATTCAGAAAAACGTAACTGCCGGAATTCAAAAATTAGGTAATTTCCAAGTTGCAAATGGCGGATTTTCGTATTGGCCAGGGAACGCCGATGCCGATGATTGGGGAACATCCTACGCAGGACATTTCTTAATTGAAGCCGAGAAAAAAGGCTATGTGTTACCAATCAGTTTCAAAAATAAATGGATTTCCTACCAACAAAAAATGGCAAAACAATGGCGCTATGAAAAACAATATGGCAACGATTTCGCACAATCTTATCGTTTATATACGTTGGCTCTAGCGGGCTCAGCCGATTTAGCATCAATGAATAGACTACGAGAAACGGTCGGAATTTCTAACGAAAGTAAACTGCGTTTGGCTGCTGCTTATGCCATCATCAAACAAAATTCAGCAGGATTAGCCTTGTTGAGTAAATCTATTATTGACGAACAAAGCGAAGACGGTTACTACAATTATTATGGTTCCAATGAAAGAAACCGAGCCATGGCTTTAGAAACTTTGATTCTCTTAGGTCAAAAACAAAAAGCATTTACAATGGCTACGAAATTGGCGAAAAGTCTGTCTAGCAACGAATGGATGAGCACACAAACTACCGCTTACGGATTGTATGCTATGTCTAAATTTGCTCAAAGTAATGGTAGTAAAGGCGTTTCCATTCAATACACCAATGGCGGAAAAGTTCAAGTTATTAACACCAACAAAACCATTGCACAACGCAATTTGGTTTTGGTTTCGGGTACCAATTCGGTTACCATAAAGAACAATAAAAACAATACTTTATTTGTTCGTGTCTTAAATAGTGGAATTCTTCCTGTTGGAAAAGAAAACGTGGTGCAAAATAACGTAACAGCAAATGTAGTTTTCAAAGACCGAAAAGGAACAGCAATCTCCGTTACCAAAATCGCGCAAGGAACTGAATTCATTGCCGAAGTAACCTTAACGAATCGCAAAAACGAACGAGTAGAGAACATTGCGCTTTCGCAAATTTTACCTTCTGGATTTGAAATTGTGAATACGCGGTATACCGATTATGGCGATGCAACCAATAACGTTGCCGACTATATTGATATTCGTGACGATCGTGCCAATTACTATTTTAGTTTGCGTGCCAAAGAAACTAGAACCTTCAAAATCTTGCTAAACGCATCCTATCTTGGTAAATATTACTTACCTGGATTGCAATGTGAAGCCATGTACGACCATGAATTCTTAGCCAGAACTAAGGGGCAATGGGTGGAAGTGGTGAAGTAACTAATATTTCAAACTCTCTAACTCTGTCAGAGTTTTGAACTCTGACAGAGTTATTTTAAAACATGAAACAAAAACTCCAAGCGTTATTACAACGCATTTTAAACTACATAAAAACCAACAAAAAGAAATCTGCAATTATAGGTATTCTTTTACTTGTCTATTATTTTTCGTTGCCGAGAACCCTTTTTCAGGAACCCTACTCCACGGTTATTGAAAGTAACGATGGCGAACTACTCGCTGCCAAAATTGCTAATGATGGCCAATGGCGTTTTCCTGCTAATGATAGCGTTCCAGATAAATTCAAAAAATGTATTGTGTACTATGAAGACGAACATTTTTACCAACATTTTGGATTCAATCCAGCGGCTATGTACAAAGCATTTAAACAAAATCGAAGCGCCGGAAAAGTAGTCCGTGGTGGAAGCACCCTTACGCAGCAAGTAATTCGGTTATCGCGCAATCACCAAAGGAGAACCTATTTTGAAAAAATAATCGAAATGATTCTTGCCACTCGATTAGAATTTCGTCATTCAAAAGAAAAAATAATAGAATTATATGCTGCTCATGCTCCTTTTGGAGGAAATGTTGTCGGTTTAGAAATGGCTGCATGGCGGTATTTTGGCGTACAATCCCACCAATTATCTTGGGCCGAAAGTGCTACATTAGCAGTCTTGCCCAACGCTCCAAGTTTGATTTATCCGGGTAAAAACCAACAAAAATTACTCAAAAAACGCAATGCCCTTTTGTTAAAATTATACAACGAAAAAATTATTGATATAATGACGTATCAATTATCGGTAAAGGAACCCTTGCCTCAAAAACCGTATAATTTACCGCAAATTGCACCACATTTATTACAACATATTGCCAAATCGGAGGAAGGAAAGCGCATTAAAACCACCATGGATGTGTCCTTGCAAAATCGTGTCAACCAAATTGCTGCCTATTATTACAACCAATACAAGCAAAACGAAGTGCACAACTTAGCGATTATGGTAATTGATATTCAAAACCGCAACATTATTAGTTATGTTGGAAATGCTCCAACCGACAAAGAACACGACAAAGATGTCGATATTATTGGTGCACCACGAAGTACCGGTAGTATTTTGAAACCGTTGCTCTATGCTTCAATGCTTGACGATGGTGAAATTTTACCCAACACTTTGGTGCCTGATATTCCTACTCAAATTTCGGGCTACACTCCAGAAAATTTCAATCTAACCTTTGATGGTGCCGTGCCCGCGCAGCGTGCTTTGTCGCGTTCGCTAAACATTCCGGCAGTACTGATGTTGCAAGAACATGGGGTGAATAATTTTTACGAATTACTCCAAAAATTCAAACTAAAAAACATCAACAAGCGCCCCGATCATTACGGATTATCGCTTATTCTTGGCGGAGCCGAAAGCAATTTGTGGGATTTGTGCCGCACCTATGCCAATTTATCTTCCACGCTGAATTATTACAACGCCTCCAAAGGAAATTACCGCACCAAGGAATTTGCCGAACTCAATTACAACAACGATTTTAAACAAGATTACGGAGACCAGAGCAACCAAAAGACCATCTTAGGCGCAGGTTCCATCTTCTTGGCTTACAACGCCATGAAAGAAGTCAACCGCCCCGAAGGCGATGAAGCCTGGAAATTCTACGATTCCTCTTTAGAAATCGCTTGGAAAACAGGAACCAGTTTCGGAAATCGTGATGCTTGGGCCATCGGAACCAATTCGAGATATGTAGTTGGCGTATGGGTTGGCAACGCTTCTGGAGAAGGACGCCCACAACTAACCGGAGTAGAAAGTGCTGCGCCAATTCTCTTTGATGTGTTCAATTTACTTCCAAGAAAGGCTTGGTTTCAAGCACCATTAAACGATTTAGAATATGCCGAAGTCTGCACCAAAAGCGGTTATTTGGCTCAAGAAGATTGCCCAAAAACTAAGCAACTTATTCCAAAAAATGGCAAAAAAACTTCCATTTGTCCTTACCATAAATTGGTGCATTTAGATGCCACGCAACACTATCGGGTAAATAGCAGTTGCGAAAATGTAGACAATATTATCAGTAAAAAATGGTTTGTTTTGCCTCCCGTTATGGAATGGTATTACAAAAGTAACCACATTGACTACCTGCCTTTGCCACCATTTCGTGCCGATTGCCAGCAAACGCAGCAAGCATCTATGGATTTTATTTATCCAAAAGCGAACAGCAAAATTTACTTAACCAAAGATTTCAATAGTAAAATCCAACCCGTAATTCTCAAAGTGGCGCACTCCAACAAAGAAGCCAAACTCTATTGGTATGTAGACAATGTCTATAAAGGCACTACCCAAACCTTCCACGAAATGCAAATCGAGGCCAACACAGGCTTCCATTACATCACCGTTGAAGACGAATTTGGAAACGAAATTAAAAGAAAAGTGGAAATTGTGCGGGATTAAAAATGAACACAATCTTGTCATTCCGTAGTAATCTTTTTTTAGGAGCGAAAGGTTTGCGCATTTCTATATACGTCTTTCCCGCTTTTCGTTGCAATCTGGCATTGCGAGGAACGAAGCAATCTCACAACATTATTCATTCATCGCAATGCCAGGATTTTCCACTTCACTCGGGGCTAAGCAGGTTATGTCTTTTGTGAAATCATTATTTCTAATACTATTAATCTCTTATTGACCTTACTTGGTTTTTGAAACTTATTAACCACAAAAAAACCGCCTATCTCACGAAAGGCGGTTTCTATTATTTAATTTCTTTTCCTTTACTATCAAAAAAATGATATTCAAGATAAGTATAGGCATCTCTAGGGATTATTTTTACCCACTTTTTGTGTTCTAAGAACCACTTAGCACGTAGCGATGGAAATCCTTTTTTAAGATATGCTGCCACAAATGGGTGAACGTTAAGTTTCACATTATTATGGTCTTTAACAATTTTTTCAAGAGAAAAAGCAATCTTATCAATAATCTGAATTGGAGCATCTACATCTCCGCTTAAATTATTTGGATTCTCTTCTCTTGTTTCAATATTTACTTCTGGTCTTACACGCTGTCTAGTAATTTGAACTAAACCAAATTTACTTGGTGGTAAGATTTTATGCTTGGCTTTATCGTCGCTCATTTCCTCTTTCAAGAAATTGTATAGAACCTGACGATTTTCGGGATTTTGCATATCGATAAAATCGACTACAATAATACCTCCCATGTCGCGAAGTCTTAATTGGCGCGCAATTTCTGCAGCGGCAATCATGTTCACTTCAAGAGCAGTATCTTCCTGATTAGTTGCTTTGTTAGAACGATTTCCACTATTCACGTCAATAACGTGTAAAGCTTCGGTATGTTCTATAATCAAATAAGCACCTTTACTCATGGAAACGGTTCGTCCGAATGAGGTTTTTATTTGACGTTCTATATGATATTTCTCAAATAGTGGGGTATCATTTGACTGATAAAACTTCACTATTTTTTGTTTGTCAGGGGCTATTTCGGCTAAATAGTCCTTTGTTTCTTGGTACAACTCTTCATCATCAATATGAATACCGGTAAAGGTATCATTAAAAACGTCTCTTAATATAGAAGATGCTTTGTTAAGCTCTCCTAATACTTTGGACGGATGATGAGCAGTTGGTAATTTTTTACACATTGCAGTCCATCTATTCATAAGATTCTGCAAGTCTTTTTCTAATTCTTCTGTTTTTTTGCCTTCGGCTACTGTTCGCACAATAACACCAAATCCTTTTGGTTTAACTGCTTGTACCAATTTTTTTAATCGGTCTTTTTCTTCTTTTTCTTCTATTTTTTGTGAAATAGAAACACGATCCGAAAAAGGGACAAGAACTAAAAATCTACCTGCAAAAGAAAGCTCAGAGCTTATTCTTGGTCCTTTGGTAGATATAGGTTCTTTAACCACTTGCACTAAAATAGATTGATTGGCATTTAGCACATCGGCTATAGCACCATCTTTATCAATTTCTTTTTCAAACTGAAAGGTTTTTAGGGAGAAATCTTTTATTTTACCTGTATTTACAAGTTTTATGAATTTCAAATAAGAAAGTAATGCTGGACCTAAATCATGGTAATGTAAAAAGGCATCTTTTTCAAAACCTACATTTACAAAAGCAGCATTAAGTCCGGGAACAGGTTTTCTAATTTTGGCAATAAAGATATCACCAACTAGAAAATTGCTTCCTTTTTCTTCTTCTTTGTGTAATTCTATTAGTTTTCCATCTTTTAATAAGGCAAAATCTACAGCATTTTCACCACTTCTGATGATTAGTTCTTTATTCATGTTGTAAATTTTTATCCAGACAAAGGTTGTAGGCTGTAGGTTGTAGGTTGTAGGTTTTCGCAAACCCTAAACCCTAAACCCTGAACCCTAAACCCAAAGTAAGGATGGATTAAACATTATTTCAGGTATTACCCGGTGGAATTATATTAAAATTTTTAATAGTAGACATTAAATTTATGCGGATGCTTTATATCTAATATCTAAAATTTCAAATCTAAAATTCCTTTTCAATGAACGTTTAAAAAGAAAAAAGTAGTTTAAAACTACTTTTTCTTTTTGTGACGGTTAGCTCTCGCTCTTTTTTTACGTTTGTGCGTCGCTACCTTATGTCTCTTTCTTTTTTTTCCGCTTGGCATGGTATAAGTTTTTTAGGATTAATAAATGAATTTTTAAACTGCAATTTCAGTTTTAGTTTTTACTCCTTCTACAAATACTTTTGCAGGTTTAAATGCAGGAATATTGTGTGCAGGAATTTTAATTGTAGTATTTTTTGAAATGTTTCTACCTGTTTTTTCAGCTCTTGTTTTGATAATAAAACTACCAAACCCTCTTAAGTAAACATTATTCCCACTTTCTAATGATGATTTCACCTCTTCCATTAACGCTTCTACTGTAGATTGAACATCTCCTTTTTCAAGCCCTAATTTTTCTGAAATTTTTGCTACGATATCTGCTTTCGTCATTTTCTTTCGTATTTAATATTTATTGTATTTTTTTAAGAGTGCAAATATAGGAATTAAAAAAACAATATTTCAAGGATAATAGATTAAAATTTAATCACATAAAGATTTACTTTTACAGCCCAATAAATTTACATGGATTTTTCTAACTCTTTACTGTCTTGGTATTTACAAAATAAGCGCGATTTGCCTTGGCGAAACACTGTCAATCCGTATCCTATTTGGCTTTCCGAAATTATGCTGCAGCAGACTAAGGTGGCGCAAGGATTGCCCTATTTTTTAACTTTTATGGAAGCATTTCCTACTGTTTTGCATTTGGCGCAAGCCGATGAAGAACAAGTTTTAAAACTTTGGCAAGGTTTGGGCTACTATTCTCGTGCACGAAACATGCATAAAACCGCTCAAATAATTGCTCATGAGTTGAACGGAAACTTTCCTAATAATTATAAAGACCTCATAAAACTAAAGGGAGTTGGAGAATATACTGCTGCAGCCATTGCCTCATTTGCTTTTAATGAAGTCGTTCCAGTTGTTGACGGAAATGTTTTTAGAGTACTTTCTCGTTATTTAGATATTGAAACTGACATTGCATCGGCTCCAGCCAAGAAAGAATTTTCGGCTTTAGCCAAAGAATTAATGCCCGAGGATAATCCAGCATTGTTCAATCAAGCAATAATGGAGTTTGGTGCTTTGCAGTGTGTGCCTAAAAACCCCAATTGCAACAGTTGCATATTTAATACTAGTTGCGCTGCATTACAAAAGAAAAAAGTAGGAGAATTACCTGTAAAATTGAAGAAAACCAAAGTAACCAATCGGTATTTTAACTATATAGTTTTTCTTGATAATTCGAATAATACTATAATTAATAAGAGAACCGAAAAAGGAATTTGGCATAATTTATATGAATTCCCTGTTATTGAAGCCGACGAAGAATTGGATTTTGAAACTATTTCTAAAGCAATTTCTGAAAAGTTTGTGGATTTCACTATCGATTCGATTTCGGTATACAATCCCGAACAGATAATACATAAACTATCCCATCAAAAATTACATATTAACTTTTACCGTGCTTCGGTCACGGATGAAATTAGGGATGGAATTTCCTTGGATATTCTGAAAAATTATCCATTCCCGATAGTAATTTATAATTTTATTGAAAAGTTTTCTATTTAATTTGTATTTTTGAAATACAAAAAAAACCATTTTTATGTACGGAACTTTAAATAAAGTAATGTTAATTGGCCATTTAGGGAACGATATTAAAATGCACTATTTTGAAGGTGGTAACAGTATTGGGCGCTTCTCATTAGCAACTAACGAGGTGTATATTAACAAGCAAACCAATGAAAAAATCACTTCTACCGAGTGGCATAATTTGGTTGTACGAAATAAAGCAGCCGAAATTTGCGAGAAATACCTATCCAAAGGAGATAAAATTTATGTTGAAGGGCGTATAAAATCGCGTCAATGGCAGGCAGAAGATGGCTCTGTTAAATATACTACGGAAATTCAGGTTACTGAATTTACTTTTTTAACCGTTAAAAAAGATTCCGAAGCCAACAAACAAATGCAAGCACCAGAGACAAAAAACACTAACTTTGACGCAATGAATGCTCCAATAGAGAACGATTTGCCTTTTTAATAGTAACCAATTTCATTTAATTTGGACCCAGAGCCCAGTTTTACTTTATTTAATTTAGATTCCAATTTGTTTATTGGAATTTTAGGCATTTGCTGCTTGCTTTTTTGCACAGCAATGGTTGCTGCTGCAGAAGTAGCATTATTTTCTTTATCACAAAAGGATTTGTCGGATTTATCGCAACAAAATCCTTCTAAATATTTAATTATCAACCAACTTTTGGCAAAGCCCAAAAAATTATTGGCCACTATTTTAGTTGCAAATAATTTCCTGCATATTGCTGTGGTAATTCTTTTCTCTTTTTCATTGGATAAAGTATTTTCAATGATTGCCATTCCGGCAGTGAAATTTTTAGTAGAAGTACTGTTAGTTACTTTTTTGATTTTGCTTTTTGGAGAAGTCCTTCCTAAAGTATATGCCAGCAGAAACAATATTAAATTTGCATGTTTCATCGCCAATCCATTATTAATTTTAAATAAATTATTGTCGCCAATTAGCATTCCACTAAGGGGGCTAACCAATTTTATTCAAGAAAAACTAGGAAAACAAAAGACCAACTTTTCTATTGACCATCTTTCGCAAGCTTTAGAATTAACTTCTACCGAGGACACTTCCCATGAAGAACAAAAACTTCTAGAAGGCATTGTTTCTTTTGGAAATACCGACACTAAGCAGGTCATGAGTCCTAGAATTGATATTTTTGCAGTAGAAATTGAGGAAACTTTTTCGGATATTCTTCCAAAAATTATTGAAAAAGGATATTCCCGAATTCCGGTTTACGAAGACAATATAGATCATATTAAAGGCGTTCTCTTTATTAAGGATTTAATTCCGCATATAAATTCGGAAGTTTTTGATTGGAAGACGTTACTTAGAGAGCCATTTTTTGTGCCAGAAAACAAGAAATTAGATGATTTGTTAAAAGATTTTCAGAGTATGAAAAGCCATTTGGCCATTGTGGTAGATGAATATGGCGGTACTTCGGGATTGGTTTCTTTGGAAGATGTAATTGAGGAAATTGTTGGCGATATTAGCGACGAATTTGATGAAGAAAATATTAATTATTCGCAAATTGATGCAACGAATTTCCTTTTTGAAGGTAAGATCAACTTGAAAGATTTTTATCGAATCATTTCGGTTAACGAAGAATTATTTGAAATTAGAAAAGGAGAAGCAGAAACTTTGGCGGGATTTATTCTAGAAATATTAGGAAATTTTCCGAAAAAAGGACAAAAAATACATTTTGAAAACTGTCTTTTCACCATAGAAATAGTAGATAAAAAAAGAATTAAACAGATTAAAGTAACCATTGATGGGTAAGATATTAAAATATAGTTGTGGGATATTAATAAGCGGATTGCTTCTTATGAGTTGCAAGAATGAGGTCTTGCCAAAACCTCCTAGTCAATTGCGATTGAATTATCCGGTTGCCGAATACGATGCTTTTGAGAACCATTGCCCATTTACTTTCAATATGAATTCGGAGACTGTTATTAAGGAAGATAAAGATTGTGGGTTTACTATTTCGTATCCAAAAATGAAAGCAACGATTTATTTGACTTACAAACCTGTAAATGGCAATATTGATAAATTACTACGGGACGCTCAAAAACTAACTTACGAGCACGTTATTAAGGCCGATGACATCTTGGAGCAACCTTACTTGAATCCGCAAAATAAAGTATATGGAATGTTTTATAAAGTTTCAGGAAATGCCGCAACCAATGCCCAATTTTATGCAACCGATAGTGTGAAACATTTTCTAACAGGGTCTGTGTATTTTTATGCAAAACCCAACTTCGATTCGATTATGCCAGCAGCAGATTATATTCGAAATGATATGCAAACATTGATGGAAACGTTGAAATGGAAGTAAAAAACCTCACCCCCAGCCTCCCGAAAAGTCGGGACAAGCAATCTCCAAGGGAGAGGGGTGCCAGGCTGTGAATAGATTATGTAGTTAATAGAAAATAAATAAGGGATTAAGTTTTAAACTTAATCCCTTATTATTTGAAATCTATAATGGAATAGTTGTTAAGCCTTAGTTCCAGTTTTTACATTAGAAACTTTATACGTTTGACCATCACCAGTAGTTTCCACCACTTTTACTAAATCTTCTGATTTTAGTTTGTCTAAATCAAAGTTTACTGTTGCTTGTTTTTTATCAAAATCTACTTTGGCATTTTGAACGCCATCCATTTCCGATAATTTTTTTTCTATAGTTTTAGCACAACCTTCTGGGCAGGTCATCCCATCTATAGTGAATGAAGCCGTTTCTGGTTTCACAGCAGCAGCTATTTCTTTTTTCGCATCTTTTTTTGTTGCAACTTCTGAAGGAGTTTTTTCGTTGTTTTTACATCCTACAAAAAGAACTGTCGCAATTGCTAATCCTACTATTGATTTTGAAAATTTCATGTTATTATATTTTATTAGTTTGGGTATCAATTAATTTATTATAGCAAAATTACACTATTTTTTAGATGACAATTCATAAAATTATGTCAAATTTGTCGCTTCAAATTAAAAACAATGCAAACCAAACAACTCCAGTGGACTTTATTAGTAGTGCTTTCCTTAATATGGGGAAGTTCTTTTATTCTTATCAAAAAAGGACTTATCGGTTTATCGCCTTACCAACTAGGTGCCTTGCGGATTATTTTTACAGCAGGATTTTTATTACTAATAGGCTTTAAAAGTTTAACCGAAATAAAACTATACCAGTGGAAATACATTGCTATTACGTCTTTATTTGGCACTTTTATTCCAGCCTTTCTTTTTGCTGTAGCCGAAACTAAAGTAAGTAGTTCAGTATGTTCTATTTTAAATTCACTAACTCCATTAAATACTTTATTGATTGGGTTTGTAGCGTTTGGACTTTCGTTTAAAAGAAGCCAATTTATTGGTGTGGTGATTGGCTTATTGGGAACTGCCATTTTAATTTTTAATGGAAAACAAGAAAGTTCAAATGACAATTATTATTATGCTGTTTTGGTAATTATTGCTTCCGTGTGTTATGCTGTAAATGTGAATTTGATTAAGAAACTACTTTCGGATGTGAAGCCTTTAAGCATTACAACTGGAAATTTTGTAGTATTGTTAGTGCCAGCATTAGTAATTTTATTTTCAACTGATTTTTTGTCTATTGTTTCCTTGCCAGAAACCCAACATTCGATGTTATTTATTCTAGTTTTAGGAATAGTAGGGACAGGTATTGCCAACATTTGTTTCTTTAAATTAATTCAAATATCCTCTCCAGTCTTTGCCTCTTCGGTGACTTATTTAATACCAATTGTGGCATTCTTTTGGGGATTATTAGATCATGAAATGCTTACTCCTTTGCAATTCTTTGGAGCATTTGTAATATTAATTGGAGTGTATCTAGCAAATAAAAAATAATCTTAAAACTATTATATACAAAAAAGACCGCCATTGCTGACGGTCTTTTCCAATTTATGTTAGTTCTGATTATTGAAAATCAGCATCCAAAACTCCTTCGTTAATTTTAACTTCAGACATTTTAATATCTAATTCAAAACCTACATTCATGACAGTATTAAAAGGAATTTTCACTCCTTTTACATCTCTATAATCTTTTAAATAAGTTATAGTTGTAACTTTTTTACCACCTTGGTTTTTGTTTTCTGCTTCTGCAGTTTTTAAACCAGATTTCACATCATAATAAGAAGTAGAATCTCCATTAACAATTGCATAAGCATCGCTTCCATTGATTGGTTCAATTCCAGTTAAAGTAACACCTGATTTGGTTGCTAGATTTAATTCAGAAAATGGAACTGCAGCTTCTTTCATTTTTGCTAAGTCATCGCCTTCAAGAACTTTTTTCTGACCTTGTTGCATTGTGTAACCTCCCTTTTCATTTACAACTTGTTTCATCAAACTCATTCCTCCCATTGCCAATTCAACTAGCATTTTCCCTTTAGCATCAGTTTTAGAAGTAAAGTCTAGAGGAGAAGGAGCTTGTGGAATTGTTGTTGTACCTTTTATAGCAACAGTTTTAACGGCTTTCACTGCTTTTTCTCCACCAATCGCTGCAATATAACTGTCTAAAACTGTTTTAACTGTAACTCCTGCTGGAGCAGGTTTTTTCATTTTTGGTTTTTCTGTAGGATTACCAAATTTGTCAAAATAAAACATCGGAATTTTTAATTTTTCTAAACCAGGTATAACATCAGTACCTTTTCCTGTAATTAAAATTCGCATATTGTCTGCAAGAACATATTTATTCATTACTCGCATAACATCATCAGCAGTTACTGCTTGAATATTTTTGATGTAGTTTTCATAAAAATCTGCAGGTAAGCCTTCTGTTTCAATATTAAGTGCATAGCGTGCAATGGTTTGTGGTTTTTCAACTTGCATTACAAATCGGCCAACATACCCAGCTTTTACATTGCTAAGTGCTTCATCTGTTACTTTTTCGGTTCTAATTCTTTTAATTTCTTTAATGAATTCTACCACAGCACTATCGGTAACCATATTTCTTACTTGAGAATTGGCTTTAAATTTACTAACAGTATATTTATTTACTCCAAAACTTGAACGGGCACCGTAAGTCCAACCATGCGCTTCTCTTAAATTCATATTTAAATAACTGTTGAAATCGCCACCTAATACTTGGTTAGCAACAATTACAGGAAAATAATCTGGATCGGATAATTTTAAATTAACCGAGTTTACTAAAGAAATTTCCGATTGCACGGCATTAGGCATATCAACAAAATTGATTTGCGTATACTGTACATTACTTGGTGCAGAGTAAGATAAATTTGGCGCGGTAGCTTTTACCCAAGAACCAAATAATTTCTCTACCATTTTTTTAGTGTCCTTAAATTTAACATCTCCAATTACTACTAAATAAGCATGTTCTGGAACAAAATAGGTTCCGTAATGTGCTTTTACATCAGCAAGAGATACATTTTTAATAGAGGTTTCGGCTAAATATTCTCCGCTAGGATGATTTTTTCCAAAAACTAAAACATTTTCTACACGGCCCGCAACTATAGGAACGCTTTTTTCTTGTGTTTTTAAACCTTCAATTAATTTTTCCTTTTCTTTATCAAATTCTTCTTGCGTAAAATTAGGGTCTAAGGTTCCTTCGGCCATTAATTCTAAAATTCTTTTTGAATATTTAGAAAGTCCGCTAGCGTATGCTCCGTCAGTGCTAAAGTTTATATCTGCTCCTAGAAAATCAATTTCTTCATTGAAAGCATCTTTAGCAATTTTCATAGAACCATTACCTATTAAACTTCCGGTTAATTCATCAACACCTTTTTTATCGCCTTCGGCATAAGGTGCATTATCGATAGATAAATTGAAAGAAACTCTTGGTAGTTTATGATCTTCTACCACTAAAACTTTTAAGCCATTTGGCAAAGTAAAAGTTACTGGTTTCATGATGTTTATAGTAGGAGCAGGTCCTGGTTTTGGTTGGGTTCTGTCTTGTGCTTGCATAGTTATAGTTAAAAACAAGCCCGATAATAATATAATTGATTTTCTCATTTTCTTGTTATTTTATTTATTTTGCTTTGCCGATTCGCTTGGGCTCGAGTCTGCTTTATCTTTGGCAGGAATATAATCCAAAAGTAATCTTTGGTTTGGATTCAAATATTTCTTAGCGATATCTCTAATTTCTTCACGAGTAATAGAATTATACATTTCTATTTCGGTGTTAATTAAATTTACATCACCATATAATAAATAAAAGGATGCTAAGTTATCGGCAATACCTTCAACACTTGCATTTCCGCTAACGTAATTGTTTTCGTATTTATTTTTTAATTTTTGAAGATCATTTTCAGATATCAATTCCGATTGAAGTTTTACAATTTCTTCATCTACTTCTTTAATAATATCTTTAGATGTAAAATCGCCTTGTGGCATTCCATAAAGAATATAAGTTCCGTAGTCTTCTTGGTTGTAACTGAAAGCACCTATTTGAAGAGCCATTTTTTTATCGTCTACGATTTTTTTATACAATTTAGAACTTTTACCATCACTTAAATAGGTAGAGATAAAATCTAATACTCTAGCGTCTCTAGTTTTCATAGAAGGTGTTCTATATGCAGCAACAACCATTGGTTTTTGGATGTTTGCGTCTTCAAAAGTAGCATTGATTGGTTGCGTAATTGGGTCTTCTACAAAATTTTGACGCACAATAGCAGGTCCTTTAGGAATAGAACCAAAATATTTCTCAACCCATTCTTTAGTTTGGGCAGGGTTACTAATATCTCCAGCAACAATTAAAACCGCATTGTTAGGAATGTAGAATTTTTTATTGAATGCTTGAAATTCTTCCAATTTAGAAGCGTCCAAATGATCCATTGAACCTATGGTTGTCCAACGGTATGGGTGTTTGGTAAACATGTGTTTTTTTACTTGTGGAATCAATTGGCCATATGGACTATTGTCGTAACGCAATCTTTTTTCTTCTTTTACCACTTCGTTTTGCGTGTCAACCCCAATTTGATTAATAACTGGGTGCATCATTCTTTCCGATTCCATCCATAATCCCAATTCTAAATTATTAGACGGGAAAACTTCGTAGTAATAAGTCCTGTCTTCAGTGGTATTGGCGTTGTTGGTACCTCCGTTAGAAGTAACAATTTTAAACCATTCACCACGTTTGATGTTTTCGGTTCCTTCAAATAAAAGGTGTTCAAAAAAGTGTGCGAAACCAGTTCTGTCTGGTTGTTCGTCTTTAGCACCCACGTGGTACATAACCGAAGTTATTACGACTGGTGCCGATGGATCGTTGTGTAAAATAACGTGCATTCCATTAGCTAAATCATACTCCTCAAAAGCGACCTTTTGGGCATGAGCTGTTCCTCCTAGCATAAGCATTGAACTTAGAGCGATTAAAGATTTTTTCATAAAACTATTCCGTATTAGTTGATAGTGCAATTAGTAGAACCATTGCAAAAAATGTTACACGAAAATAGTTATTTTTAATTAGTTAAATGATAATTCTTGTTGAAAATTAAAATTTTGGATAACAAACTGATTTTTAAGTAAAAACTTTTTGTCAATACAGTTGTATGAGAAATATTTATTCGTATATTTGCAACCTTAAAAAAATTAACTAAACAATTTGTTATGTACGCAATCGTAGAGATAGCAGGGCAACAATTTAAAGTAAGCAAAGACTTAAAGGTTTATGTTCACCGTTTATCTAATGAAGAAGGTTCAAAAGTTTCTTTTGACAAAGTTCTTTTATTAGATGATAATGGCACAATCACTTTGGGCGCCCCAGCTATAGAAGGAGCTTCAGTAGAAGCAAAAGTGTTACAACACTTAAAAGGTGATAAAGTAATCATTTTCAAAAAGAAAAGAAGAAAAGGTTACAAAAAGAGAAACGGTCACCGTCAGTATTTAACACAAATCCTTATTGAAGGAATTAGTGCTACTGGTGGAAAGAAAGCAGCTCCTAAAAAAGAAGCAGCTCCTGTTGTTGAAACTGTAGAAGAAGTAGCGGCTCCTAAGAAAGCTAAAGCTCCTAAAGCAGAAAAAGCAACTGATGAAGTAGCAGCAGCTCCTAAAAAAGCTAAAAAAACAGATAGTCAAGAGTAATAACTTATAAAACCAAAACATCATGGCTCACAAGAAAGGTGTCGGTAGTTCGAAGAATGGTAGAGAATCACATTCTAAACGTTTAGGCGTTAAGATATATGGTGGTCAAGCTGCAATTGCTGGAAACATTATCGTAAGACAAAGAGGTTCAAAACACAATCCAGGAGAAAACGTTTACATCAGTAAAGATCATACTTTACATGCAAGAGTTGATGGAGTAGTGAAATTTCAGAAAAAAGCTGGCGATAAGTCGTTTGTTTCTATTATTCCTTTTGAAGCATAATCTAATTCAATTTAGATATTTTAAAACCCGTTCCGTGATGAGCGGGTTTTTTGTTTTAAATAATTTAGTTAATCCTCCTCAGAAATTAGTCGTTTAGATTTTAATTTGAAAGTTGGGGATTTTGTTTATCAATAAATTTTTGGTTTTATTATTTTATTTTCAAAATCATTGATATTGCCATTACCATTGACAATCCTTATATTTGCGCAAATTATAGTTTTACGATGGAATGAAATTACATCGAATGCCGTAATAAAATTTAATCCTAGTGAGATGAACAATTTAGTTGAAGAATTACAATGGCGCGGATTGGTGCACGATATAATGCCCGGCACAGAAGAACAACTTACTAAAGAAATGACGACGACATATATTGGGTTTGATCCAACAAGTGATTCCTTGCATATTGGAAGTTTGGTGCCAATTATCCTTTTGGTTCATTTGGAGCAATTTGGTCATAAACCAATTGCATTGGTAGGTGGTGCTACAGGTATGATTGGGGATCCATCTGGAAAATCAGACGAAAGAAACTTGCTAGATGAAGCAACTTTAGATAAAAATGTTGCAGGAATTAAAGCGGTTTTATCTCGCTTTTTAGATTTTAATTCTACTGCTGCTAATGCTCCTTTGTTGGTGAACAACTACGATTGGATGAAAGATTTTTCGTTCATTAATTTTGCTCGTGACGTGGGTAAACGTATCACGGTTAATTATATGATGGCAAAAGATTCGGTTAAAAAACGACTAAGTGCTGAAGGAGACGGAATGAGTTTCACTGAATTTACATACCAATTGATTCAAGGATACGATTTTCATCATTTATATAAAAAACACCATTGCTTATTGCAAATGGGTGGCTCCGATCAATGGGGAAATATTACTACCGGAACCGAATTAGTGCGCAGAATGAATGGCGAAGGTGCTAAGGCATATGCAATGACCTGTCCATTAATTACGAAAGCCGATGGTTCTAAATTTGGAAAAAGCGAAGGTGGAAATGTTTGGCTTACTACCGATAAAACTTCGGTTTATAAATTTTACCAATTTTGGTTGAATACTACAGATGTTGATGCTGAAAAGTATATTAAAATTTTCACATTTTTGGATAAAAATACTGTCAATGCTTTAATTGCAGAACATTTGGAGGCGCCACATTTAAGAGTATTACAGAAACGTTTGGCAGAAGAAGTAACCACTTTTGTTCACGGAAAAGAAGAATTAGAACGCGCAATATTCGCTTCGAATGCTTTTTTTAGTCCAACTATGGAGGATTTAGCAAAACTGGATGATGCAACTTTTGTAGAGGTTTTTGATGGTGTGCCAAATGCACAAATTTCTAAAGAGGTCCTTGAAAATGGTTTGGATATGATAGCAGCACTTTCTGCAAAAACTAACTTTTTGCCATCTAATAGTGATGCTAGACGCGAGTTAAAACAAAATGCAGTTTCGCTTAATAAAACTAAAGTTGCCGAAGATTATATAATTTCACAAAAAGATTTAATAAAAGATAAATTCTTGGTTTTGCAAAAAGGCAAGAAAAATTATTACTTGATTAAAGTCATATAAATATTAAGGAGCCAATTAGGCTCCTTTTTTAATTGAAATTTATTTCCATTTTGTTGGAAGTAAAAGTGCCTTGAATAAAGTTAAGTTTGCCAGTTATTTTTTTTAATTCTTCGGCATTAAGATTGTAATTGTAATTGTCTTTTGCCAAATTGATTGACAATTCTATAAAATGGGGTTTGTCTTCATTTATATAATATTCGTTATCTTCAATTTTGTAATATCTTTTTTTATCCCAATATAGAGTTTTTGTATAAAGAATTTTCTCCATAGGCTTTAGACTTACAATTGAATTCAAAACCAACTTTTTTTCATTTTCTAATAATTCTTTTTCATCTTTAGTTATCATTGATTGGTAATCAAAATTCATTTCTTTTTTAAGGAATAAATGAAGTAAACTGTCTTTTTCTTTTTGAGTTTTTGCTGCTTCAAAATTTTTGTAGAATTCCTTTCTTAATTTGGAATTAAAAATACCTTTACATTCTATAATTTCCTCCTCTTGATAGATTTTATAAGTTACCGTTTTTGCCATTGATTCTCTAGTATAAGGGGTTAAGTTATTTGGATACCCAAATAAAGAAACTTCTTTATTGGTTAAATTTTCAATATGGTAATTGATTGTAAATTTTCTTTCTGTAGGAATAGAATCTAAATAGGTAACAGAGTCAATTTTCAGTTCAATTTGCTGACTTTGACCTAATAAGGTGTTAATATACAGGAAAAACAGTATTCGAATAACTTTCATAAACTATTCTTTAAAATTGATTTCTATTTTGTTAGAAGTAAAAGTGCCTTGAATGAAATTTTCATCATTATTAATTTTTAAAAATTCTTCTGATGAAAGGGAATTCTTTCTATTGGATTTGTCTAAATATAAACATAGTTCTATTTCAAATTTATCCTTTTCATTAAGATAGTATTCGTTATCATCAATCTTATAATACCTTTTTTTGTCCCAATTGGTTTGAATGATAAAATTTTTAGTCTCATTGGGTTTGATAATTACTATGTTTTGCAAGAGTTTTTGGTTTTTAAAAATCCACATTTCGTCGGTGCTTTTGCCACCATTTTTCTTGTAGTTTTCTATAATGTCTTGGTATTCTAAGGTGTATTTTTTGGTAATTTCTTCGATTAATTTTTTTCTTTTATCCGAATCGTTTAAATCCTCCACGTCTTCTTGTTCTTTGAAAGTTCTTTCGTAAAATGGGCCGTCAACATCCTCAAAAATACCATTTTGAAATATTTTATAAACAGGAAATAAAGTTAAGGAACTTGCAGAATTTGCAATTAGAGAATTTGGGATTAAAAAAAAAGAAATCTCTTTATTTGTTAAATTACTAATGTGGTAATTAATATCAAACTTTCTTTTTTTAGGATTAATATCCGTTGAGGTAATGGAATCAATTTTCAATTCGATTTGTGCTGAAATAGAAAAAGTGACAAAGAGGATAAGGAAGTTGATTTTTCGCATATACTGACAAGGTAAGTACTCACGAATTTAATAAAAAATAATTACAAAACCATTAAATTGCATCCTCTGATGTCGGAATTATCGAATCTTCCTAATACTTCAAAGGAATTATTAGGATATTTCTTACCTAAATCTTGAGTTGCGATAAACGAACAAGAATTAATATTTGCTAAATCAATAACGTTTAAGCCTCCAGTTTTTCCTGTTGCAACGTAGTATAAAGCATCCTCTGTATCGCGAATTAAGATGTTCATCCAATTTGGGCATTCAAAAATACCATTACCTAAAGAATAGGCTTGCGATAATAATTCGGTCATGCCATATTCAGAATGGATGCTAGAAACACCAAAACCTTCGCAAAGTATTTCGTGTAGTTCTTCCCGGATGATTTCTTTTCGTTTTCCTTTCATGCCACCAGTTTCCATGATAATGGTTGAATTACCTAGTTCCCTTAATGGAAAGGAAGTTGCTTTTGCAAATTCTATTAAATCCAACAAGGCATAAGTTACACCAATTAGAATAATATTTTTATCCAAAGAATTTAACTCCTTTAGTTTAAAAAGAAGTTCTTCGTGATTATGTAAATAAAAGCCGCTGTTTTCATTGTTAGATAGTTCAATCAAATCTTTCACCATATAGATTAACGAGGAGCCACTGCGCTCTAAATAGGATGGGAGTAGTGCTATTATTGTATAATCTTCAATATTTCCATAAAATTCAGAAAACCCTTTTCGATAACTTTCTTCATATAGAGTAACATCTGTAATTAAATGTTTGCTAGTTATCATTCCGGTGGTGCCACTGCTAGTAAATGTCTCTTGAATAGGATTGCAATTAGAAACGACCTTATGACTTTTAAAAAACTGAATTGGTAAAAAAGGAATTTGCTGTAAGTTTTTCACGCTCCCTTTTTCTACTTTTAATAGCTCGCAAAATTCTCTGTAAACGGAATTGTTTTCGTACTGGAAACGAAAAACTTTCAAGGCAATTTTTTCAAATTGCTTTGCATTGGCGATCGTGAAAATATCTTGTGAATCTATCAAGGGGATAATTTTTACAAAAGTAATAAAAATAAAAAAGCTCCAATGCGAATTGGAGCTTTCAAATATATTTTAAATTAATTATCTAATAACTAATTTTTTAGTAGCAGTTTTTCCTTCTTCAGTAATACGAACCATGTATACTCCAGTGTTTAAATGGCTAACATTAATTGCATTTGTAGAAGTAGTCGTGTTTAAAACTTGTTTTCCTAATACGTCAAAAACAGTTACTGTTTTTTCTGCATTTGCATCAGTGTTAATGAATAAAGTTCCGTTAACGACAGGGTTAGGATAGATACTTAGTCCAGAAATTTCTGATTGGTTAGTTCTTAAAACATTAGATGTAACATATTCCCAAGTTCCACCAATTCTAACTTCATCAATTTGAATGTTTCCTGTTCCAGCAGTTGCTGTTCCGGCTTCTCTTATTACTAATTTCTCAACTTGAGCAGGAGCTGCGGTTGTACCTGTTGCATTAGTTACTGTAGCAGTTCCTTCAGTCCCACCAATTGCAGGATTTACCCATAAACTTGCAGTGTTAGTTGTGAAATCAAATTTCGCCACAACAAAATAGGTAGTATTAATACTATAGTCAACTGAAGAAAAAGATGGAGCTGCAGTTCCACCTGATCCGTTTAGTATTCCAAGATTAAAAGTATCTGCGGCAGAACCAGCACGAATATATAATCTTGCGCTAAAAACAGTTAAAGTTGGAGGTGTTGTTGAAGATAAAGTACCTAACATTAGAAAATAATTACCAGTTGTTGTGTTTGCTGCTTGACCAGTTACATTTGGTAAATTAATTAAAGCTGAATAGTAAGCCGCACCTGTTAATGCTGTTGCAGAAGTAAGGTTAACATCTTCGGTGTTTCCAGCAACAATTTGTGTTTGGTTTCCACTAGTAGTTAGTCCTGAATAATTTAAGGACCCAGACAATGTTGTCATTTGTCCAGAAATTCCACTATGAGTTTGCCACCCATTAGCATTTAAAGTTCCTGAATAAGGAAAAGAATCAGAACCTTGTGCAAAGGTTACAGTTGAGGCAATTAGTAAAGATAAAATGTAAAGTTTTTTCATAATATTTAAATGTAAATTATTCAACAAAGATAATTACTATTTCTATTATATGAAAAAAATCCATGTAAAAAAATAGTTAATTATTTTGATTTAATTATCTGATAATTAATTTTCTAGTAGCACTTGCGTCTCCTTCTTCAATTTTAATGAAATAAACACCTGGAGAAAGTGAGGCAACATTCAATTCTTTTGAAGTTAAAAGTGTTTGAAGTACTTTTTTGCCTAAAACATCAAAAATAGTAATTTGTTTGTCGTCGTTAGATTTGGAGGAAATGTATAACTTGCCATTAGTAACAGGATTAGGGTAAAAGTTTAGCCCCTCAATAGTGGTTTCCTGCACTTTTGATTGCTGTTTTGAATCTTGAGCCAAAACACTAGTAGTGGTTAAGCAAAGAAAAAATAATATAATGTAAAAGTAATTTTTTGTCATGGGTATTCTTTCGTCCAAGCAAATATAATACTATTTTTTTATATTGTTTATCAAGCAATGATGATTTATCTTTTTTTTAATAAAGATTAACTATAAAATATATTTATGTTAATTTCTTTCTAAGATTATAACTTTAAAAATACAATTAAATAACGTTAAATTAATATTTAAATAATTTTCAGCCTATTTGATAAAATACAGTTAACCTGATAAATGGTTTCAATAATTATTTTTGCAAAAACATTTTAATTTTAAATTCCATCTTAAATGAAAATAATTTCTACATTAATATTACTTTTTATTACACAAATAATATTTAGTCAAAATTCAATTATTAAAGGTATTGTTGTTGAAGAAGCAACCGGAAAACCTTTGTCAGGTGTAAATATTGCAATTAAGTCTTTAAAAAAATATACGATTTCAGACGCAGATGGTAATTTTATTTTCAGAAATGTTCCTGCTGGGAGTTATTCAGTTCAGTTTTCATTTTTGTCCTTCGAGTCTAAAATTGTTTCGGATGTAGAGGCTGTTTCTAATGAAACTTATGATATGACAGTATCTTTGGTAGAGAAGAAAAATGAATTGGAAGAGGTAGTGATAAAATCTACTAAAGCCAAAACAGAATCTGTAAAATCTCTCTTAACCATGCAAAAAAATAGCATAAGAGTTTCTGATGGTATTTCTGCAGAAACTATTAAGAGAACTCCAGATAGAACTACTTCGGATGTATTAAAAAGAATTAGTGGAGCAAGTGTGCAGGATAACAAATTTGTTATAATTAGAGGTTTAAACGATAGATACAATACTACTTATTTAAATGGAGCACCACTTCCTAGTTCAGAACCAGATAGAAAAGCGTTCTCTTTTGATATTTTTCCTGCTAATATGATTGATAATTTAGTAATTTATAAAACTGCTTCTCCTGATTTACCTGGAGAATTTGCGGGAGGTGTTGTTGAAATAACTACCAAAGGAACACCAGATAAAGATTTTCAAAATCTTTCAGTGAGTTCTGGTTACAATACTATTACTACTGGAAAAAATCAATTGTATTATGAAGGAGGAAAAAAAGACTGGTTAGGGGTAGATGATGGAACTAGAACTTTGCCTTCTTCTTTTCCTACAACTACTCAATTTCAAGCATTACAACAAGCTAACAATCAGAATAGTATTACTCAAATTTCAAATTTGGCTAAATCATATCAAACGGATTGGAGTTTATATAACAAAAAATTTAGCCCGAATGTAAGTTTTCAATATTCGCTCGGAAAATTTTTCAAATTAAAGGATAATCAAAATTTAGGATTTCTAGCTTCAGTATCGTACAATAAAACTAATAATTACGATCAGACTTTACGAAAAACTTATGAAACACCTGGTGCATTATTGACAAATCAAGTAGATGATAATTATAACGAGCAAACATTATTAGGAATATTAGCAAATGTTTCTTTGAAAATGGATTCGAATAATTCTTTTGCTTTTAAAAATTTGTATAGTATTAATTCTAATAATAAAGTTATTGATCGTAATGGTTCGTTATCGCAAGAAAGTGATCCATTGTATATCAATACAACTGCAAGAATGTTTACTAGTAATAAAATTTACACTGGTCAACTAAGTGGAGAACATTTATTACCTGAAAGTAAAATTAAGATAAGTTGGGTAGGCTCTTACAGTAATGTTTTGCGAAGTGTTCCAAACGATAGAAGAAACACCTATTCTTATATTAAATATGATGATGGTACGGTTACTCAACCGTCTGCGTTTTTCTCCATTAACACCGTTGGAGGAGAATCTCCAGGGTCTATGTATGTTTCTCAAAATGTGGAAGATATATTTAGCACAAAAGTAGATTTGAACAAAAAGATTAAATTCACAGAAAAATTTGCAACCGATGTGAAAATTGGAGTATTTACACAATCGCGTTATAGAGATTTCACAGCAAGACAATTGGGTTATACTCCTTTTAGTGGAAATGTTAACGGAATAAACTACACTATTAATAATTTCTCTAATACTATTCCTTTTTTAAATAACTCTACCATTTTCAATAGTTCTAACATGGGAATAATTTCTCCAGGAGTTAGCGGTTTAACTTTGTATGATGGTACTAAAGGAAATGATTCTTATACTGCTTCTTCAAAATTAAATGCGGGTTATGTAATGCTTGACAATAGTGTTAGTAAACTAAGAATGATTTGGGGAGTTAGAATGGAAAATTATTCACAATTACTTAATTCAAAAGAAGATAACGGAATTCCAGTTGTTGTAAACAATTCGCAATTAGATTTTTTACCATCCCTAAATTTAATATATGGGGTTAATAAAAAACAAAATATTCGATTAAGTTTTTCCAAAACATTAAATCGTCCTGAATTTAGAGAATTAGCACCATTTCTTTTTTATGATGCAGCAACAAAATTTAATACGGAAGGAAATCCAAATCTTAAAATTGCAAAAATATTTAATGCCGATTTGCGATATGAAATTTTCCCTGGAAAAGGACAATTATTTTCAATATCTGCTTTTTATAAGAAATTCAATGATCCAATTGAAATTCAGGCTAAAGCAAATAATACCAATAAATATCAAAATGCAAATTCAGGCGAAAATAAAGGTGTAGAAATGGAATACAGAACTTTATTAAGTTCTCTTTTTGGAGCACAAAACACTAAAATCTTAGACGATTTAACTTTATTCACTAATCTATCTATAATAAGATCCAAAGTAGATATTTCTAATTTAGTTACTTCCTCAACTTTAGAAGAAATTCCTCTACAAGGCCAATCTCCTTATGTTTTTAATGCTGGATTGCAATATATTAGCAAAGAGTCTGGATGGGCGGTATCGGCAAATTTAAATCGAATTGGAAACCGAATTGCTATTCAAGGTAATCAAACTGCTGGAAACACAACAATGGCACTATGGGAAAAAAGTAGAACTTTCTTAGATATGCAAATTTCTAAAAGTTTCTATAAAAATAAAATAGAAGTAAAATTTAATGCTCAAAACATTCTAGCCCAAAATTTAATTTTTTATCAAAACAATGATTTTGGAAAAACGAATGTGACCGGAATACAAAAATCAATTAATTCTATCTTTACTGGAGATTCTCAAAATAAAAATGGATACAATCCTGCAGAAGATGATTTAGTTTGGTCCACCAAATTTGGACAAACTTTTTCTCTATCCGTTGGTTATTCTTTCTAGAAAATTTCAAAAAAAACTTAATTAAAAGGCAAACTATATGTTTGCCTTTTTTGCTTCCAATAATTTGATTATTTACAATTTAGAAACATAAATTTATTGTTTAATTAATGATTTCTTTTTCTTGTGTTTACAATCGCATTATACATTTGAAAAAATAAAAACACACACAAAACTATGAAAAAAACTTACGCTTTATTAGTGCTATTACTTACCGGATTTTTAGGTATAGCTCAAATTACCCAAACCACTTATCGTGGTGCATTTGCACCCGCTCCCGCAGCAATGTGGACGGATAACTGGACTAATTTTGACCCACAAAATACAGTTTACCCAGCAACAACTGTTGATGTTACAACAAACATTACAACAGATACACACTGGACAGCTTGTAATACTTATTACCTAAGAGGACAAATTTATGTAAAAAACAATGCTACCTTGACTATCGATGCAGGTGTTGTTATTAAAGGAGATCATACTGCTGTTGGAGCAGGATTGTTTGTAACAAAAGGATCCAAAGTAAACGCAGTAGGAACTGCAACTAGCCCAATT